>NZ_CP133784.1:3616341-3944288 GCF_034353875.1 Pseudomonas sp. MH9.2
CAGCAGGGCGGTCTGCTCAAGTTTGTGTATGGCGGCGAATACCACGCGTACAACCCAGACGTTGTCAGCACCTTGCAAGCCGCCGTGCAGCAGGGGGATTACAGCAAGTTCAAGGAGTACACCGCGTTAGTCGACAACCGTCCGGTGTCGATGCTTCGCGATCTGCTCAAGGTCACGACCCTCGATCAGCCGTTGGCGATTGAGGAAATCGAACCGTTGGAGAAAATTCTCAAGCGCTTCGACTCCGCCGGGATTTCCCTCGGCGCACTGTCGCCTGAGGCGCACGAAGCCTTGGCCGAAGCGATGAACCGCTTGGGCGCACGCTCTAACTCCGGTGAAGGCGGCGAAGACCCTGTGCGTTATGGCACGGTGAAAAGCTCGAAGATCAAGCAGGTGGCGACCGGTCGTTTTGGCGTTACCGCTGAATATCTGGTCAACGCCGAAGTGCTGCAGATCAAAGTCGCTCAGGGCGCCAAGCCCGGCGAAGGTGGTCAGTTGCCCGGTGGCAAGGTCAACGGTTTGATCGCCAAGCTGCGTTATGCGGTGCCTGGCGTGACCCTGATTTCACCGCCGCCGCACCACGACATCTACTCGATTGAAGACTTGTCGCAGCTGATTTTTGACCTGAAACAGGTCAACCCGGCGGCGCTGGTTTCGGTCAAACTGGTGGCAGAAGCGGGCGTAGGCACCATCGCAGCCGGTGTGGCCAAGGCTTACGCCGACCTGATCACCATCTCCGGTTACGACGGTGGTACCGGTGCTTCGCCGCTGACCTCGATCAAATACGCGGGCGCTCCGTGGGAACTCGGCCTGGCTGAAACTCACCAGACCCTGCGCGGCAACGACCTGCGCGGCAAAGTCCGGGTGCAGACCGATGGTGGTCTGAAAACCGGTCTGGACGTGATCAAGGCGGCGATCCTCGGCGCTGAAAGCTTCGGCTTCGGCACCGCGCCAATGATCGCCCTGGGCTGCAAATACCTGCGCATCTGCCACCTGAACAACTGCGCCACCGGCGTGGCGACGCAGAACGAGAAGCTGCGTAAAGATCACTACATCGGCACCGTCGACATGGTGGTGAACTTCTTCACCTTCGTCGCCGAAGAGACCCGCGAGTGGCTGGCCAAGCTGGGCGTGCGCACCCTCGAAGAACTGATCGGGCGTACTGACCTGCTGGAAATCCTGCCGGGCGAAACCGCCAAGCAGCAGCACCTGGATTTGACGCCGCTGCTGGGCAGCGACTATATCCCGGCGGACAAGCCACAGTTCTGTCAGGTGGAACGCAACCCGCCGTTCGACAAAGGCTTGCTGGCCGAGAAAATGGTCGAGATGGCCAAGCCTGCAATCGTCGGCCTCAGCGGCGCTGACTTCTCCATGGATATCTGCAACTGCGACCGGTCCATCGGCGCGCGGATTTCCGGTGAAGTCGCCAAGCTGCACGGCAACCAGGGCATGGCCAGGGCGCCGATCACGTTCCGTTTCAAAGGCACGGCCGGGCAAAGCTTCGGCGTGTGGAACGTCGGTGGCTTGAACATGTACCTGGAAGGCGATGCCAACGACTACGTCGGCAAGGGCATGACCGGCGGCAAGCTGGTCATCGTTCCGCCAGTCGGCAGCGCGTACAAGACTCAGGACAGCGCCATCATCGGCAACACCTGTCTGTACGGTGCAACCGGCGGCAAACTGTTCGCGGCCGGTACCGCTGGCGAGCGGTTTGCAGTGCGTAACTCCGGTGCCCACACCGTCGTTGAAGGCACGGGCGACCACTGCTGTGAATACATGACAGGCGGTTTCGTCTGTGTACTGGGTAAAACGGGCTATAACTTCGGCTCCGGTATGACCGGTGGTTTCGCCTACGTGCTGGACCAAGACAACACCTTCGTTGACAAGGTCAACCACGAACTGGTGGAAATCCAACGGATCAGCGGCGAAACGATGGAGGCTTATCGCAGCCACCTGCAACGCGTGCTGGCCGAATACGTCGAGGAAACCAATAGCGAGTGGGGTCGTCACCTCACCGAAAACCTCGATGACTATCTGCGTCGGTTCTGGTTGGTCAAGCCTAAGGCTGCCAGCTTGAAATCGTTGCTTTCCAGCACCCGTGCCAACCCGCAGTGATATGCGCCTGAAGTGTTTGATGAGGTTTTAACATGGCTGAACGTCTAAATAATGACTTCCAGTTCATCGAGGTCGGGCGCAAAGATCCGAAGAAGAAACTGTTGCGTCAACGCAAGAAAGAGTTCGTAGAAATCTACGAACCGTTCAAACCCCAGCAGTCGGCCGATCAGGCCCACCGCTGTCTGGGTTGCGGCAACCCGTACTGCGAATGGAAGTGCCCGGTGCACAACTTCATTCCCAACTGGCTCAAACTGGTGGCCGAAGGCAATATCCTGGCGGCTGCCGAGCTGTCACACCAGACCAACACCCTGCCGGAAGTCTGTGGCCGGGTATGCCCTCAGGATCGTCTGTGTGAGGGTGCCTGCACCCTCAACGACGGTTTTGGTGCGGTCACCATCGGTTCGGTGGAGAAGTACATCACGGACACCGCGTTCGCCATGGGCTGGCGCCCAGACATGTCCAAGGTCAAAGCGACCGGCAAACGTGTTGCGGTGATCGGTGCCGGGCCTGCGGGCCTGGGGTGTGCCGACGTGCTGGTGCGCGGTGGCGTGACCCCGGTGGTGTTCGACAAAAACCCGGAAATCGGCGGTTTGCTGACCTTCGGCATCCCGGAGTTCAAGCTGGAAAAAAGCGTGCTGAGCAATCGTCGCGAAGTTTTCACCGGCATGGGTATCGAGTTCCGCCTCAATACCGAAGTCGGCAAGGACGTCACCATCGATCAACTGCTTGAAGAATACGATGCTGTGTTCATGGGCATGGGCACCTACACCTATATGAAGGGTGGCTTTGCCGGTGAAGACCTGCCAGGCGTGCACGATGCACTGGATTACTTGATCGCCAACGTCAACCGCAATCTGGGCTTCGAAAAGGCGCCGGAAGATTTCGTCGACATGAAGGGCAAGAAGATTGTGGTGCTCGGCGGTGGTGACACCGCGATGGACTGCAACCGCACCGCGATTCGCCAAGGCGCCAAATCGGTGACCTGTGCTTATCGTCGCGACGAAGCGAACATGCCCGGCTCGCGTAAAGAAGTGAAGAACGCCAAGGAAGAAGGGGTGAAATTCCTCTACAACCGTCAGCCAATCGCTATCGTTGGCGAAGACAAGGTCGAAGGCGTGAAGGTGGTCGAGACCCGTCTTGGCGAGCCAGACGCCCGTGGCCGTCGCAGCCCCGAGCCAATCCCGGGCTCCGAAGAGATCATCCCGGCCGATGCCGTGGTCATCGCATTCGGTTTCCGTCCAAGCCCGTCGTTGTGGTTTGAGGAATTCAGCATCCAGACTGACAGCCAGGGCCGCGTGATTGCTCCGGAACAGGCGCAGTTCAAGCACCAGACCAGCAACCCGAAAATCTTCGCCGGTGGCGATATGGTTCGCGGATCTGACTTGGTGGTGACTGCGATCTTCGAAGGCCGAAATGCCGCCGAAGGAATCCTGGATTACCTGGGTCTGTGATCACCCCGACAGGGTGGCGCGACCTCTGATTCCTGCGACAAATCGCCTCGATACATAAAAGGCACGGCTCATGCCGTGCCTTTTGCGTTGCGCTCTGAGAAAATACCCGCACTTTTTAACCGGATGCCGACATGACTGCCCTGAAGAACGACCGTTTCCTTCGTGCCCTGCTCAAGCAACCCGTCGACGTCACCCCTGTGTGGATGATGCGTCAGGCCGGTCGCTACCTGCCGGAATACCGCGCCAGTCGGGCCAAGGCCGGTGATTTCATGAGCTTGTGCATGAACCCGGAGTTCGCGTGCGAAGTCACCCTGCAACCGCTGGACCGCTATCCACAACTGGACGCGGCGATCCTGTTCTCCGACATTCTGACCATCCCCGACGCCATGGGCCTGGGCCTGTACTTCGAAACCGGGGAAGGTCCGCGCTTCAAAAAAACCGTCTCCACCCTGGCCGATATCGAAGCCCTGCCGATTCCTGATCCGCAGAAAGACCTGGGCTATGTGATGGACGCGGTCAGCACCATCCGCCGTGAACTCAACGGCCGTGTGCCGCTGATCGGGTTCTCCGGCAGCCCGTGGACCCTGGCGACCTATATGGTCGAAGGCGGCTCGTCGAAAGACTTCCGCAAGTCCAAGGCCATGCTCTACGACAACCCGCAAGCCATGCACTTGTTGCTGGATAAACTGGCGCAGTCGGTGACCTCGTACCTCAACGGCCAGATCCTCGCGGGTGCGCAAGCGGTGCAGATCTTCGACAGTTGGGGTGGCAGCCTGTCAGACGCCGCGTATCAGGAGTTCTCCCTGGCCTACATGCGTAAAATCGTTAGCGGTCTGATCCGTGAACACGACGGGCGCAAAGTGCCGGTCATCCTGTTCACCAAAGGCGGCGGTCTGTGGCTTGAAAGCATCGCCGATGCGGGTGCTGATGCCTTGGGTCTGGACTGGACCTGCGACATCGGAGAAGCCCGTCGTCGCGTCGGCAACAAAGTCGCGTTGCAAGGCAACATGGACCCTACCGTGCTTTACGCTAACCCTACAGCCATCCGCGCCGAAGTCGCCCGCATCCTCGCCCGCTATGGCAGCGGCACCGGACACGTCTTCAACCTCGGTCACGGCATTACCCCTGAAGTCGACCCGGTCAATGCTGGCGTCTTCATGGAAGCTGTGCATGAGTTCTCGGCGCAGTATCACCAGTAAGCTGACTTGCGGCCGCTTAGCGACCCATCGCGGGCAAGCGCGCGCCTACAAACCTGTAGGCGCGCGCTTGCCCGCGATGCTTTCAGTTGCGAGTCACCAGCGGCGCCAACCGGGCCAGGCGCAACGCCACAGCCAGGGCGATCAGCAGCAGTACGCCGATGAACAGGCCAATGCCATTCCAGCCTGCGTAGTGCCAGAACATCCCACCTGCGGTACCGGCCACGCTGGAGCCCGCGTAGTAACTAAACAAATAGAGCGATGACGCCTGGCCTTTGGCCTTGAGGGCGCGGCGGCCGATCCAGCTGCTGGCGACCGAGTGGGCGCCGAAGAAGCCGAAGGTGAACATCAGTACGCCGACGATCACCACTGGCAGCAGGGTGAACATCGTCAGGGCGACGCCCGCCAGCATCAGCACAATCACCGACCACAAGACTTTGCGCCGTCCGAGTTTATCGGCTAACGCGCCGATTTTCGCCGAGCTGTAGATACCGGACAGGTACACCACGGAGAACAGTCCGACCAGCGACTGGCTCAGGTGGTAAGGCTCAGCCAGCAAGCGATAACCGATGTAGTTGAACAACGTGACGAACGCGCCCATCAGCAGGAAGGCTTCGAGAAACAGCCACGGCAAACCGGCATCGCGAAACTGCAGGGTAAAGCCGTTGAGCAGGCTGCGTGGGTGCAGCGAGCGTGGGCGGAAGTTGCGCGACTCGGGGAGAATCCTCCAGAACACCGCAGCGGCAATCAATGCCAGACCGCCGATGATCAGCATCGCGGTATGCCAGCTGACAAAGTCGACCAGGATCCCCGTGATAAGACGCCCGCTCATACCGCCAATGGCGTTTCCGCCGATGTACAGGCCCATGGCCAGGCCGATGTGCTGCGGATGGATCTCTTCGCTGAGGTAGGTCATGGCGACCGCTGCCAGGCCGCTGAGGGACAGGCCGACCAGTGCGCGTGTCAACAGGATGCCTTCCCAGGTCGGCATCAGTGCGCTGATCATGGTAAACAGCGCGGCGCAAAACAGCGCCGTCACCATCACAGGTTTACGCCCTAGCCGATCCGAAATGGGGCCGGTGATCAGCAAACCAATCGCGAGCATGCCCGTGGCTACCGAAAGAATCAGGCTGCTTTGCGCTGCGTTGATTGAAAACTCATGGGACAGGACCGGCATCATCGGCTGCACGCAGTACAGCAGGGCAAAGGTCGCAAAGCCGCCAGAGAACAACGCCAGCACCGTGCGCATGAACATCGGCGTGCCTTTTTCGATGTAGATCTCGCTCAACGCCATCGCGACATCGCCGGTAGGCGAAGACTCGATATCGTTAGCGTGGGGGTGAGCAGCAATTTTCACAATGGACCTCGGTGGGTCAACGGGTCGGGCAATGTGAAAAAGAATATAGCTCGCTAATGATTCTTTCCAATATATTGTTCGACCTGTTTGATATTTAAAACGACCTAATGGTGAATCCATGGAACTGCGACATCTTCGGTATTTCATTGCGGTGGCCGAAGAGCTGCATTTCGGCCGGGCCGCGCAAGCACTGGGTATCTCCCAACCGCCGTTGAGCCAGCAAATTCAGGCGCTTGAACAGGAGGTAGGGGCGCGGTTGTTCGAGCGCACCAATCGTCGCGTCGAGCTGAGTGAAGCCGGTCGGCTGTTTCTGGCCGAAGCCCGTCTGGTGTTGGCCCAGGTCGACAAAGCGGCCGACGTGGCGCGGCGTGCGCAGTTGGGGCTGTTAGGCGAGCTGAAAATCGGTTTCACCTCCTCGGCGCCTTTCAACTCAAGCATTCCGCAGGTGATTTTTGCGTTCCGTCAGGCCTTCCCGGCGGTTCACCTGGCGTTGCAGGAAATGAGCAGCAAGGAAGTGGCCGAGGCGCTGGTGGATGAGTCGGTGCAGGTCGGCATCATGCGTCCCTTGCCTTTGCCGGAATCGTTGGTCGCCGTGGAGTTGTTCCGCGAACCGCTGGTGGCGATTATACGTGCCGATCACCCGTTGGCGGTGGGCAGTGAAAAAGGCCTGCAGCTGTCGGCGTTGGCGGCTGAACCCTTTGTGTTTTTCCCGCGCTCATATGGCAGCGGCTTGTACGCGCAGTTGATCAACCTGGCGCGCCAGGCAGGGTTCAGCCCGCTGATCACCCAAGAGGCGGGCGAGGCGATGACCATTATCGGGCTGGTGGCCGCAGGGTTGGGGGTGACGGTGTTGCCGGCGTCCTACCAGCGCATGCGTATCGACGGCGTGGTCTACCGAACGTTGCTCGATGCAGAGGCCAATACGGCGGTTTGGCTAGTGCAGCGCCGGGACCAGCATTCACCGATGGCCAAGGCATTCGTCGAATTGTTGACCAAGCAGGCGGTAGCGCTGTAAGAGGCCCCACCTCGTCTTCGCCGCCGTGCTGTCGCGCAGAAAACTGGATCTCGATTCTGCCCGGAGGGCGTAGGAGCTGACTTGTCTGCGAAAAGGGCCGGAGGACCTTCATGCGGTGGTGACGTCAGTCATTTTGCGACTGCTTCGCAGCCGATTCGCAGACAAGTCAGCTCCTACAGGGTATTTGTGGGGCTACTACCAGCGTCGGAAGATCAGTGAAGTGTTCACACCACCAAACGCGAAGTTATTGTTCATCACGAATTGGTTGCTCATATGCCGCGATTCCCCGCGTAAATAATCAAGTTCGGCACAACGCGGATCGACAGCATCGAGGTTGAGGGTGTGGATGTAGCGGTCGCGGTTCATCATCTCGATGCAGAACCACGACTCCAGCGCACCGCAGGCGCCCAGGGTGTGGCCGAGAAAGCTTTTCTGCGAACTGATGGGCATCCGCGCGCCGAACAGGCTGTGGGTCGCCAGGGTCTCTGCAATGTCGCCTTGTTCGGTGGCGGTGCCGTGACCATTGACGTAACCGATGGCGTCGGCACTCAGGTGGGCGTCCTCCAGGGCCAGCTCCATGGCGCGACGCATGGTGGTCTGCTCTGGACGCGTGGCGTGTGCGCCATCGGCGTTGCTGCCGAAGCCAACGATCTCGGCGTGGATGTGCGCGCCCCGGGCCAGGGCGTGTTCCAGTTCTTCGAGGACCAGCATGCCGCCGCCTTCACCGATCACCAGGCCGTCGCGGTCGCTGTCGTAAGGGCGAGGGCTGGTGTGCGGGGCGTCGTTTTTCAGGCTGGTGGCGTACAGCGCGTCGAAGACCATGGCTTCGGTCGGACACAGCTCCTCGGCGCCACCGGCCAGCATCAGCGGCAGGCGACCGAACTTGATCGATTCGTAGGCATAGCCGATGCCCTGGCTGCCGCTGGTGCAGGCGCTGGAGGTCGGTATCAAACGCCCGGTCAGGCCGAAGAAGATGCTGATGTTCGCCGCCGTAGTGTGCGGCATCATCCGCACATAGGAGTTGGCGTTCAGGCCCTCGGCGACGGAGTTGATCAGCATGTTGCCGAACGCTTTGATTTCATCGGTGCTGCCGGTGGACGAACCACAGGAAACGCCCATGCGCCCGTCGCGAATGATCGGGTCGTTGAGCAGGCCCGCGTCGAGCAACGCCTGTTCAGCCGCGCCGACGGCGAGCCGCGACACGCGACCCATGCTGCGCAACTGTTTGCGGGACCAGTGTCCAGGCACCGCGAAATCGTCGATCGGGCCGGCGAGGCGGGTGTTGAGTTCGGTAAAACGGTCCCACTCATCCATCCGCCGAATGCCGCTGCGGTTGGCGTTGAAATTGGCTTCGATACTGGTCCAGTCACTGCCCAGCGATGTAATACCGGCCATGCCGGTAACAACTACGCGCTTCATTAGCACAGGCCTCCGTTGACCGCCAGAACCTGACGGGTGATGTAGGACGCTTCGGCCGACATCAGGAAATTCACGGCACCGGCGACTTCTTCGGGGGTGCCCATGCGTTGCGCGGGGATCATTTTCATCAGCTCATCCACGGGCACATTTTCGTCGAGCATTGCCGTATCGATCAAGCCGGGGGCGACGCAGTTGACGGTGATCTTGCGTTTGCCCAGTTCGATGGCGAGCGCTTTGGCAGCCCCAATGATACCTGCCTTGGAGGCGCTGTAATTTACCTGTCCACGATTGCCGATCAAGCCCGAAACCGATGTGATGCACACTATCCGCCCAGCGGCGCGACGCCTGATCATTGGCATCATTACCGGGTGCAGAACGTTGTAGAAACCATCGAGGTTGGTGCGCATGACCACGTCCCAGTCTTCGTCGGTCAACGCCGGAAAGGCGCCGTCACGGGTCAGACCGGCATTGCAGACAACGCCGTAATAGGCGCCGTGAGTGTCCACATCGGCTTCGAGAATCGCCTTGCACGCAGCCCGGTCGGCGACGTCGAATTGCAGTATGCGCGCTTGTCGGCCCAAGGCCTGGATTTCCCGCTGAACCGCTTCGGCCTCAGTACGGCCGCTACGACAATGCAGGATCAGATCGTAACCGGCCTGGGCCAGACGCAGGGCGATGGCACGGCCGATGCCACGGCTGGAGCCGGTGACCAGTATTGATTCAGTCATGCGCAAACTCCTTCAGCGAGATAGTCAGCGGGCAGGGGTGGGCAATACACGTTAACCCGCGCCATGGCCTTGATGCCGGGGCCGGTCAGGTGGCACTCGAAGACGCCCATGCCGTTGTCATCCTGCAGTGAGCGCAGGGCGTGGATGGTCAGTTCGCTGCCTGCGGGGAAGTGCTCGACGTTGCATTCGAACTTGCGCGTGCCCAACAAAAAGCCGAGTTGGACCTTATGGCCTTGCGCGCGCGCCTTGCAACCCGCGTAGGCGGCAATGCTCTGGGCCATGAGTTCGATCCCGACCCAGGCTGGGAGGCTACCATCGGCGCGGCTGAACAAGCCGCCAGGGCGGACTTTCAGACGGGTGTGAATTTGTTCTTCGTCGAACGTCAGGACCTGATCGATGAGGATCATGTCTCCGGCGTGGGGCACCAGTTCGGCAATCGGCCAATCGATCATGGGGCGTCTCCTATAATCAGGCTGACGTTATTGCCGCCGAAGGCGAAGGAATTGCTCATCAGTCGGCGTGGTCGGGTGTGCAGCAGGCGCTGGCCGGGCTCAACCCATTTCAAAGCGGGCAGTTGGGAATCGGCTTCGCCGTCCCAGAGGTGCGGTGGCAATGCCTGTTGCGTATTTTCCGGGGCCAGGCTCAGCCAGCAGAATGCTGCTTCCAGCGCTCCGGCAGCGCCGAGGGTGTGGCCGCTCATGGGTTTGGTTGATGAACAGGGAACGCCGTCTGGAAAAATCGCCTGCACGGCGAAGCTTTCCATCGCGTCATTGTGCTGCGTGGCGGTGCCGTGCAAGTTCAGGTAATCGATCTGCTCTGCATGCAGGCCGGCATTGTTCAGCGCTTTTTGCATGGCTTGGCGCGCGCCGCGACCACTGGGTTCCGGTGCGGAAATATGGTGGGCATCAGAGCTCGCGCCCGCACCGAGCAGGGCAATCGACGTGGCACCGCTGGCCTCGCGGGTCATGAGGTACAAGACCGCTGCCTCGCCGATGTTGATCCCGTTGCGATTGCGCGAAAATGGATTGCAGCGCTGTTCCGATACCGCTTCCAGTGCGGAAAACCCGTTCAGCGTCAGCTTGCACAGGGTGTCTACGCCACCGCACAGCACCGCGTCGCACACCCCCATGTCCAGCAAGCGCCGCGCACTGAGCAGCGCCCGCGCGCTGGAGGTGCAGGCGGTGGAAATGACGTAAGCCGGGCCGCTGAGTTGCAGCCAGGCCGCGAGGAAATTCGCCGGGGCGCTGAGTTCCTGTTGCTGATAGTCATAATCGCAGGGGAATCGCTGCTCGCGCAGATACATCGCAATGCCACGACTGGCTTCATCGATCCCCGAGGTGCTGGTGCCGAGAATCACGCCGATACGCGAGCGGCCATAGCGTTCAATGGCTTGCTGGATATCGTCTTTGATTTGCAGGGCGGCGGCCAGCAGGAGTTGATTGTTGCGGCTGCTTTGCTGGCCCAACTCGGGAGGAATCTGAGGTAATACGTCGTGTACGGCACCGACCGGCAAGCGCCGACCCGGAACCCAGTCGTTCTCGTCGATCATGCCTGAGTCATCGCCTGCGAACAACCTGCGCGCGACCTCGGTTTTGTTATTGCCCAGGGCGCAAATCAACCCCAGGGCATTGAGGTAGGCGGTCATGGCGTGGCCTCGTCATTCAACGGGCTGACGTTGTAACTCAGGCCCTGCTCCAGCCGCAGACTGAAGACCTGCGGTTGACGGTAATCGACGCGCCAGCGCGTGCCCAAGTTGCGTTGGCGGGCCTGGGATTGCGCGGCAGGATAGCGGCTGCGTAACTCAGGGGCCGGCGTCAGGGCGAACAGCAGCGCGGCGAACAGCTCGCGTGCTTCCGGATTGGGCGGCAACAGACCATCGGCCTGCCATGTGCCGTTGTTCAAGCGCTGGCGGGCGAGAGGAATGCCCAGCGGGTCGAGCAGCGACCAACGCAAACTGGCCTCTTCTTGCTGGATCACCAACAACCAATCCTGGCGTTGGCCCGCTTGCTCGCGCTGGATGTGCAATTGCAGCGGCAACGGCAGGTGCGGCAGTGTCTCGGGCAGGGGCGCCCGGCTGGCGCAGGCGCACAGCAAAAGAAGGCAAACGCTCAGCAGCAGGCCGCGAATCATCCTGCGCCACCTTGCACGGGTTTGCGCGCGACGACGTTGACCAGGGTTTCTTCGCGCTGACCGAATGGCGCGGGGCGGCGCAGTCCAAAGCGCTCCAGCAGGCCGAAATCCTTTGAACGACTCCACCATAAATACGGGTACGAAACAGTGTGCGGGCCGAACTCAAAGCCCTGTCCGCGCAGCATGTCGAGGTATTGCCCGGCGCTCTTCTGCACCTGCATCGGATGGCGGAACAGCCAGCGGATCACCCAGGTATCGATGTAGGCCTTGGTCGATTCGGCGAACAGCAGATAACCGCCCGGCTTCAGCACCCGATAGAACTCGGCGAGGGCCTGTTCTTGCTCCACCAGATGGTGAAAAGTCTGGTGGCAGAACAGCAGGTCGACGCTGGCATCCGGCAGTTGCAAGTGCGCGCAATCGCTGCCGATCAGTTCGACATTGATGCCTTGGCGCATCGCTTCATCGCGGCTCACGGACAGGCTTTGCGGGTCGGCATCCACGCCCAGTAAACGCGCCGGGGCGAACACCTGCTGCAAGTAGCGGAAGGATTTCCCCTGGCCACAGCCCGCATCCAGGAGCACGGCGTCAGCCGGTGGCGCGATGCCGGGCGCGCCTTGATCAAAGAGCCTACGCAAATCATTGATCGCCACGCGCAGGACGTGGTGCTGCCACGTGTGGCTGCGCAGGAACCATAAGCCGAAGCGGGTTTCCTCGACGAAACTGTCGCTCAGGTAGGCGCTGCTCATTGGGCTGTGCTCGCGCAGACTTCCGAGATCACCCGCAAGCGGCGCTTGGCTTCGCTGACAAAGGGGTTGCGTTCATCCCAGGCATAACCCGCGAGGATTGCACTGATCATGCGGCGGATTTCCGGAGGACTGTCGGAATGGAAGATCACATCCTGGAAGGTGCCTTCGTACCAGCCTTCGACATAGGCACGGAACGTGTCGACGCCGCGCTTGAGCGGCACGGAGAACTCGGTGTGCCAATCGACGGTTTCGCCTTGCAACTGACGATGCAGCAGGCCGGCAGCCATGCTTGCCGAGCGCATAGCGATGGTCACGCCGGAAGAGAACACCGGGTCGAGAAACTCTGCCGCGTTACCCAGCAGAGCGAAGCCCTGGCCGTGCAGGGTTTTGACGTTGGCCGAATAACCATTGATGGCGCGCGCCGGGGTATCCCACACAGCGTTTTGCAGCAGGCCAGAGAGGCTTGGTGTTTCGTCGATAAACGCCCGCAGGCAGGCCTCCAGATCCTCTGGCTTGCGTTGAAAGTGCTCGGCCGAAGCGACCACGCCCAACGAGCAGCGGCCATCGCTGAACGGGATCAGCCAGAACCAGATGTCGCGATGCGTGGGGTGAATGCTGACGAGGATCTTCTCGCGGTCGAATTGCATGTCATCAATGCGGTCTTCGATGTGGGTAAACACCGCCTGGCGAATCGGAAAGTTCGACGGTGCTTCCAGGTCGAGCAGTCGCGGCAGTACCCGGCCATAGCCGCTGGCATCCAGCACGAAGTCCGCTTCGAGGGTGTACTCACTGCCATCTTCGCGGCGTGCGCGCAGCTGCGGTTGCGGGCCATCGAAATTGGCTGCAGTGATTTCTTCCAGATAGCGAATTTCTACGCTTTGCAGTTCAGCCTGATCGGCGAGCAACTTGTCGAAGGTGGCGCGTTGCACCTGGAACGTGGTCGGCTTGCCGTTGCTGAAGGTGTCGCCAAAGTCGAAATGGGTGTAGCGCTCGCCCCAGGCGAAGGCCGCGCCGTTTTTTACTTGAAAACCAGCGGCCTCCACGGCGTCGAGCATGCCGGCTTCTTCGACGAAATCCAGGCAGTGCGAGAGCAGGCTCTCGCCAATGGAGAAGCGTGGGAAAAGCTGGCGCTCAATGATCAGCACGTCGTGTCCCTGACGCTTGAGCAGTGCCGCAGCGATTGCGCCAGAGGGACCGGCACCAATTACTACGACCTGGCGTCTTTCCATTTCAGCTGTTGGCACAAGGGCTCCTTGCCTGTTCGGCGGGTTTGACAATCATTCGGTTCATGCCCGCGAATGCGGGCATCAGGGTCGCGATCAAGCCCATCAGCATCAGCGCGAAGTACAGCGCAGGACTGATCAGCTGTTGTTGCAGCAGCAGGTTGAGGAAGACGATCTCACTCAACCCGCGAATATTGAGCAGCAGGCTTTCACGCCAGCGGCTTGCGCCAGTAAACGACGGCGTAGCCCAGCGCAGACCGAGCCAGTTGCCGAACACTTTGCTGGCAATCGGCAGCGCCAGCAGCGCGCCGAGTTGCAGCCAACTGAGGCTGCTTACCGCGCTGTGAACGTTGATCTGGACGATCCCGAACGTCAGGATCAGGGGGATTGCCAGTGTGTTCTGCAGGCGTTTGAACCGTTCAGGGCTTAGTGGCAGTACGAAGGGTTGCTTGAGCCAGGCCATGCAAAACAGGTAGCCGATACCCAGGATCAAGGCGTTGAGTTTGTAGTGCTCGGCGACCACCAGCAGTGCGAAAAAGGTCAGGCTATAGACCCATGGCTGGCGCAGACGCAGCGCCCTGAAGAGCAACGGTACGCAGGCGCCCAGCAGCGGTAGCAACAGGCTGCTAAGGTGCAGGCTGCCTTGGGCGATGGCGAACAGACTCCAGCAGGTCAGGTCGATCAGGATCGCAGTCTGTACCAGGCGTCGGGTCGCCGCAGGTGGGTAGTCGATGTGGTGCAGGTATAAAAACAACACGGGAATCGCCGTGATTGCGAACACCAGGCCGACCGCCAGCGAACTTAGCCACGCTTGCTCCGGCAGCAGCCAGAACGCGCACGCCAGCCCGCAGCAGAAGGGCACGCAAAAGCTCGGCACGGCGATTTTCAGGCTTTGCCGGTCCATGTCCAGTTCGATCACGTCGCTGAGGATGTGCCCAAGCACGAGGGCGAAACCCAGGCCATACAGGGTCTTCAACCAAACGGGCTCCACCAGTTGTGCGCCGCTGAGTTGCCAATGCGGCTCGATCCAGAACACCATCAGCAACGGCAGGCCGAACGTCGCCAGGAGCAATTGGCTGACGATGGGAATCAGGCCAACGTAGCGACCCAGGCGTGTTGCCAGCGCAAACATCAGCAAGGCCAGCAGCCAGAACAGCGCGATCATCATGCTGCCGACTCGGCGATGGCGGGTGTATGCGGTTGACGACCGGCCCACGGGGCGAGCATGAAGCTGAACGCCAGGCCGAGGCTTACGGACAGGCCGAAGTTGCTCACCGCAGGCGTGCTGGAAACCGCCAGCAGGCCGAACGACAGCCAGGTGGTGACGGCGGCGAGCAGGGTGCCGAGCAGGCTGACCGCCGCGCCGCCGACCTGCTCACGCATCAGGATCGCGTAATCGACGCTGATGGCTGTGACCAGGAGCAGCCCGAACAGGCTGAACAAGGTCAGCGGCTGACCCAGCCAGCCGAGGCTTGCCAGGCTGCACAGTGCCGCCAACAGTGGCAGGGCGACGATCCGCAGGGCGCCACTGAGACCGAAGGGCAGAATCAACAGCAACACGATCAGGCCACAGGACAACAGCTTGAGCTCCGCAGCGCTGATTTGGGTGGCGGCGAACACGTTGTTCAGATCGCCGAGACGGTCCACCAGTTGCACGCCCTCAAGGTCCAGCGCCTGTACGCGTAACAATGCCGGGTTATTCAAGCCCTGCAGGCTGACCATGCCGGCCACGCCATCAGGTGTAGCCCCCAGCCACAGCCCGCGCCACGGTTCGCCCAAAGGACCGGCCAACGCCATGTCGATGTCCTCAGTCGGTAGTGCCTGCAAGCGTGCCAGCTCTGCTTGCAGCGCACTGGCCGGTACGCCCAGCTCAATCAGCGGCTGCCAATACAACGGCAGTTTGCCCAGAGCATCGCGCACGCGGCGTTGCTCTTCGGGCGGACTGAGCAATTGGTTAAGCGCCAAGTAGCCCTGCAACTTGTCGAGGCTGATCAGTTGGTCCAGCCGCTGGCTCAGCTTGGTCTGCCGTTCGAGCAATTGCTGCTGATCGGCGGCGCGCACAAGGAAGAACTGACTGGTTGGCTGATAGCCGGTGATACGGGCAATGGTTTGGGCTTCGGCCAGCAATTGCGGCGGCGCGCTGATCCATTGGCGGATGTCGTTTTTGCTGGTCAGTTGCCACAGCCCGGCGGCACAGAATGTGAGCAGCAGCCCCAGCAACACGGGCGTGCCGATGCGGCCGAGCAGGGCTTCACGCATGCTCAACAAGCACTCAGCGATACGCAGCGGCCAGGTGGCCGGACGCAGCTCCATGTTGTTGAGCATCGCTGGCAGCAGGCACACCGCAGTCAAATAGGCGCTGACCAGCCCGGCAGCGGAGAACACCGCAATTTGGGTCAGGGCCGGGAAAGGCGTCCAGGCCAAGGCCAGATAGCCGATGCAACTGGTGGCCAGACTCAGGCTCAAGCCCGAGAGTGTCAGGCGCAAGGCTGGCCAACTGCGCCAGGACTTCATGCTCCAGCTTTTCGACAGGTAATGCAGCGGGTAATCCACCGCGACCCCGATCAGGCTGGAACCCAGCACCAGGGTCATCACGTGCATGTGGCCGAACAGCGCCACGCAGGCCACCGCGCCGAATAACATGCCCACCACCACTGGCACGAATGCCAGCAGTACGCGCCAGCGCCGAAACGCCAGCAGCAGCAGCAACAAAATACCCAGCGTGGCGCCGCCGCCGACCCAGGTGATTTCCCGGGAGGCTTGGCGTTGGCCCTCGGCGGCGTATAGCAAACCGCTGGCGGCGAGCAATTGCGCGTCAGCCTGGCGGGCTTGTTCGCGCGCGGCACTGAGCAGGTCGGCGACCTGCAGGGGCAAGTGCATGTCGAATGCATTGCCTCGGGTTCGTGCGCGCAGCAACACCCAGCTTTTACCGTCGGCGTTGGCGATCAACGCGCCACTGCCGAGATCCAGCTGCACGGAACCATGCTGCGGCTGGCTGTTTTGGATACGCCCGGTCAGGCCGAGCCAGTCATCCTGGCTGGGCACCAGACTGAAGCCGGTGAAGGGGTCGAACAGACTCTGTACGCGTTGCTGAATGAACGCTTGCGGTTGCTCGATCAACTCGCTACGGTCGGCGGGCGACAACATCGCCAGTCGCCCCTGGAGCAATTGCTGGCGCAGCCCCGGGATGTCGGTTTGCAGGTTCCATTGAACCTTCTCGAACAACCCGCTGGCCTGCCATTTTTCGCCCAGCTGTTGGGCCAGATCGATGGCGTGCTGGCGATCCGCGTGGCCAACCAGCACCAGCATCTCGCGGTTGAGGGGTTCTTGCATGCGCTCTTCGGCGCGCAGTTCCAGGGCATCCGGGGTTGAGCCGGGCACCAGCTCCATCAAGTTCGCCGACAGTGGAGGACCGTTGCGCCATTGCCAGCCAGCCAGGGCCAGCATGGCCAGCAAGAGTACCAGGAACAGGCGCGGCATCCAGCGTTCAAACGACTGGCGTCTAGTCAACAAAGTCATGGTGCTCCGCATCGCTCAAGGTGCCAGCGGCGCTGCTGTTGATCATGCGTAGCAGGGTGCTGTCACCCTGAGTTTCAAGCAGTTCGATACGCTGAACCAGTTCGCCGCCGTCAATATTGATTTGTTTGAACACCTGTTGCAGCAGCAACGAGCGCGGGGTCAGGGTCAGTTGCCACGCCTGTGCATCGCCTTTAAGTTGCAGGTCGAAATCGCGTTGCAGGCCACTGCTGTCGCCTTGCAGTACGGCGAGGAACAGCCGGTTTTGCTCGGCGCCTGCGCTCTTGTTCGGCAGCAATTGCCAACCATTGGCATCGCGGCGGGCGATCCCGACGGTACTGATTCGATAATCCTGTTTCAGCGGTGTCGCCAGCAGCCAGAGCAGGCCATAGTCCTTGGCGAGGACGAATTTACCCTTGCTGGTCAACGGCTGGGGCAGGGCGCGCAGGTGTTTTTCCTGAATGAAATCGCCATGAATCACTGAGGGTTTCCCCAGTTGCGTGCTCAGTTGTTGCAGGTCAAAGGCGTTGGCCAGCGATGACAGACCAAGCAGCGCAACGGCGAACAACAGGTGGTAAAGGCGGTTCATGGCAGCGCTCTCTGTACCGCATCGGTGAACACTTTGGGCGATGCCAGTTGCATGTCGTGGCTGGTAATCTCCACGGCCACTTGAATTGTGGTGGCGCGGGTCATGCGCTCGCCCGTGACGGCGTCGCTGATCAGGTAGTTGATCTTCAAGCGGTTCTCCCACTCCACCAGACTGGCGCGAACGTTAAGCTTCTGGCCGAAAACTGCGCCGCGTATATAACGTAATTGCAGGTCAATGACCGGCCAGGCGTAGCCGGAATCGAGCATCTGCTGGTAGTTGTGGTCCAGTTGGTCGAGCAGCGCACAGCGGGCGACTTCCAGGTACTTGATGTAATGGCCGTGCCAGACCACGTTCATCATGTCGATGTCGAAAAATGGCACCTGGATTTCGGTGTCAGTGTGGATCAGGCCCTTACTGCGCATGCAGCCTCCAGTGGCGGTCGGCGATCCGCTGCAGGCACAGCCGCAGTTCGCCGTCCAGCGCGCGGTCTTCGATCACGGGCGGGAAGTCTTTGCTCAGTTGCTCGTGCATGGCTGCCAGCGCGGGCGGCAGGGGCCGAGCATCGTCAGCCTGACTGCGCAGCCAGACACCTTGGTTGGCCGCGAGCAAGGTGGCGGCGGCTACTTGCTCGGTCAGCTCCAGTACGCGGATCGCATCACGGGCGGCGATGGTGCCCATGCTGACCTTGTCCTGGTTATGGCATTCGGTGGAACGCGAGAACACGCTGGCCGGCATGGTGTTTTTCAAGGCTTCGGCTGTCCAGGCACTGGTGCCGATCTGCACTGCCTTGAACCCGTGGTTGAGCATTGCCCGCTCAGCGCTGGCGCCTGACAGGTTGCTTGGCAGGCCGTGGCTGTAACGCACGTCCACCAGCAATGCCAGTTGCCGATCCAGCAGGTCGGCGACGTTGGCTACCAGGGTCTTGAGGCTGTCCATGGCGAACGCGATGTGGCCGCCATAGAAGTGGCCGCCATGCAGTACGCGTTCGGCTTCAGCGTCGATGATCGGGTTGTCGTTGGCGCTGTTCAGCTCGATTTCGATGAATGAACGCAGCCAGTTCAGGCTGTCGGCCAACACGCCCAGGACATGGGGGGCGCAACGCAGCGAATAGCGATCTTGCAAGCGGTGCAAGGGCGCGGTCGGTGCATCGATGGCCAGGTCCTGGCGCAACCAGGCGGCGACTTGCATCTGCCCTGGGTGTGGCTTGGTGGCAAACAGGCGTTCATCGAAATGCTCGGGATTGCCCTGCAAGGCCACCACGTTCATGGCGGTGATGCGGGTCGCCAGTTGCAGCAGGTAATCGGCGCGGGCGAAGGCGAGGCAGGCGATGCCGGTCATGACTGCGGTGCCGTTCATCAAGGCCAGCGCTTCTTTCGGGCGCAGGACCAACGGCTCCCAGCCCAACTCGCGGTGCACGTCAGCGGCCGCGCGGCGCTCGCCACGGAACATCACTTCGCGCTCACCGGACAAGGTCGCGGCCACGTAAGACAGCGGCGTCAGGTCACCGCTGGCGCCCACTGAGCCTTCTTCCGGGATCTGCGGCAGGATGTCTTGGTCGATAAAGGCCTGAAGGCGCTCCAGCAACTCCACGCGCACCCCGGAAACGCCCATGCACAGCGACTGCAACCGCGCAGCGAGTACCGCACGGGTCGCTTGTGCGTCGAGCATTTTACCGAGACCGCAGCCGTGGAACGTGTACAAGTGACGTGGCAGCGCTTCGACGTGCTGCAACGGCACCGCGACGACACAGGAGTCGCCATAACCGGTGGTTACGCCATAGATCACGCCTTCCTTGTCCAACAGGGAATCAAGAAATTGCGCGCCTTTGGCGATGCGCAGGCGAAATGCGCTGTCGTTTTGCAGCTGCGTCGGCACTTGGCGATTGGCCAGAAGCAGCACCTCTTCAATACGCAACGGCCGTTCGCCGAAGGTTACCGGTTCAAGCGCTTGGATCGTCATCGGTCTTCCAGAATGAGTAGAAGTTGAACCACTGATGTGGTGCCTCAAGGCAATAATGGGCGAGGCGTGCGGCGTAGCGCTGGACATGTCCGGCGACCACCTGCTCGCGATTACTGCGCCGCCATTTAATGCGCTCGGCGAAAGGTTCGAGAATGACGCGATAACCGCTGGCGCCCTTCAGGCAGAAAATCAGATTGATCGGGCATTGCAGCAAGCCCGCCAACAGCCATGGGCCCTGCGGGAATGCGGCGGGGTGGCCAAGGAAATCCACCCGTACATTGCGCCCGCCATGCAGGGGGACGCGGTCGCCAGCAATGGCCAGCCATTCACCGTTATCCAGGCGTTGGCTCAATTGCAGCATGATCATCGGGTTCAGCTCGCTGACCTGAATCAGGCGCAGATTAGTGGCCCCCGCTTCACCCAACAGGCGATTGAAGCGTTCGGCGTGCTTGGTGTGCACCAGCACGTTCATGGTGACCCGTTCACCCAGTTCGGCCAGCGCGCGGCAGACTTCGAGATTGCCCAGATGGGTGCCGACCAGCATTTGCCCGCGCCCACTGCGCAACTGGTTGCGCAGCAAGTCGTGATCGACAATCGTGATCTGGTCCAGCGTGAGCTTGCCGTTCCATACGTCGAGCTTGTCCAGCAGTGCATCGGCGAAGGCCATGAACTGCTTGAACACGCTCCGCCGGGTGGGGCGTAGCGCCGATTGTCTGCTCCAGCTGGCCAGGTACTGCTGGTATTGCCAGGCATTCTGTCGGGCGCCAGGGCCAAATACGAAGAAGTACAGGACGATGCCGTACAGCACGGGAGTCAGCAGGCGTCGCCCGAAATGACGCACGCCCCAGGCCATCAGTTTCATCAGCAGAAAGCTGCCACGCTCCTGATGAGCGGCCCAATGTTTTTTGGCTTCGTTCGTCGGCTCACTCATGTCGCCACCGACGCCACAGGATCAGCGGCATACGCACCAACATGCCGAAGAACAGTTTGGTGTGCATTTTCGTGATCAGTACGTTGTCGCGGAACAGCCGGAAGTGCGACACCCCGTCCAGCGGGTAATGAACACGGGTCGGCAGCCAGAGCATTGGCTGATTGCGCCAGGACAGGCGCACTAGGATGTCCGAGTCGAAGTCCATCCGCGTGCCCACCTGCACCGAGTCGATCAGCTTGATAGTCGGTGCCAGGGGGTAGAGCCGGAAGCCACACATTGAATCGCGAATCTGAAACGACAGGGTGTTGACCCAGACCCAGAAGTGGGTCAGGTAGCGTGCATACAGGCGAACCTTGGGCACGCTGGCGTCGTACTGCGGATAGCCGCAAATCACCGCCAGGGGAGCACGGCGCGAGGCGTCGAGAAACAGTGATACGTCGTTCAGGTCATGTTGACCGTCGGCATCCACTTGCAGTGCATGACTGAAGCCCAGGCGCGCAGCTTCGCGGAAACCGGTCATCACCGCGCCACCTTTGCCTTGGTTGATCGGCAGGCGCACCACATAGACGTTATCTTCTCCGGCCAACGCTTGCAGCACCGCCGCGCAACTCGGGCTGCTGCCGTCGTCGACCAGCACACAGGGTAGGCCTGCCTTCAGCAGTTCGTGCACGACGGCGGACACCGTCCGCTCGTGGTCATAGACCGGGATCACCGCGCAAGGGTTATGCATGCGCAGCCTCCAGCACGATACGGCCACTGGAGCAGGCAGCTTCTGTGTTGCGGTAGGCAAAATACAGTTTGCTGCGCTCGGCATCGAAATGCAGGGTCAGCGCAACCTGATCGCCAGGGCGCACCAGTTGCTGGAACTTCAACACTTCCATGCCTGCAAATCGCGGTGGCAGATCCAGTAGGCGCCGGCCCAGGCTCAGCGCCCAATCGACCTGCACCACGCCCGGCAGTACCGGGGTTTGCGGGAAGTGTCCGCTGAAATAAGCCAGGTCCGCGGGAATGATCAAGTCAAGGTGCCACTCGCCGCCTACTTGCTGCTGGCTGAGCAGTTCCGGCTCTTTGGGACGCGCAGCAAGCAGCAGGGCTTCGACCTCAGCCTGTGGCAGTTTGCCTTGGGCGTTGAGCGGTAGCTGACGCAGCAGTCGCCAGCGCCTCGGTAGGGCGATGGCCTCGCAATACGGGCGCAAATGGCGGCGCAGTTGCTCGGTCAGCGTACGTCGGCCTTGATTGCGCAAGGCATGCAGACCGCTTTCGCTGAGAACCACCAACGCGCCGAGGGACGCCCGGTTCTCTTGAACCACGCCCAGACGCACCTCGCTGACCCACTCATGTGCCGCCAGCGCGTGTTCCAGTTGCGGCAGGGAAATACGCTTTTCTTCAAGCTTGACGATGCGGTCCAGCCGGCCGAGCAATTCAAAACGTCCGTCAGCGCTGAAGCGCGCGGCGTCGGCCGTGTGTTCGACATGGCCAACAGGCAAGTAAGGGGACTCGATCAGCAGGGCGCCGTCGCTGTCCTGGCTCAGTTGCACTCCTTCAAAACCCTGCCACAGGCTGTCGCCCTGACGCCAGGCGATGCCGCCGGTTTCCGAACTGCCGAGGATTTCGGTTGGCCATTGGCCCAAACGCTGCTGCAAGCTGCGCGCGGCTTCGGCGGGCAGCGCACCGCCCGAAGAGAATACGCGGCGCACGCTGCTCAAGGCCGGCCAATCGAGGTTGTCGCCCATGCGCTTGAGCAGTGCCGGACTGGCGACCCAGGCGAATGTCGGATGTTCGCGACTGGTTCGCTGTAAATCTTCAGGGAATGGCAGCTGCTTGCGCACAAAACTGCGCCCGGCACACAGCGGCCACAGCACCCGGAACAGCAAGCCGTAAATATGCTGGGTGGCAACGCTGCCGATGATGCAGGACGTGCCGAGGTCGGCGCCCCACAGCGCTTCCAGTGCTTTGACTTCATTGGCCAACTGGCGCAGACGCTTTTCGATCAGCTTCGGTTCGCCACTGGAGCCTGACGTGCACAGGCTCAGGCGACAGGTGTCGAGGTCCAGCGCGGTGGGCGACAGCGGCGCGGCGTGTAATTCATCCAGGTGTGTGTCGCCCACCTGATCGCTGAGCCACAGGTCGACGTCGTTCGACCAGCGCTCGCGGGTTTGTGCTTGCAGGTCTGCGGGCAATAACACGCTGACACCGGCACGCCATGCACCGAACAAGGCCACGGCCAGCTGACCGGCGTCTTCCAGATGCAGCGCAAGGCGCTTGACGTCTCGGGCCTGGAGACCGGCGGCAACACTCAGGGCCTGCTCGCAGAAACGGGCGTGGTCCAGGGCGGGGGCCATCGTCAGTTCGCGGGCAGGCAAAGCCTCGAGCAACAGGTGCTCAAGTGGTATCCAATTCATGCGCGACCTCTTACACGTTGACGTAACAGCCATTCACCGGCAAACAGCAGGCCCATCAGGCCATAAGCGATCAAGCCGTTGTACAGCGTCCACCAACTCAATGGCGCCCACAGGGTCAACGCCGCTGCGAGCAGGCCATTACACAGAAAAAACAGGCTCCAGACCTGGGTCACCTGTCGGGTGTAGCGGATCGCGATCACGGGCAAGTCAGGCTCGCTCAGGCGTGCCAATCGCTCGATGACGGGTGGGCCATAGATCAGGCTGAGGCCGAACAGACTCAACATGAATCCGCTGACGAGCACCGGGTACCAGCGCAGTAATAACGGGCTATTGAACAGCCCCAGCAGCAGGCAAAAACCCAGGGCGACAACGGCCGTCAACACGCTGCCAGGACGGCGTTTTCCCGTCAGCGCCCGCGCCAGCCATAGCCCTCCGAGCAGCAAGGCAAACTGCCAAGGGGCGAAATGTTCAATGCCGAAATACACCGCAAAGGGGTAAAGCACGCCAGCCAACAGCAGGCCAAGGGCGATCAGCCGACTCATGCGGTCGGATTGACCAGGCGGTAAACCGCCTCGACCACATCGTTGACGGTGCGTACGGCTTTGAAGTCTTCAGCGGCGATTTTCTTGCCGGTCTTGCGTTTGATGTGGTCGATCAGGTCCACGGCATCAATGCTGTCAATTTCCAGGTCCTGGTACAGGTTGGCTTGCAGGTTGACTCGCTCAGGCTCAAGTTCGAACAGCTCAACCAGCGCACTGCGCAGGGTGTCGAAGATGTCTTCACGGGTTTGCATTGTTATTCCTCAGGCCGCTTGTCTGGCGCTGACGAACGCCGCAAGGCTGTCCACGCTGGTGAAGTGATTACGGGTGTCTTTGGCGTCGGCGTCGATCTTGATGCCGTAACGTTTCTGAATCGCCAGGCCCAGTTCCAGGGCGTCTACCGAATCCAGGCCAAGGCCTTCGCCGAACAGGATCTGATCGTTGCCGATGTCATGGGTGCTGATGTCTTCGAGGCCCAGGGCGTCGATAATCAGCTGCTTAATTTCCAGGTGCAGATCGCTCATCTTTGGCGAGCTCCTTGATGAAGTACTGATGCAGATAATCGTTGAGCTTGCGCGAGGCTATGGGTGCCGGGCCAAGCACAGCAAAGGCTTGTGGATCTATATCGGCCCCAACGCGCAAACTGAAGTGCGCCCGGCGCTTTGGGATGCGATACCAGGGCTGGGCTTTAGTCAGGGTGCTGGGATTGACTTGGATCGTCACCGGGGTAATGAGTTTCGCACCTCGCAGTGCAATTGAGGCTCCGCCACGATGAAAGGCAGGCACCTGCCCCGGCGTGGTGCGCGTGCCTTCCGGGAAAATAATCAGTGTCTGCCCGCTGCGTAGAGCGTCTGCGGCAGCATCGAGCATCTCCATGCTGCCATCATTGCTGATGTAATCGGCGGAACGCACCGGCCCCCGGGTAAAGGGGTTCTGCCACAAGCTCTGTTTGACCACGCAATTGGCATTGCGCACCAACCCGATCAGAAATACCACGTCGATCAGCGACGGATGGTTGGCAATGATCATCTGGCCCGGGCGGCCGAGTTTTTCCGCGCCCTGGACGTCATAGGTCAGCACGCCGGTGCGTGCCATAAATCGGATGAACCGCCAGAGCAGCCAACTGATCGTGCGTCGGGCGCGGGACCGATGGCGTTGCGCATCGCCGGGCAGGCAGCTCAACAAAGGGAAAAACACCAATCGCAGGCACAGGCCGACCACCCCGAAAAGGGCAAAGCTCAGGGCGGTAGCCAGCAGGCGCCAATAATAGGCGTCGCGGCGCTTGCTCAGCGGGTCCGTTGCCAGGTCCACAATCGGTTTTTCCATGAATGTTGGCAGGTGGTCTGCTCGCTCGTTAACGTGCGCAACAGGTTGAGGGCGTGAGGCCACTCTGTATGGGACATGTTTTCGCTGCCGGTGCTCAGGCACAACTGCCAGTCGGTGCCAGGGGTCAGCAGCAGCCCTACCGCGTAGGGAAAGGGCACGTCCTCGATCCAGTCGGCATAAGCTGCAGGTGGCTGGTCTTCCGTGACGATCAGCAGCACGGCTGGCGAGCCCTCGGCCAGCAGGGCAACGGCTTCAATAATACCGTGTTCCAGGCCGTCACCCGCTGCAGCCAGCGCCGTCATCTCACTGGTTTCACCGCGCATGATCGACCACAGGCCAATCACGGCATTGTGCACTGAGAGGCTGAACTGGGTGGGCGACAGCGGCTGATTGGCGGCCAGATCGGAGAGGATGTCGAGGGTCCGAGGGGTTTCGCCATGGCGCGAGACGAACACCAGCGGAAGCTGTTCAAGACCTTCAGCCAATGGCCAGCCAACGCTGAAAGCCATCCGCGCCAGGCGACTCAAGCGTCTGCGCTGCATAGCGGGCAAAAACGAGACGTCGGGCGCCATATCCCCACTGTCTAAAAGGGAAGGGCTCAGGCTCCATTGCTGCCAGTCCTCGACCGTTTCCAGGCCGGGGGCCCAGGCGCGCCATTGTGCGATGTTGAACGTGATCACGAGTTTTCTTCCCGCCCCTGCGGGCATGCCTTTCGCTGCGGTTTTCCGAGACAACACCCATTTGAGCACGGTTCGCCGAAACGGCACCCATTCGGGTGAGGCGCTTTAGCCGAGAGGCGCGCATTATCCCGATGGGGCTGATGAGTAGCAAATGCTGTTACGAATAGTTTATTTAGACAAATAGTTCCTTCGTTATGCATTTTTAATTTCGACTTCGCTGTGTAGGAAAATCGCTATTAATTATGTAAGCCTAAGTCCGTTATCGGCGTCTTTTCAGATGAAGCGCTCGCCCTTGTCACCCGCTTTGCTTAGACTCGGGCCCATTCATCAAGGCCATTTACAGAACCAAGGAGGTCTATTCATGCGGCGCGTGGTGTTCAATCAGAAAGGCGGAGTGGGTAAGTCCAGTATCGCCTGCAACCTGGCGGCAGTCAGCGCTCACGAAGGGTATCGGACGCTTTTGATCGATCTTGATGCCCAGGCCAACTCGACGCAGTACCTCACCGGTTTGACCGGCGACGATATTCCGATGGGCATCGCCGATTTCTTCAAGCAAACCCTGTCGTCAGGTCCGTTTGCCAAGAAGAATAAGGTCGATATCTATGAAACGCCCTTCGACAACCTGCACGTGGTAACCGCCACGGCAGAGCTGGCCGACTTGCAGCCCAAGCTTGAGGCCAAACACAAGATCAACAAGTTGCGAAAACTTCTTGATGAACTGGACGAGGATTACGACCGGATTTATCTGGATACACCGCCTGCGCTGAATTTTTACGCGGTTTCGGCGCTGATCGCTGCCGACAGGGTATTGATCCCTTTTGACTGCGATAGTTTTTCGCGTCAGGCGCTGTATGGCCTGCTCAAGGAAATCGAAGAGCTGAAGGAAGATCATAACGAGGGCCTGGAAGTGGAAGGCATTATCGTCAACCAATTCCAGTCCCGCGCCAGTCTGCCGCAGCAAATCCTCGATGAGCTGATCGCTGAAGGTTTGCCGGTGTTGCCGGTTTACCTCAACAGTTCGGTGAAAATGCGCGAGTCGCATCAGGCCAACATTCCGTTGATCCATCTCGAGCCACGGCACAAGTTGACCCAGCAGTTCGTTGATCTGCACGACCTGCTTGAATCGGGAGCTCAGCGCTGACACCTACCGCACTGGAGGGTTGTCGCAGAGGTGAAAACAACTTCTCGCGCAATGAGCCGTCGTGGATGGCGCGGGACCATTGTTCGGCGGCCATCCGCGCGGCTTCGGCGAGGTCTGCCGGGATGGGAATCGTCGCCTCCATATCGGCCTGAATGCTGTCTTGTGTCGCCAGCAATCGATGGCTGCCTAGTATGCAGCCGCACTGCACCCAATGGCCGTGGGTTGCCACCGCGACATACTCGTCAACGTAGGTTGGATTGCCTTGGGCGATGTAACCGACGCTATCGCACGCCGGGCACCACACGGGGTCGCCCATCCTCGCCAGTTTGCGCAGCAACACGATTGCCTTGGCGGAAGCCGCTATGACAAAACCGTCCGTGGTAGTGAGATCACCTTCCCTGATGACAAATGTCATAGATAGTCCTTACCCATCGCTCAAGTAGAGTAAGGAAGGCTAGTAGTAAAGCGCGGCAGCAGGTGCCGGAAAACCCTGTTTCGGAATCGGCCTACAGAAAAGTCAGCACCTGTGCCGCTGCTGAAAAACGTCTAAATCCCTTGGCTTTTCAACCAGGCCAGTAGCTGCGGCAAAGGGAAGGCGCCACTTTGACGCGCGACTTCCTGGCCATTCTTGAACAGGATCAAGCTGGGGATCGAACGAATGCCTAGCTGAGCCGACAGCTGTTGGTTGGCCTCACTGTCCAGCTTGGCGAGCCGGCAGCGCCCTGACAGCTGACTGGCCGCCTGTTCGAAGACGGGAGCAAAAGACTTGCACGGGCCGCACCACGCCGCCCACACGTCCACCAACAGCGGCAGATCGCCTTTGATCTGGCTGGCGTAGTCGCCCTGAGTCAGTTCGAAAGGCTTGCTCAGCACTACCTGCGCCTTGCAGCGCCCACATTTAGGCTGATCGCCAAGGCGGTCGGCCGGGATGCGATTGAGCCCGTTGCAGTGCGGGCAGGGGATCAGGAGTGGGTCTGGCATGGGAGGCTCCGTTGGCAGTGTGTGCATTTGAGATAAATGGTGATGCTGGCGTCGAGAATCAAGTCGGCTTTTATTAGAAAAGATCCAAGTGATTAAACTATAGGCGGTGAGTTTCCGGAAATCTGTAGGGATGACCGGGGGCGCGCAGTCTTGAGTGCGAATAAGCAGTCGATCGTAGGCAAGCCTGCTCCTACAGGCCTAGGTACTTGTCCCTGTGGGATAGTCAACTACCCGTTCAGGGAGTGGTGCTCGGCAATCGAGCTCGATAGTCTCTGGCAACAGCAATCAATCTGTTGTTTTTCTTGAATAAGCGTCTATGTATAAGTGTCGAGGTCCCGTATCGCCCCCTATTAATAAATAAGCAGTGTTCGGTTTTCAATATAAAAACAATACCCTCGACTCAAGTTGGACTATCACAATGCACATTATCAATCCCATCGTTTTCTCGGTAATGCTGGCGGCTGTCACTGTTTCCTCGGCAGCGCAGGCCGGGCCGGCGGTCAGTGTTACTTTTAAAAATAACGGCACAGCGGCGGCGATCTACAGTGCCGTGGGCAAAAATGGGGCCGGCACCAAGGCGAATGCTTCGCCCACCCCAGGCGATAAGGTAGAGAAGGGAAGTTTCGACAGTTATAAAGTGCAAAGCAATCTTTCGCCGGATGTGAATTATGCCGTTGTGCATTACCAGATAGGCTCCAAGGCTTGTCAGTTCACAACGACGTATCTCAAGTCGCGTGTGCGCGGCGTGGAACTGCCGAAATGGAATAAAAATGCAGTCGCCAGTGGGGGCGCTCGGTGTGACGTAAAGATCACATCCGTTGATTTTGCTACTCACGCATGGGCTGTTGAATTTGCAATGAAATAACACGTCGGTTATCAGGTTTACAGGACGTGCTCTGCAGGTATATCTGCGTGCAGAGCAGAGTCTTGTAAGGCGTGTTTTTATCGATTAACAGGGGTGGTACATGATTAGTAATATACAGGCTTCGCCGGTAAGTTCATCCAGTACGGTAATACTCACCCAGCCTATATCAATGAGTGACAGCACGCCGGCCCAGTCTGCAATCGCTTCAACCGACACGGTGAAGGTATCAACGCTGTCTCGCCAGTTGAGTGACAGCGCGGCGCGAGCGGAGGTGCGTGATAAAAATACGAGCCGTGGCGAGCTCGGTGATATGGCTCGAAAGTTGAAAGATGATTTTTTAGGCGATAGCTACAATGCGCAAAGAGTCAGGCATGACGCGGAAAAGCCTGAAACTGACGATCCTGATTTATTAGCGAGGGCTCGGCACGCTACGGCGTATGTGAACCTTGCCAGCACGGGCGATAGGAGTACCAAGAGTCCGTTTGCTGACCTGACAACCGAGCAACTCGCCCTCATCATTTACGATGACAGCGGTTCGTATACTGTGAATGAGAGGCGAGCTGCTGCATATGACGCTAATGATATAGAACAAAAATGGCGAGTCGAGGTGATTGCCCAATCAAGGCAAGAAAGTGAGGGTAACGTCAACACACCTAAGTTCTATGCTGAAGTGCTGTCCCACTACAAATCATTACCCCCTATCGAGCAGGCTCAATACCCGGGCGATTATGAGACCCGCCTGCTGGTCAGGATCAGCGAGGGCGGGGGTGTTCAAAACACCGAGGACGACCGTCTCCTCACCCTGTTCGAAGTCCTGGCAAATATACAACTGCCTGAAAAAGAGTCTGGCCCCACCGTCCCTGGCCTCAGGATGAACAGCTTATCTCCAGATGTTTCCCCCACTCCGGCGGCCGTTCTGCGTAGTTAGCCATGCCGGGCTGTTCTTCGAAGGGGTTGCTCAGCACGGTGTGCAGGCGGCGCACTTCTTCATAGTTGCCGTCTTCGGCGGCGTCGATGGCTTTTTGTGCCAGATAGTTGCGCAGGATATAGAGCGGGTTGACCGCGTGCATGCGTGCTTGGCGTTGTTGCTCGGTGCCATTGTCTTCACGGGCGATCCGGGCTTGGTAGTCAGTGGCCCAGACATCGAAGCCTTTGATGTCGACAAAGTCATCGCGTAGGCGGGTGGAGGCCAGGGCGGCGGGCTCATCACCCAGTCGACGGAAGAACAGGGTGTAGTCGACGCCGCTGTTCTGCATCAGTTTGAGCAGGCGTTCGATCAGTTGGGTATCGCCGTCTTCGGCGCGGGTCAGGCCCAGTCTGCTGCGCATCAGGTCCAGGTAATGAGCCTGGTACAACGGCAGGAACAGACCGAGGGCTTCACGCAGGGCTTCGACACTGATGAACGGTGTCAGGGCTTGAGCGAGGGCGCTGAGGTTCCATTGGCCGATGGGCACCTGATTGCTGAAGGAGTAACGACCTTCGTGATCGGAGTGGTTGCAGATGAAGTTCTGGTCGAAATCATCGAGAAAGGCGAACGGGCCGAAGTCGAAAGTGATGCCCAGGATCGACATGTTGTCGGTGTTCATGACGCCATGGCAGAAACCGTAGGCTTGCCACTTGGCAATCAACTCGGCATTGCGCTCGACGATTGTCCGGAACATCGCCAGGTACGGCTCAGGCTGTTCCAGGCAGTCGGGAAAATGCATCGCCAGCACGTGCTCGCCCAGCTCTTTCAGGCGTTCCGGCTGCTTGGTGTAGAAGAAATACTCGAAACTGCCGAAGCGGATATGGCTCGGCGCCAGGCGCAGGACCATGGCTGCACGTTCTTGCTTCTCCCGCCACACGGGTGTGCTTGAGCCGATCACGCACGCGGCTCGACTGCTGGGGATGCCCAGTGCGTGCAAAGCTTCAGAGGCCAGAAACTCTCGGATCGATGAGCGCAATACCGCCCGGCCATCGCCCATGCGTGAATAAGGGGTCTGCCCGGCGCCCTTGAGGTGCAAGTCCCAATGTTCGCCAGCGTCGTTGTAAACCTCGCCCAACAACAGGCCGCGACCATCGCCCAGCCGTGGGTTGTAGGAGCCGAATTGGTGACCTGAATACACCATGGCCCTCGCATCGGCGTCGGCCCAGAGTTTGTGCCCACTGAAGATTTCGGCGAAGACCGGCAGTTCGGCCTGTGCCGGATCGAGATCGAGCAACGCCATGGCGGCAGCACTTGCCACCACCAGACGCGGATCAGCGATGGGCTCGGGCAGGACCGAAGTGGAGAACGCATCCCCCAGGCGGGCGAAGCGGTTGTCGAAGGTCAGTTCGTCGAGGGCTTTCAAGGGCCACCTCCAGCAGAATGTCCGACCATTCTGCTGGGATTAAGCGTATCAGTCGAGTCTGATGTCCGGTGGCTCGGGTGCGTCCTTGGCGGCAGGGGGCGCTGGCGGGACCGGTGCACTGGTTTTGTCTGCGGCTTCGATGGGCACCATCTTGTATTCCTGACCCTGCATGTTCTTGAGGTAGACCTCCACCTGGCGGAACGAGATGTTGATGTGGTGTGCCTTGAACTCGCGATTAATAAAGCGGTTGATCTCGTCGAGTACCGGGTTGCGGTCGCCGAGGTCACGCACGTGCATGCGCAGCTCGTGGTCGAGGGTGCTTTCGCCGAAGTTCAGGAAGTACACGATAGGCGGCGGGTCTTTGAGTACCCGCGGGTTTTCGTGGGCGGCCTTGAGCAGCAGGTTGCGCACCAACTCCAAGTCCGAGCCGTAATCGACCCCCAGTTTCAGGGTGACGCGGGTGATGGTGTCGGTCAGTGACCAGTTGATCAATTGCCCGGTGATGAAGGTCTTGTTCGGGACAATAATGTCCTTGCGGTCGAAGTCGGTGATGGTCGTGGCGCGGATACGGATCTTGCTGACCGTGCCTGACAGGTTGCCAATGGTGATGGTGTCGCCGATCCGCACCGGACGTTCGAACAGGATCATGATGCCGGAGATGAAGTTGGCGAAAATCTCCTGCATCCCGAAACCCAAACCTACCGACAGTGCCGCGACCAGCCATTGCAGTTTGTCCCAACTCACGCCCAGCGCCGACAGGGTGGAAACGAAACCGACCCCGGCAATCGCATACGACAGCAGGGTCGTAGTCGCGTAGGCGCTGCCCTGGGCCAGGCTCAGGCGTGACAGCACCAGCACTTCGAGCAGGCCTGGCAGGTTACCGGCCAGTACGACGGTGATGCAGATGATGATCAGTGCGCCAATCATGTCGCCGAGGCTGATTGGCACCATGCTCATGGTCGCGCCGGTGCCGCTGGTGTATTCGTAGAGGGTGATGTTGTCCAGATAGGAGAATACCGTGATCAGGTCGGACCAGACCCAATACAGCGCGCCGATAAAGCCGCCGAGCAGGGCTAGGCGAATCAAGCGCAAGGACTGTTCGTTGACCTGTTCGATATCCAGTGTCGGCTCTTCGATTACCGAGTCACCGTCACCGCTTTCCTTGGCCGCCTGACGTTTGCTCAGGGCGCGCTGGTAGGCCAGACGCCTTGCCGCTACGCCCAGGCCGCGGATGAAGGCGGCTTCGATGACCAGCCACAGCATCAGTAAGTACAGGGTGTTGATCAGTCGATCACTGAGTTTCAGCGCGGTGTAGTAGTAGCCGAAGCACACCGCGATGAACAAGGCTATTGGCAGGGCGGTGAAGATCACGCCGACCGCTTTGCGGAACAGCGACGCGCTCTCGCGAGTGGGGCTGCTGATCAGCAAACGGCTTAGCAGCCAGGTCATCATGGCGTAGCACGTCAGAACAACGGCAATCCCCAGGACGTCGTCGGCCAGCGCGGCAGGTTGATGTTCCGCCATCGCAACGACGGCGACCAACGCCAGCACCACCAGGCCCAGGCGGCGAATCCAGCCTCTGAGGAATTCAACCTGTGGTTTTTCCCAGCGGAAATGCAGTTGTGCGACGCCTCCCGGCGCGAGAATCCGGTAAGCGGTATAGAACACCAGCCAGGCCAGGGCGATTTGTAGCAAGGCCGAGCCCAGGTTGGCGTTTTGCCCGCGTGCGTCAATTTGCAAGGCATAGCCACACAACGCCAGGCCCAGCGCCACGGGCATGGCCAGCAAGATATTGATCAGGATCGCCAGCGGTGTCTGCCATTGGCTGTCGCGTTTGAAGTGGCCGATATCGGAGTGCAATTTGTTCAGCTTGCTGTAGAGCGCTTTGCGTTTCCATACCAGTGCGCCGATCAACAACAGCAGCGGCAGAAACAGCAGGGGTCTGCTTGTCAGCCCGTCTGCCAACTCGCTGACACTTGACGTCCATGGAAGGGTGGCGAGCTGTTTTGTCAGGCGCGGCTGGATGCCTTCTATCCATTCCAGGTCCAGCGGTTTATTGCTGGGAATCCAGAACATCTGCTCGTCGAGGGTCGAGCGCAGACTCAGCGCCGTGCTGGCCAGCTGTTTCTGACTGAGCTGCAGGGTAATGGACTCGTTGAGCAGCGCGCTCAGCTCACGGTTCAAACGTTCCAGCAGATCGCTGCGGGTGGTCGCAAGGTCAAGCAGGGTTTTGCGCAGCAGCGGCGTAACGTCTTCTGGCGGTTGGGTGGCGAGCAGCTTTTCGACATAAGCGCTTGGGCTGCTGATCAACTCCCGCTGTTGATTGACTTCGAATTGATACAGACGAATGTCAGCGATTTCGTCTGCCAAGCCGCTGTCGAGCGTCAGGTGCGGCAGTGCCTGTTTCTGTTTGTAGAGGATTTTGGACAGCAGCAGGCTGCCCTTGAGCACGCTGATCTGTTCATCCAGCGCCTGATCGCTTTGGGTCAGGCTATCCAGCTGTTGCTTGGTCTTGAGGTTTTGCTGGGTCAAGTCGTTGAGGCGGTCAGTGCCGCGCAACAGGTAATCCGAGAGTTTGAGATTGGCCGCGCTTTCAGTGGCCAGCAGGCTGCTGCTGCCCGCTTTTTGCGCTTCGATGGACAGTTGTGTGACGGTTTGTTGTGACTGGGCACGGCGCTTGTCGTTGATCAGGGTTTGCAGGTCTTGAATATCCTGCTCTTGCCGGCTGACGCGCTCGGTCAGCAGGTCATGCTGGCTGCTGCTCAGATCTTGCAGCAGGCTGTTGCCTGCCAGTTCCTGACGGCGCAATACCGTCAGGGCGTTGAGCGAGGCCAGTTCGGCATTGAGTTGGTTACGCTGGTCGGCGCTGAGTGGTTTGCCGCTGTCCTTGCCCGTTTTAAGGAGGTTGTTGATCTGCTGAATGCGCGTCTGATTGCTGCTGATCTCGGCCTGCGCCCGTTCCGGACGGGTCTGTGCGGTGATGGTCAGACTGTTAGCATCGTTCAGGCTTTTTTGCAGGTCGTTGAGCTGAGTGCTGCGCTCGGTGAGCATTTGCTCGAGTGGCGGCACGTCGAGGTTCGCGTAACGCTGGGTCGTCGGGACGGTTTTGCTGGCTTTGAGACGAGTCAGTTCGCGCTGGTTTTCCGCCGTCTGGCGCGGAGCCAGGCTCAGTTGCTGTTTGAGTTCGGTCAGACGCTTTTCAGCGTCTTCCTTGCTGGCGATCAGCGTCAGGGTTTGCTCAAGCACCTGTTGCAGGGCTTTTTGATCCGCATCAGCCAATTTGCGTTCGGCAATTTTATCCAGACTTTGCTGTACGGCGCTGCGGGTGGGCGGCTCGGCAGCCTGTGCCGGGATGGTAGAGAGGCAGAGCCCAAGAAGGGCGGCAACAAAAAAAGTGCGCAGGTTGAGCATAAGTACCGGTCGAACTGATCGAAGAGAGAGGGAGTTTAGAGGAACAACCCAGGACCTGGGCGGCTCCCTTCGGGAAATTTGACGCCGACTTTAAGGATCTTGTTCCCGTCCATCACCGCAACGGTCCAAATGGTACCGTTCCATTCGATCTGATCGCCGACCACAGGCTCGCCGCGATTCTTCTGAATGATGAATTGGCTAAGCGGCATCTCTGGATCCAGACCGTCGAGTTTCAAACCATACAATGCTGCGACAGGCCCGAGCTGAGCGTCTCCCTCGAGGACGAAGTCGCCGAAGAAACGCAAATCCAGACCGCGCTGCGGGGCCTGGCTGAACAGCTTGCCCAAGGCAGACAGGTCATGTTCATGGCCGATCACGCAAAGCAGATCACCGACTTCAAGGGTGGTACTACCCGACGGATGGAGCAGTTGCTGACCTCGAAACAGGGCCGCGATACGGGTGCCCTCGGGCATTTTCAGTTCACGCAGGGCGGCGCCGATGCACCATTTTTCAGCACCCAGGCGGTAAACGAACAGTTCCCACTCACTGGTGGCATGCACCTCCAGCGCGGCGCGTGAAATCGGTGCCGGTTCTGGCGGTACGGTGACTTTCAGCAGCTTGGCGACCCACGGCAGGCTGGTTCCCTGGACCAACAACGAGACAAGTACGATAAAAAACGCGAGGTTGAAATACAGCTGGGCGTGGGGCAGCCCGGCCATAAGCGGGAACACCGCGAGAATGATCGGCACCGCGCCGCGCAGACCGACCCAGGCGATAAATGCTTTTTCCCGGTCATGGAACGCCTTGAATGGCAGCAGGCCGACCAGCACCGACAGCGGCCGGGCAAACAGAATCATCCACAGTGCCAGACCCAGCGCGGGCAGGGCGATAGGCAGTAAATCATGCGGTGTGACCAGCAGGCCCAGCACCAGGAACATGCCGATCTGCGCCAGCCAGGCCATGCCGTCGAGCATGTGCAGAATGCCGTGGCGACTGCGGATCGGACGGTTGCCAAGCACCAGGCCACACAGGTACACCGCTAAAAAGCCGCTGCCGTGGATGGCGTTGGTCAGGGCAAACACCGCCAGCCCGCCGCTGATCACCAGAATGGGGTACAGGCCGTTTGCCAGATTGATCCGGTTGACCAGTTGCAGCATCAGCCAGCCGCCGCCCAGACCGATAATCCCGCCGATACCAAACTCACGAATCAGTTGCCCCAGCAGGCCCCAGTGCAGGCCGGTTTCGCCGCTGGCGAGCATGTCGATCAGGGTCACGGTCAGGAAAACCGCCATCGGGTCGTTACTGCCGGATTCGATTTCCAGGCTGGCGGTGACCCGTTCGTTCAGGCCTTTGCCGCCCAGCAGCGAGAAGACCGCCGCAGCATCGGTGGAGCCAACAATGGCGCCGATCAACAGGCCCTGAATCAAATTCAGATTAAACAACCATGCAGCCGCTACCCCGGTCAGCCCGGTGGTGATCAGTACACCGACCGTTGCCAATGACAGGGCCGGCCACAGCGCAACCCGGAAGCTGGCGACGCGTGTGCGCAAGCCGCCATCGAGCAAAATCACCGCCAGGGCGAGGTTGCCGACCAGATACGCCGTTGGGTAGTTGTCGAAAATGATCCCGCCGCCATCGACGCCCGCGGCCATGCCCACCGCGAGGATGATGACCAGAATCGGGATGCCCAGACGTGAAGAGAGGGAGCTGACCAGGATACTTGCACCCACCAGCAACGCGCCGATCAAGAACAGGCTGTTGATGGTTGTTGCATCCAAGGGCGGTACTCCAGAAAGCAAATTCAAAAGGCTGGGCGCGAACTGCCTATGCAGTCCGCGTGCCAAGCGATTCTAACCTGTTGAATTGGCTGGCTGTCAAAGCTTTGTCTGTTTGGGGCTTGGATCAGTCGGGATGATTTGCCTTATGACGTGCGCGACAGCGAGTCTGCCAGCCCGTTAAAACCAGGCGTCCTGCATTGACAGGCAGGTGTCATCCCTCGCTTCGAGAATCGCCAGCTCGTGATGGCAGCCCGGTATTTCCCACGTCAGGAAGTACCGGGCAGCTTGAAGCTTGCCTTTATAGAAGCTGACGTCGGCTTCGTTGCCTTTTGCCAGGCCTTCTTCTGCGCGGATCGCCTGTTCCAGCCAGCGCCAGCCGATCACGGTATGACCGAACGCCTTCAGGTACAGCGCCGAATTGGCCAGGCTGCTATTGACCTTGCCCTGCGCCAGGTCGGTCAACAGGCCGATGGTCACGGTTTGCAGGCGTGCCACCAATTGCTCCAGTGGTTGGCGCAGCGGGGTTAAACCTTCATGAGCCTGCGCACGTGCTGCGGTGTCGGCGATCAGGCGGATCAGTTGCTTGAGTCCGGCACCGCCGTTTTGCCCCAGTTTTCGCCCGAGCAGGTCCAGCGACTGAATGCCGTGAGTACCCTCATGAATCGGGTTCAAGCGGTTATCGCGGTAGTACTGTTCCACCGGGTATTCGCGGGTGTAGCCATGGCCGCCGAGAATCTGGATCGCCAGTTCGTTGGCCTTGAGGCAGAACTCGGAGGGCCAGGATTTGACGATAGGCGTCAGTAAGTCGAGTAACTCGTGGGCCTGCTTGCGGACCTCTTCGGTTTCCCCGGTGGTGGTGTCGTCAAATAGCCGCGCCGCATACAGACCGAGGTCGAAGGCGCCTTCGACGTAGGCTTTCTGCGTCAGCAACATGCGTTTGACGTCGGCATGCTGGATGATCGCAACCGGCGCGGTTTCCGGGTTTTTGCTGTCCGGCAGACGACCTTGCGGGCGTTCGCGGGCGTACTCCAGTGAGTACAGATACCCGGCGTAACCCAGCATCACGGCGCCCATGCCGACGCCGATCCGTGCTTCGTTCATCATCTGGAACATATAGCTCAAGCCTTGATGCGGCTTGCCCACCAGATAGCCGACACACTCGCCGTTATCACCAAAGTTCAGCGCCGTGGACGTGGTGCCGCGCCAGCCCATCTTGTGGAACAAACCGGCCAGCAGCACGTCGTTGCGTTTGCCCAGACTGCCATCATCGTTGACCAGGAACTTGGGCACGATAAACAGCGAGATGCCTTTTACCCCGGCTGGGGCGTCAGGCAGCTTGGCCAGGACCATGTGCACGATGTTTTCCGACAACGGATGATCGCCGCCAGAGATGAAAATCTTATTGCCGCGCAGGCGATAGCTGCCGTCCGCCGCAGGTTCGGCGCGGGTGCGAATATCCGACAGCGAGGAGCCGGCATGCGGTTCAGTCAGGGCCATGGTGCCGAAAAAGCGTCCGTCGATCATCGGCTGCAAAAAGCGCTGTTTCTGTTCTTCGCTGCCAAAGCTTTCGATCAGGTTGGCCGCACCCATGGTCAGGAACGGGTACGACGTCGACGCGGCATTGGCCGATTGAAAATGCGCAAAACAGGCTTGCGACAGCAGCGTAGGCAACTGCATACCGCCCGCCTCGAAGCTACGTGCGGCATTAAGAAAGCCCGCTGCAAGGAATGCATCCACCGCAGGCTTGACCTCCGGGATCAGGATCGCCTCGCCGTTTTCATAGCGCGGCTCGTTCTCGTCACCCTTGCGGTTGTGCGGGGCGAAATACTTTTCCGCAATGGTCCGCGCCGTACTAATCGCCGCATCGAAGGTCTCGCGATTGTGCTCGACGAAACGCTCGCGCTGGGTCAGGGCTTCGGCATCGAGCACTTCATACAGCTCGAAAGCCAGATTGCGGGAACTGAGCAGCGTCTCGGACATGGCGGCCTACCTTTTTTTGGAGTGCTCGGAGTCTAGGCGTTGGAGCAGGCTGCTGAATAGCAAGATTGATGCGGGTGATGGAGGGGTAAAACGTGGGGTAAGTCGAGTTAGATGACGTGCTGTTTCAAATTTGCCGGACGATTTTTTTGTGAAAAAAAGGGGAGCCTGAGCTCCCCTTTTGTACCCGCTGCGCTAACGATTAACCAATCGTCATCAAGCTGGCATTTCCTCCTGCTGCCGCAGTGTTCACGCTCAGGGCTCGCTCGATCACCAGGCGTTCCAGCGCGATGTTGGTTTCGCCGTGTGACAGGCCTTGAACCCCGACGATAGCGCCAGCGCGTTTGGCGACTTGCTGGCAGATCGCTCGCAGTTGGTCGGAGTCGCCGTGATGCAGGACTGCATCGATGACCACTTCGTCCTTGTTCCAGTCAGCGATCAACTGGATGCGTGCCTGTACTTCTTTAGGCAGGCGAGCGTGCAGTGGTTTGCTCACGTCGTTTTCCGGCACCACAGCGGTGCTACCGACGGCCAATACGGCGGCCAGCTGGATCAACAGGTCAGCTTCGATGTCCGCCAGACACAGCACATGCTCACGGGGCAGCAGGCTGTAGCTGTTGCGTTCGCCGGTCGGGCCGTTCAGCAAGCGGATGGTGCCGCTTTGCGACTGCTCGGCGAACTGTTTGCACAACGCGCCCAGCGCGTCTTGCTGGTGACTGCTGGCCCAGGCTTGCAGGGCGCCGAGCGGTTTGCTCATGGCTTCACGCATCTGGGTGTCCGGCGCAGCCAGCGCATCGCCGCGAGCGAAGGACTGCTCGATGGCATCCACCGGGCGAACCGAGAGCAGGCGATAGAGGTACAGCGGTCCACCGGCTTTAGGCCCGGTGCCCGACAACCCTTCACCTCCGAACGGCTGCACACCCACTACAGCGCCGACGATGTTGCGGTTGACGTAGACGTTACCGGCATTGACCTTGTCGACGACCTTGGCGATGGTTTCGTCGATACGCGTGTGCACACCGAGCGTCAGACCGTAGCCCGAGGCGTTGATCTGGCCGATCAGCTGGTCCAGTTCCTTACGCTTGTAGCGCACCACGTGCAGCACTGGGCCGAAGATCTCCCGTTGCAGTTCGTCGAAGCTTTCCAGTTCGATCAAGGTTGGCATCACATAGGTGCCGCGCTTTATTTCTGTGCTGTCGGCAATCGCCATCTGGTACACGGTGCGGCCTTTGTCGCGCATGGCCTGGATGTGCTTCTCGATCCCGGCTTTGGCCTCGGCATCGATCACCGGCCCGATATCCACGGACAAACGCTCCGGGTTGCCAAGGCGGCATTCAGCCATGGCGCCTTTAAGCATTTCGATCACGCGGTCGGCAGAGTCCTCTTGCAGGCATAGCACACGCAGAGCCGAGCAGCGTTGACCGGCACTGTCGAAGGCCGAGGACACCACGTCGATGACCACTTGTTCGGTCAGCGCGGAGGAGTCGACGATCATCGCGTTTTGTCCGCCGGTTTCGGCGATCAGCGGAATCGGCCGACCTTGTGCGTCCAGGCGACCGGCGATATTGCGTTGCAGCAAGCGCGCGACTTCGGTCGAACCCGTGAACATCACGCCCTTGACCCGATTATCCCCCACCAGACGTGCGCCGACCGTTTCACCACGGCCCGGCAGCAGTTGCACCACGCCCTCAGGGATGCCGGCTTCAAGTAACAAGCGCACCGCTTGTGCAGCAATCAGCGGGGTTTGTTCGGCGGGTTTGGCCAGCACCGGGTTACCGGCGGCCAATGCGGCGGCGACCTGGCCACTGAAAATAGCCAGCGGGAAGTTCCACGGGCTGATACAGACCACTGGCCCTAAGGGGCGATGCGCGTCGTTGGTGAAGTCATTGCGCGCCTGCACTGCGTAGTAACGCAGGAAGTCCACGGCTTCACGTACTTCGGCGATGGCGTTGGCGAATGTCTTGCCGGCTTCACGCGCCAGCAGGCCCATCAGCGGCTGGATTTCACCCTCCATCAACTCAGCGGCACGTTCCAGGATCGCAGCGCGTTCTGCGGGTGGTGTCGCTTGCCAGATGGGGGCGGCGTTGAGCGCACACTGGATGGCGTTATCGACGTCTTCCAGATTGGCTTCCTGAACGTGACCGACCACATCACGCAAATCCGACGGGTTCAGGACCGGCGCAAAAGCGCCGGTGCTCGCAGGGCTGCCGAGCATCGGAGCGGCTTTCCAGTCGTTGTGCGCGGTTGCCAGCAATGCCGAGGACAGCGACGCCAGGCGGTGTTCGTTTGCCAGGTCGATACCGCTGGAGTTGGCGCGAGCCGGGCCGTAAAGATCACGCGGCAGCGGGATACGTGGGTGTGGCAGGCCGAAGCCGCCTTCCTGCGCGGCCATCTGCTCGATGCTGCTCACTGGATCGGCCACCAGTTCCTGAATGGCGATGGAGTGGTCGGCAATGCGGTTGACGAACGAGGTGTTCGCGCCGTTTTCCAGGAGGCGACGTACCAAGTACGCCAACAATGTTTCGTGGGTGCCGACCGGTGCATAGACCCTGCATGGGCGGTTCAGCTTGCCATCGGCAACCTTGCCCACCACTTGTTCGTACAACGGTTCGCCCATGCCGTGGAGGCACTGGAACTCGTACTGGCCGGGGTAATAGTTCTGACCGGCAATATGGTAGATCGCTGCCAGGGTGTGGGCGTTGTGCGTGGCAAATTGCGGATAGATGACTTCCGGCACAGACAGCAGTTTGCGTGCGCAGGCGATGTAGGAAACGTCGGTGTATACCTTGCGGGTATAGACCGGATAGCCTTCCAGGCCGTCGACCTGGGCGCGCTTGATTTCGCTGTCCCAGTACGCGCCTTTCACCAAGCGGATCATCAGGCGATGGCGGCTGCGGCGGGCCAGATCGATCACGTAGTCAATCACATACGGGCACCGTTTCTGGTACGCCTGAATCACGAAGCCAATGCCGTTCCAGCCGGTCAGCTGCGGCTCGAAGCACAGGCGTTCCAGCAGATCCAGTGACAGCTCGAGACGGTCGGCCTCTTCGGCGTCGATGTTCAGGCCGATGTCGTATTGCTTGGCCAGCAAGGTCAGCGACAACAGGCGCGGGTACAACTCTTCCATGACGCGTTCGTACTGCGCGCGGCTGTAGCGCGGGTGCAGGGCGGAGAGTTTGATCGAGATCCCGGGGCCTTCATAAATGCCACGACCATGGGACGCTTTGCCAATGGAGTGGATCGCTTGCTCGTAGGACGCGAGGTATTTCTGTGCGTCGTGTTCGGTCAGGGCCGCTTCACCGAGCATGTCGTAGGAGTAGCGGAAGCCCTTGGCTTCGAAGCGGCTGGCATTGGCCAGGGCTTCTGCGATGGTTTCGCCGGTGACGAACTGCTCGCCCATCAGGCGCATCGCCATGTCCACGCCTTTTCGGATCATCGGCTCGCCGCTTTTGCCAATGATCCGGCTCAGCGAAGAGGTCAGGCCTGTTTCATTATGGGTAGCGACCAGTTTGCCGGTCAGTAGCAGGCCCCACGTGGCAGCGTTGACGAACAGCGACGGACTATTGCCCAAGTGCGGCTGCCAGTTTCCGGTGCTGATCTTGTCGCGAATCAGTGCGTCGCGGGTGCCCTTGTCCGGGATGCGCAGCAGCGCTTCGGCCAGGCACATCAGTGCCACGCCTTCTTGAGAGGACAACGAGAATTCTTGCAACAAACCCTGGACGATGCCGGCACGGCCTCCCGCGCTTTTCTGATTGCGCAGTTTTTCGGCGATGCTCGCGGCGAGCTTCTGGGTGGCCTCGGCCATGCTCACGGGCAGGCGCGCCTGTTCCAGCAGCATCGGTACCACTTCAGGTTCCGGGCGGCGATAGGCGGAGGTAATCGCCGCACGCAAAACTGATTGCGGCAGGATGCTCTCGGCGAACTCGAGGAAGCACTGGTGGGCGATGTCTGCTGGCAGGCCGACGTGGTCGTCGCCATCCTTGAGTGTCAGCCCGTTCAACTCTGTCAGGGTTGCACCCCCTTCGAGTTTTTCCAGGTAGTTGAAAATCGCTTGCTTGATCAACCAGTGTGGAGTGCGGTCGATTGATTGAGCAGCGGCTTTCAATCGCTCACGGGTAGGGTCGTCAAGTTTGACACCCAGGGTGGTCGTCGCCATTTCTTGTCCTCGTTATCGCCACCACGGTGTGGCATCAGCTGGCGCTCAGATTAGCCTCGCGTTTGACGGGGTGCAACCTAGTGCAACCTATTTTCATCGGAAATTTTTTGCTCATCTCGGAAAACGAGGAGCAGCCAGAACTAAGCGCGCTCTTATGGTGCTTTTAATTATGTAAAAGTGCTTTTTTGCTCCGAAAGGAAGCAAAAAACATTCCGGTACGTAAAAGACTCAATAAGGTGCAACTTAATTTCCAAAACTGGTTGCGCCTTATTTGCATAGTTGACTAGGATTCGCGGCCAAGGTGCAACCCGGTACGCATGAGGTTCATCTGCTGACATTTTCCTGGGGAAATTTCAGTCAAACGCGCGGTCAGTAGTTCATGCATGCGAGGCGAGCTCTTCGTTTCGGCGTGCCTGATAGCCGCCGCTAAATAAAAACAATGCCAGGGCTCAGCTCAATGATTGTCAGCAACCCAACCCTGATCACCTTTGTGATCTACATCGCAGCAATGGTGCTGATCGGCTTCATGGCCTATCGCTCTACCAACAACCTTTCTGATTATATTCTGGGTGGTCGTAGCCTCGGCAGTGTGGTCACCGCGCTTTCGGCTGGCGCATCGGACATGAGTGGCTGGCTGTTGATGGGGCTGCCAGGCGCCATTTACATGTCAGGTCTGTCGGAAAGCTGGATCGCCATCGGCCTGATCGTCGGTGCTTACCTGAACTGGCTGTTCGTTGCGGGGCGGCTGCGGGTGCAGACCGAACACAATGGCGACGCATTGACCCTGCCGGATTACTTCACCGGCCGTTTCGAAGACAAGAGCGGGTTGCTGCGGATTATCTCGGCCATCGTGATCCTGGTGTTTTTCACCATCTATTGTGCATCGGGCATCGTGGCCGGCGCCCGCTTGTTTGAAAGCACTTTCGGCATGTCTTACGAGACTGCGTTGTGGGCCGGCGCTGCCGCGACCATCGCCTACACCTTCGTCGGCGGTTTCCTTGCGGTGAGCTGGACCGATACCGTGCAGGCCACGCTGATGATCTTCGCGTTGATCCTTACGCCGATTATCGTATTGCTGGCCACCGGAGGCATCGATACCACATTCCTGGTGATCGAAGCGAAAGACCCGACTAACTTCGACATGCTGAAAAATACCAGCTTCATCGGCGTCATTTCGTTGATGGGTTGGGGGTTGGGCTACTTCGGCCAACCGCACATCCTTGCGCGGTTCATGGCGGCGGATTCGGTCAAGTCGATTGCCAAAGCGCGTCGGATCTCCATGACCTGGATGATCCTGTGTCTGGGCGGCACGGTAGCAGTGGGCTTCTTCGGTATCGCGTACTTCTCGGTGCACCCTGATCTCGTCGGCCCGGTTCTCGAGAACCCGGAGCGGGTATTCATCGAACTGGCGAAAATCCTGTTCAACCCATGGATTGCCGGTGTGTTGCTGTCGGCGATTCTTGCTGCGGTGATGAGTACCCTGAGCTGTCAGTTGCTGGTGTGCTCCAGCGCGCTGACCGAAGACTTCTACAAAGCTTTCTTCCGCAAACGCGCTTCGCAGGCCGAGCTGGTATGGGTAGGGCGCAGCATGGTTCTGTTGATCGCGCTGATTGCCATCGCCCTGGCCTCTAATCCGGATAACAGGGTGTTGGGTCTGGTCAGCTATGCCTGGGCAGGTTTCGGTGCTGCTTTCGGTCCTGTGGTATTGATCTCGGTGCTGTGGAAGGGCATGACGCGTAACGGCGCCCTAGCCGGTATTCTGGTCGGCGCGATCACCGTCATCGTCTGGAAGCACTTCAGCCTGCTGGGTCTGTACGAAATCATTCCTGGCTTCATCTTCGCCAGCATTGCCATCGTGGTTTTCAGCCTGATTGGCAAGGGGCCAACGGCGGGTATGTTGACGCGCTTCGATGCAGCCGAGAAAGAGTTCAACGACGCTTCTCGCTGAGTAAATGGATGGGCTGGCTTACGGCTGGCTCATGTTTCAAAAAAAACGGCCCGCATCTTCAGGATGTCGGGCCGTTTTTTGTGTGGGGTCGTTTTTAGTGAGCGGTGTGATCAGGTTTAGTTGTGGTCGATATCCAGCTTGTAGAACGTCGCCATACCTCCTTCATTGGTGTAGCCAGAGTTGTCCTGGGCATAGACGCCAGCCTTGAAGTACAGAGGCTTGTCACGCCAGGTGGCACTGATCGGGCTGCTCCAGTTCGCGTCGCGCACGCTAACGCCCAAGTCACCCCCCGGGCTCAGGTGGATGATGTATTTGAATTGTTCATTGAGCGGCACGTTCTCGGCGATGATAATCACGCGACTCTTCTGGTCATCAAACCGATTGCGCACTTTGGCGACGACGATGCCGCTCTTCGTCGCGTCCTTGTATTGGTATTCGACCTTCAGCAGCGGCTCGGTACTCTCGTAGGCATGAATCTGGCCGATGACGATTCTGCCCGATGATGGCACCTGATTGACGGCGAGGGTTGCGCGCAAAAAGTGATCGCCGCTGGGGTACAACCAATTGTGCAGCGTGCCATTGGAGTAGGTTTCTCGGAGTTCGCTGCGCGGGTATTTGGCGTTGGCGGTACGCGAGCCCGTGACCGGAGCCCAAAAAAACAGGGTTCCCGTGTCGGCGTGGAAATATTTGCCGTTGTAGCCGTCGACCAATTTGGGCGTGTCGATAGTCGCCGGGGGGGAGCCCACGGGGATGCTCAAATTCCAGGATGCCAGATCGATCATTGTTCAGTCTTCCAAATATGTCTCATTGCCAGCAGGAAAGCGTCTAGCGCAAGGGTTTGGGCGCGACCTTTATACGGGCTGAGCACGTGTTTGTTAATGCTGGCCCGGTGAATGGGTGGTGTCAAAGTGCCTCTGCAGGGGCTCAAACACCCGTGCGTTACTCCCTGAAGCGATATACCGTTAGTCGGATCGAGCTGCGTTTCGTCGTTGGTTACCGTCGCGCAGTTTGCCCAACCGTTCGATGGGGCGGGGCTCAAAGTGAGCTGAATTCGGTACACTGGGTGCTTCCAAATCTTCGTTGCTCCTTATGACCGCGCCAGCCCTCTCTCCCTTGAAATACCTGCAAGCCTACCCGCCGGCCTTGCAAGACCAAGTGCGTCAGTTGATTGCACAGAATCGGCTGGACGCTTACCTGAAGCAACGCTACCCGGAGCGGCATGCCGTGCAGAGCGATAAAGCGCTGTACGCCTATGCTTTGGCGTTGAAGCAAGAGCATCTGCGTAATGCGCCGAATATCGACAAGGTGCTGTTCGATAATCGTCTGGACCTGACGCATCGAGCGCTGGGCCTGCATACGGCGATATCCCGTGTGCAGGGTGGCAAGCTCAAGGCCAAGAAAGAAATCCGCATCGCCTCGTTGTTCAAGGAGGCCGCTCCAGAGTTTCTGAAAATGATCGTGGTGCACGAGTTGGCGCACTTCAAGGAATCCGACCACAACAAGGCGTTTTATCAGCTTTGTGAGTACATGCAGCCCGGCTACCACCAGTTGGAGTTCGATCTACGCATTTACCTGACCTGGCGCGACCTGCAAGGCAAGGCCGCCGAATGAGCCTCGATAAGGATTTGACGATGGACGTCAGCAAGACCAAAAGCAGTTTTTATCGCCGGTTGTATGTGGCGTATTTGATAGACAGCCGGATCGCCAGCAGTGTCCCCGCTTTGATGGAGGCCACCGGCATGCCGCGTCGCACGGCGCAGGACACCATTGCCGCCCTGGCCGATCTCGATATTCTCTGTGAATTCGAACAGTTGGACGGCGCACGCAATCATGCAGGCGGTTATCAGATCCGCGAGTGGGGGGCGATCGACAAGGACTGGATTGCGCAGCATCTGGTGCAGATCAAGACGGTGCTGGGCTACCCCTGAGGCGCGATGTGCCTGCGAGTTGGCGATGAGAGCTAAAGCTATAGCATTTGGCTCTCATCGTTGGAGCGTGTCGGCCAGCAAGCCGAATGGAGTAATAAGCATCCAGGGAAAAGTTGAATGCTCAAGGGTACCTGCTTAGCCGAAACTGAAGGCTGTGACGATGCCTGCGTCATCACCGGTCATGCCAATTCGCTGTGTATCAAACTCCCGGGTGGCAACGTCCTTCAGACCGACCACGCGAGGTCGACCGGTCAGTTCACTGATGTAGGCTTTGACAGTAGGCACGTAGCGGCTGCCGATCAAATGCTGGATCTGTTGAAGGGCTTCTTCATTAGTCATGTACATGTTCCTTATGCAGTTGAGATGTCCTTATGGACGCCCTGATGTTTACCTCTGTCGGCCCCTGCTGTGCGGTATATATTTGTCGCGTCCCCCGCTAAAGCCGCATGAGTTTTGCGGCATGTTTCCAATACGTCCTGCTTTCGCTCTTCTCATCCAGGAATGCGTTTTTATTCCAAGTCGCGGCGCATGCCGATATGGGGGATGTCGTCTTCCAGATACACCTCGCCCACCGGGGTGAAGCCATAGCGTCCGTAATAGCCTTGCAGATGCGCTTGGGCCGCAAGGTAGATTGGTTGGTCAGGCCATTGCTTTTCAGCGTGCTCCAGCGCCTGAATCATCAGCGCATGGCCCATGCCTTTATTGCGCGCAGTGGGGGCTGTCACAACCCGACCGATCACTACGTCGCCGCCTTGCTGGATGGGGTCAAGCAGGCGCAGATAAGCCACCAGAAGATCGTTTTCCCATGCCATCAGGTGGCAGGTGTCGCCATCCAGGTCCTGACCGTCGACATCCTGATAACAGCATTTTTGCTCGACCACGAACACTTCGGCACGCAGCTGCAAAATGGCGTACAGCTGTTCTTTGCTGAGATCGGTATGGTGTTTGCAGACCCAATTGATAGACATATGGCGGACTCTGAATAGACATTCTGGTCGAATACTAAAGCCAGCATCGTGTGAGAGGCCAAACAAAACTGTAGCGGCTTAATGCTGAGTGCGGTGATTCAGGCCAGGAGGTCTTGATAAAGCAGTAGCTCAGCGCAAAAAACAACCTGTCCAGTGGCATGGCTACGGGGTCAGTCTTTGGCTGTCAAGCACCGCATTAGAACGATTCCTTGAGCCAGCGCTCACATCAATCACTCATATGAGTTGTGCCTGCTCCACTATGAGTATTCAATCGAGGCTAATAGCCCTCATCCGGATTGGTTGCCATGTCATATTTGTGTAATCTGCATTGAGCCCCTGGGTTCCGGGTTTTATGGACCACTGTTAATGAGAGTCCAAGCGTAACGCGCCCTTAATACGGCGGGCGATCTGCCTGCCTCAGGAACTTGAGCATGCCGCGACTGCTTCGAGCCATGGGTTTGATGGGTTTGTTGTTGCTGACGCAAGCCGCCGCAGCGGAGAAGCTACGTTTGGTGGCCGATGCCTGGCCTCCGTTCACCGACATCAATCTGGTCAATGGCGGCCTCGCCACTGATCTTGTCAGTACGGCCCTGGCGCGGGCGGGATACGCCAGCGAGTTCGAACAAGTGCCGTGGGCAAGGGCGCTGCAAGGTATTGGCGACGGGCGTTATGACGTGCTGGTCAGTGCCTGGTTCAATCATGAGCGAACGTTGATCGGTGAGTTTTCTAACGAGTACCTGATCAACCGGGTGCGCTTCCTCAAACGCAAGGACTCGTCCATCGAGTTCGACCGTCTGAAGGCGCTGCACGCTTACCCGATTGCCGTGGTACGCGGCTATGCCTATTCATCCGCTTTCGACGGTGATCCCGAACTACAAAAAGTTCCGGTGCACAGTTTCTCCGTGGCGGTGCGCATGCTGGCAGCAGGACGGGTGGCGCTGGCGGTGGAGGACGAATATGTCGCTCGCTACAACCTCAGCAATGAAGCGCCTCGTGTCCGCGAGAGTGTTGAATTTTTGCCTAAACCACTGAGCGAGAACGGTCTGCATATTCTGGTCAGTCTGAAGAACCCCAATCATGCGCAGATTGTCGCCAACTTTGACCGAGGCATTGCAGCGATGAAAGCCGATGGCAGTTACGCCCGGATGTTTCGCCAGCACGGCCTGTAACAGGCTGTGTGAACAGGTTTCAGGCTTCTGTGGGCTCTTTGATCAAATGCGCAGCCAATGTTCGCAGCGGTCCCAATTGCCGGCCGATCAATGCGAGTTGGGTTTGCACCAATCGCTGGCTTTCGTCCATGTCATCGGGCATGTGCTCCAGATCGCTGGCCAGCGCTTCTTCGGCATCGCTCTGGATCGCTACCGGTTTTTTATTGGCCAGGCTTTGGGCGATTTCATCAATGCTCGCTGCCAGGCTTGCCGCAGCACCCTCAATCAAATGTTCGCGTACTTCGGCCGGCAACTGGGTTTCGCGGTGCGCGCCCAAGCCCGACAGGTAGCTGAGCAACGTGTGTGACAACACCAGAAAGCGAAAGCCCACGTCGGCTTCTTTGCGGAAGTGCCCCGGCTCCATCAGCATATTAGCCAAGGTGGTGGACAGTGCCGCATCGGCGTTGTGCGCGTTGCGCCGGGCCAGGCGGTACGTCAGGTCATCACTTTTGCCTTTGGCGTATTGCTGCATGATCTGGCGCAGGTAAATGCTGTTGCAGGTCAGGGTGTTCGCCAGCACTTTATTCAAGCGCCGCCCCTGCCAGTCCGGAAGGAACAGGAACACGGTCAGCCCGGCAATCAAGCTTCCAAGCAAGGTGTCGAACAACCGCGGAAGGAACAGTCCGTAACTGTCGCCTACCTGGTTGAAGCAGAACAACACCATCAAGGTGATTGCCGCCGTCGACAGGGTGTAGCGGGTGGTTCGGTTGACGAAGAACACCACACCAGCGACCACGGCGAACATTGCTTGAATCAGCGGGCTGGGGAATAGATCAAACAACGCCCATCCTGCAGTCAGGCCTATCGCCGTACCACTGATCCGTTGAACCAGTTTGCGCCGGGTTGCGCCGTAGTTGGGTTGGCAGACGAACAGCGTGGTCAGAATGATCCAGTAACCCTGGGTCGGGTGCACCAAGTGCACCATGCCGTAACCGATGCTCAACGCCAATGGCAGACGCAAGGCGTGGCGGAACAGCAGCGAGGTGGGGGTCATTTGCAGGCGCAAGCGATCCCACACGTCCTTGAATGTGTGGGGCGAACGGTCGAGCAGGCTGCTGTCTGTGGCGTCGGCCAGGCTGTCGGGATTGCTGGCATCCTTGATCAGTCGATCGAGTGTGCCCAGGTTCGCGGCCAGAGCGCGCAATGAGCGCAGGAGCCCACGCCATGCCGGGTTGTTCTGGGTGCGCAGGTACTCCAGCGAAGCGTGCAAGTCTTCCTGCGCGTGGGCAAAGCCCTCATCGTAGATGAATGGCTGACGCAACTGGATCGACTCCGACAGCAAGCGGCAGGCGACTCCCTGTTGGCGCAGCAAGCGCAAACAACGGAACAGTACATCACTGTGGAAGAACGCTTCGGCCAACGCGTTGTAGGGGTAATGCGACGAACTGGCGCGTTCGTGAATGTCCTGGGCGAGAAAGTACAGCTTCAGATAGCGGCTGACCTTGGCGCCGGGCCGCCCATCGCCGACGCGGTGCAGAATGATTTCCTTGGCTGCATTCAGGGCCGCGACGACGCGACCGTTTTGCTGCGCCAGTTTCAGTCGGCGCGCTTCGATGTCGAGTTGCCGGATCGGCTCGAACAGTGTCGCCTTGAGTTCCAGATACAGCCCCAGCTCACGAAACAGTCGGGCCAGGCTTTGCTGCACAGGCTGATTGGAAAACAGCATTTGCCACAGCACCGACAGCAGCCCGTACCAGGCGGCGCCAGCGACCAGCAGCATGGGCTCGTGCCAGAAATCGTTGACCTCGCCCCCGCGCTGATCCACGCCGATCATGGTGTACACAGACAGAATCAGCGTGGCCGAAGCGATGGTGCCATACCGTTCGCCCAAGGCGCCGAGCATGGTCAGGCCAAAGGCGGCCAGCGCCAGCGCAAAGACAAAAATCAGGGGGTAGGGGAATAGCAGCTCGACGGCAAGTGACGCGACGCTGAAACACACCAGCGTCACTGCCAGCGCATTCAGGCGGCCCTGCCAGCTGTCATCGGTTTCGGCCAGGGCGCTGGCGATAATTCCCAGAAAAACCGGGGTCAGCAGGCCCATTTCATTTTGATACCAGCACAGCGCCATGCTGCCGGTTAGCGCAATAAACACCCGCATGCTGTAGCTGAACTTGTCCAGCGCCCACAAACGACGGAGCGTATGACGAAAGGAAGTCGATGACATAAGTGAGCTAACGGCCTTGTTCGCTGGTTTCTTTAAGCATTCAGCTAAATTCAGCTAAGTATGTACAGCGCCAATCGAGGGCTGTACATGAGCTTTAGCAAAATTTATTTCCTGGTCGATCTTTGCCGCTCACCGCGACACCCGGTCAGACGTATTGCGCGGCCGCATAGGCCGAGGCCCAGGCCCACTGGAAATTGAAACCGCCCAGATGCCCACTGACGTCCAGCACTTCGCCAATGAAATACAGCCCTGGCGATTTCAGCGACTCCATGGTCTTGGAAGACACTTCACGGGTGTCTATTCCGCCGAGGGTCACTTCCGCCGTGCGATAGCCTTCGGTACCTGCGGGCACCACCTGCCAGCACGCGAGTTTTTCGGCGATATCGCTGAGTTCGCTCGGGGTGTACTGCTTCATCGGTTTGGAAACGAACCAGTGCTCGGCGAGCAGGTTGGCCATTTTCTTGGTGAAGATTTCGCCCAGCAGGGTTTTCAGTTCGCTGTTGGGCCGTTCGGCTTGTTGTTGCAGTAGCCAGCTTGGCACATCGTGGTCCGGCATCAGGTTGATGACGACCGTTTCGCCTGATTGCCAGAACGAAGATATCTGCAAAATCGCCGGCCCGCTGAGGCCGCGATGGGTGAACAGGATGTTTTCGCGAAAGCTTGTGTCGTTGCAGCTGACCAGGCAATCCACCGATGTACCGGACAACTCGGTGCACAGCGTTTTGAGTTGGTCGGTGATGGTGAACGGCACCAGCCCGGCACGGGTCGGCAGCAAGGTATGGCCGAACTGCTTGCCCACTTGATAACCGAAGCCGGTAGCCCCCAGCGTCGGGATCGACAGGCCGCCAGTGGCGACGACCAGCGACTGGCAATTCAACACGCCCGCCGTGGTGTTCAGGCTGTAACCGGTGTCGGTTTTTTCGATGTTCTGCACCGACGTGTCCAGATGCAGGCTGACGCCAGCCTGTTCGCATTCGTTGAGCAGCATGTCGAGGATGTCGCTGGATTTGTTATCACAAAATAACTGACCGAGTTTTTTCTCGTGGTACGCCACGCCATGCTTGGCCACCAGGGCGATGAAATCCCATTGGGTATAACGCGCCAGGGCGGATTTGCAGAAGTGCGGGTTTTGCGAGAGGAAGTTGTCAGGCTCGGTGTAGAGGTTGGTGAAATTGCAGCGCCCACCGCCAGACATGAGGATTTTCTTGCCAGCCTTGTTCGCGTGATCGATCAGCATCACCTTGCGCCCACGATTGGCGGCGGTCAGCGCGCACATCAAGCCTGCGGCGCCAGCGCCGATGATCACAACGTCAGTAACGGGCAAAGCAGAATCCTCAAAGAGCAGTTGAATCTTCGGTGTTTGATATGACGTCTTCGCGGATAAATCCGCTCCCACAATGTGAATGCGTTTCCCTGTGGGAGCGGATTTATCCGCGAAGCTTTTCGGCGGTTCTTACAAAATCCGCACGCGCAACGAGCGGCCTTTGATTTTGCCGTTGTTCAAGCGCTCCAGCGCTTGCATGGCCACGACGCTTTCGACGGCCACATACGCCTGGAAATCGAAAATGGCGATTTTACCGACCTGGGTGCCGGGAATGCCGGCATCGCCGGTCAAAGCGCCAAGAATATCGCCAGGGCGAACCTTATCCTTACGGCCCGCGCCGATCATCAGCGTGGTCATGGTCGGTTGCAGCGGTGCGCCGCCTTTGCTTTTCAGTTCGTCCAGTTGTTCCCACTTCAGCGGAGATCTCTGCACGTCTTCGATGGCTCGGGCACGGTGTGCTTCGGACGGTGCAACCAGGCTGATCGCCAGACCTTTCTCGCCGGCGCGACCGGTACGACCAACCCGGTGAATGTGCATTTCCGAGTCCCGTGCCAGTTCGACGTTGAGCACCATGTCCAGTGCGTCGATATCCAGACCACGCGCCGCGACATCGGTCGCAACCAGCACCGAGGTGCTGCGGTTGGCGAACATCGCCAGGACTTGATCCCGATCACGCTGTTCCAGGTCGCCGTGCAGGCCGACGGCGGAAATGCCTTTGGCGGTCAGGTGATCGACCACTTCCTGGCATTGCTGCTTGGTGAAGCAGAACGCGACGCAGGACTGAGGGCGGAAATGCCCGAGTACCTTCACCACGGCTTCAAGACGTTGCTCCGGGGTGATTTCGTAGAAGTGCTGCTCGATCTGGCTGTCCGCGTGCAAGGCTTCGACCTTGACCGTTTGCGGCGTGCGCATGAACTTCGAGGACAGCTGCTTGATACCGGTCGGGTAGGTCGCCGAAAACAGCAGGGTCTGACGCTTGGCCGGGGTCTGCTCGATGATGTTCTCGATCGAGTCGTAGAAACCCATGTCGAGCATACGGTCGGCTTCGTCGAGGATCAGCGTGTTCAGGCCGTCGAGGACCAGTGAGCCCTTGCGTAGGTGCTGCTGAATGCGTCCTGGGGTGCCGACGATGATGTGCGCGCCGTGTTCCAACGAGCCGATCTGTGGGCCGAACGGCACGCCGCCGCACAGGGTCAGGACCTTGATGTTGTCTTCGGAGCGCGCCAGACGGCGGATTTCCTTGGCCACCTGGTCGGCCAGCTCACGGGTTGGGCACAGCACCAACGCCTGGCAACCGAAGAAGCGCGGGTTGATCGGGTTGAGCAGGCCGATGCCGAACGCAGCGGTCTTGCCACTGCCGGTCTTGGCCTGGGCAATCAGGTCCATGCCCTTGAGAATCACCGGCAGGCTCTGTGCCTGAATCGGCGTCATCTCGGCATAACCAAGGGACTCCAGGTTAGCCAACATGGGTGCGGAAAGAGGCAGTGAGTTAAAAGCGGTGCTAGTCACGGGACGGGCCTGCAAAACAAAATGTCGCGCAGTGTATCAGGTCGCGGGCCAGCATTAATGCTCGATCTCTGGTTCCGGACGAGGAACACCCTGACTCCCCTTGGGCGGCAACTGCAAGAAAATCCCGGCGGCCAGCATCGACAGCACGCCAACACTGAGGAAGGTCATTTGGAACGCGCCCAACAGGCTGCTCACTTCGCCGCTGGTCACGTCGTCGGTAAAGCCGCCCAGCAACGCGGCGGCGCAGGCCACCCCAAGGCTCAAGGACAACTGCGCCACAACGGACAGCAGGCTGTTACCGCTGGCGGCGCTGGCGTCGTCGAGGTCGATCAGGGTCACGGCGTTCATCGCGGTGAACTGCAGTGAATTCACCGCGCCCATCAAGCCGAGATGGACCAGCAACACCCAATACTGAGTCTGTGCGTCGACCAGCGCCAGACTCGCCAGCAGTGCACCCAGCAGAAACGTGTTGCCGGTCAGCACCACACGGTAACCGAGGCGTTCAATCAGCGGGCGTGCCACCGGCTTGGTGAGCATGGCGGCGATGGCCAGCGGGATCATGCTCATCCCGGCCTTGGAGGGTGAATAACCGAGGGCCACTTGTAACAGTAGCGGTACCAGGAAGGGCAGGGCGCCGCTGCCCAGCCGGGAGAAAAGGTTGCCAAAAATCCCTACAGCGAAAGACCGGGTTCGGAACAGCGCTGGTGCGAACAAGGGGTAATCGATATTCCCGGCCCGCAGCCAGTAAGCCGCCAGACAGGCCATGCCGCCAAACAACAGCAGCACCACGCGCATGTGCGGCAGGTGAAGTTCGCCCAAGCCTTCCAGAGCGATGGTGATCAGCACCATCGACGCACCGAACAGCGCAAAGCCGACGCCATCGAAGCGTGTTCGGCCACCGCCTTGCAGGTCCGGCACGAGGGTTTTGACCGCGTAACAGCCGAGCAGTCCCACGGGCAGGTTGATCAGGAAAATCCAGTGCCAGCTCAGGTACTCAACGATCCAGCCACCCAGGGTAGGTCCCAGCAACGGGCCGAGCAGGCCGGGCACCGTGATGAAACTCATGATCCGCACCAGCTCGGAGCGGGGGTAGGCGCGCAACACAATCAAGCGGCCGATGGGCACCATCAACGCACCGCCCAGGCCCTGAACCACGCGTGCGGCCACCAGCATGCTCAGTGAGCTGGACAGCGCACACAGCAGTGAGCCCAGGCTGAACAACAGGATCGCGCCAAAGAAAATCCGCTTGATGCCGAACCGGTCCGCGATCCAGCCCGACGCTGGAATCAGCAAGGCCACGGTCAGCATGTACGCGATCACTACCGACTGCATGCGCAACGGGTCTTCGGCCAGGGAACGGGCCATGGCCGGCAACGCGGTGTTGAGGATCGTGCCGTCGAGGCTTTGCATGAAAAACGCAATCGCGACGACCCATGGCAGCCAGCGCAGGGTTCGAGCATCCAGAAACGGTGTGCTGTTCGGCATACGATCCTTAGAGCGTGAGGGTCAATCGGCTGATCAAGGCGCCCGGCAGCAGGCTTGAAGCTGTCTGGCGTTGATTGTAGGTGCTGGCGGACAGAATCAGTTCCCGCTCTCGGGTCAACGCTTCGAGGGCGGTACCCAGCAGGCTGTAGGCGCTGTCGTCGAAACGCATGGTGCTGACGGGCGCCTGAATCTTGCCATTCTCGACCCAGAACGTGGCGAAGCGGGTCATTCCGGTCAGGCGTGCGGCTGCCTGGTCGGAGAAGTTGAGGTACCAAAGGTTGCTGATATAGAGCCCGGTGCCGAGCTGTTCGAGTACCTGCTCCAGCTCCAGCGTACCTGCCGCCATGCTCAGTGCACTTGGCGATTCGCCTCCGCCAGCACCGTTGGCGGCCAGGCCATACTCTGCCGCGCTGCGCGAACCGACCAGTTGTTCTTGGGCGAGGCCCGCATTGATCAGCGGCAGATCCCGGCGCGGATACCCTTCTCCGGAGAACGCCGGTGACAGTGAGCCTGTCACCTGTTCGTCCAGACTCACTCGCGGGTTGAGCTGGGCGTCGCCGTTGTACAGCCGTTGCAGCGGGCTGGTCTTGCTGGCCAGCGCTTCTGCGGAAAAACCACCCCAGCACAACATGCCGATGATTTCATCGAGCGCGGCGGGGGCCAGATAGGCGCGGTATTGGCCGGGCGCCAGGGTGTGCAGGGGTTGATCGAGAAACTCAAGTTGCTCACACGCTTGCTGGAAGCGCCGGGCGAACGTCGCATCGTCCCAGTCGTGGCCCGCGTAGTTGGCTTTGACTGCCTGACCGTTGGCGTGGAACAGGCTCCAGTCGAAGTTGAAACTGTTGGCCTGATGCCAGCCCAGAGCACCCCATGAACTGGCGAAACCCCGGTACAGCGGGCCAGCGGCGTAAAAGCCCACCAGGTCCAGGCCTTCAGCCAGATCACTGATATGTTCAAGCACGCGGGCGGTGTCTGGCAGCGGCGGGTTCTGGCTGTTGCTGATCTGCCAGGCGTCGGTGTTGGGCAGCAGATAGGGATCCTGCGGTAGCAATACCAACGTTTCGCGTAATTGTTGCAGCGCCTCGGCCAAGCGTGCCTGATCGACCTGAGCATCGCCCGCCAAGGTCAGGTGCAGGTCTGCATGTCGGCCGTCATTGATCAATTTGACGTTCAGACTGGCCTGCTGCACATGCCCGGCCTGACGTACTTTGGCATGGTTGAAACGAATGAATTCCGAGGCTTCGGCGTTGTAGCCGAGGGTGAAAGCTTCCGTTCCGGTGATCGCGCTGCGCAGCCACTCGACCAGCGCTTCGAACTGCTGTTGCTGAGTCATCTGCGCCATCACGCATCCCCTCCGAAAACATCGACCTGGGAGAAGACACAGGCGGGTGAGGCATGGCCTACGCGGACCACCTGATTAGGTTCGCCTTTGCCACAGTTGGGTGTGCCCAGGACTTCAAAGGTACTGGCATCGCCAACAGCGCTGAGGTTGCGCCAGAAGTACGCGGAAATGGCCCGGTAGTTCGGGTTTTTTACCACGCCTTTGAGTTCGCCGTTTTCGATCAATTGACCCCATTCGCACCCGAACTGGAATTTATTGCGTGCGTCATCAATCGACCACGAGCGGTTGGTCGACATCAGGATGCCGTGCTCGATGCCGCCGATCAGCTGTTCCAGTGGTTGGTCTCCGGGCTCGATATTCAGATTGGCCATGCGGTCGATCGGCGGGCGGTTCCAGCTGCACGCGCGGCTGTTGGCGACCCCTTCCATGCCGGAGCGGTATTGCGACAACGCGCCGCCCAAGGGCCGAATCAGCAAGCCTTCGCGGATCAGGAACTCTTTGTTCGCTGGCGTGCCGTCGTCGTCATACGCGTAGCTGGCGAGCTGTTCGGGTATGTCCGGGTTAAAGGTCACGTTGAGCAGTTCCGAGCCGTATTGCAGGCTGCCGAAGTCACTGGCTTTGACGAAGCTGGTGCCCGCGTAATTACGCTCGTCGCCGAGAATGCGGTCCAGTTCCAGCGGATGGCCGATTGATTCATGGATTTGCAGGATCATCTGGTCCGGCGTCAGCAGCAGATCACGCGGTCCCGACGGGGTGTTGGGGGCCATGATCAGTTGCAAGGCCTGATCGGCAACCTGCGCCGCCGCGCCAATCAGCCCGCAGTTGGCGATGACTTCGGCGCCGCCTTGCTGGCCAAAGTTGTCGCGGCCGAGGCTGCGGGTCTGGCTGTCCTGGCCGTCGTAAGCGGTGACGCTCATTCCCGGGTAGACGTAACGCTGGGCCTGACGAATCTCGGCACCGGCGCTGTTCAGGTAAATTTGCTCGACGTTCTCCAGGCCAAGGCTGACCTGCCAGCTCACCAGACGTTTGTCGGCGGGCACGGCGGCAGACTCGGCGCCGAGCAATTGGTAACACTCACTCAGCGATGGGAAGGCGTCGCTGAGGTTGGGCGAAAGATAATCGGCGCGGCTGATGGACACCGGCTGATCGCGAAGATCCAGAAGGGCGTGGGGTGCGAGAGCCAGAGCATGTTGCTCGGCTTTTTCCAGCGCGGTCTGTAGCCCCCGTTGCGAGACATCGTTAGTCGCGGCGTAGGCTTCGACGCCGTTGATCCGCACCGTCAACATCGCACCTTCGTCACGGCTCAGGTGCGGGGGCTCGGCGACGTTTTTGCGTACCGACAGGTGTTGGCTGGTTTGCCGGACGTAACGCAGCGAGAAAAATTCGGCGCGACTCTGCAAGGCGGCAAACCGCTGCTTGAGCTGAGCGGAGAAATCGAACATGCAGGGAGGCTCCTTTTTGCGGGCATCGCCGATGTATGAGCGCGCTTACCCGCGATCGACCGCATAGCGGTCGCAAAATAGCTGACAGGGTTATAGGTTCAGCCTGAACAGTTTTAAACCGGGCAACCCTTGCTGCGCAGAATTGCGTCGAAGCGTGCCGGGTCCAGCGTGCCGGCCTGGATCGCTTCCAGCGTGGCTTTTTCGCGCGCCAGCAGGTCGTGGCAGCGCACCAGCAGTTCAGCCAGTTCACTGCGGGCTGCGGCGACTACTCCATCACCGTCGCCGATCATCAAGTCGCCGGGCATTACCAGCATGCCCGCGCAGGAAATCGGTACGTTGATTTCGCCGCCACCGTCGGTACTCGGGCCACGGTGTACGCCACCGATGGCATAAGCCGGAAGCTCGCCGGTCTGCCACTCATCGAGGTCACGCAGGGCGCCGTTGATGACCACGCCGACGATGCCGGCCTTGAGTGCCATGGCGCGCATGATGCCGCCGAACACCGCGCGGGTCAGGTCGGCGCTGCCGTCGATGACCAGCACATCGCCGGGACGGGCCATTTGCATGGCTTTGAGGATCATCAGGTTATCGCCAGGACGAACGCGCACGGTCAGGGCGCTGCCGAGCATGGGAGTATTACCGTGGAACGCTTTGAGCCCCAGACCGCCGACATTGCGGCCCAGGCAGTCGCTGACCGCTGCGGCGGGAATCTTGCTGAAGGCTTGCAGCCATTTCGGGTCGAGGGGTTCAGCGTTTGGGTTGATCATATAGCCCGTGGGCCATAAGCTCGAAGACACTACATCAAACATAGAAAAAGCCTCGTGGCCAGTCAGGGCTGGCGCGTCGATTGAAGCAGGGGGTTGATCGTTTGCGTGGCAATAGATTAGGCCTGCGCACAGGTCGGGATCAAGTGCGGTCAGGTGCAGGAAGGGTTTGACGCGGTGTGCGGGACACACCGCGTCAGTCAGGCTTACTGTGCCGTACGGCTGACTTCACGCAGCGGTTTGCCGCGTGCAGGCTTGTCGCCGGCCACATAGTAGACAGCCGTGCTGCGGGGCAGGGGAGACCGGCCACGGATTTTATCGGCGATTTTTTCGGCGATCATGATCGTGGGTGCGTTGAGGTTGCCGGTGGTGATCAGCGGCATGATCGACGCGTCGACCACACGCAAACCCTGCACCCCATGCACGCGACCTTCACCATCGACCACGGCCAATTCGTCGGTGCCCATCTTGCACGAGCAGGAGGGGTGGAACGCGGTTTCGGCATGTTCACGCACGAACTGATCGAGTTGCTCATCCGTCTGCACGTCGATGCCCGGGCTGATTTCACGGCCACGGTACGGGTCCAGCGCTGGCTGCTGCATGATTTCCCGGGTCAGGCGGATGCCGTCGCGGAATTCCTGCCAGTCCTGCTCGGTGGCCATGTAGTTGAAAAGGATGCTCGGGTATTCGCGCGGGTTTTTGGATTTCAACTGCACGCGACCACGGCTCGGCGAACGCATGGAACCGACGTGCGCCTGGAAGCCATGTTCTTTCACGCCGTTGCTGCCGTTGTAGTTAATCGCGACCGGCAGGAAATGGTACTGAATGTTCGGCCACTCGAATTCTTCACGCGAGCGAATGAAACCGCCGGCTTCGAACTGGTTGCTGGCGCCGATGCCGGTACCCAGGAACATCCACTCTGCGCCAATGGCCGGCTGGTTCCACCACAACAGCGAGGGGTACAGCGAAACCGGCTGGGTGCAGGCGTACTGCAGGTACATTTCCAGGTGGTCCTGGAGGTTCTGGCCCACGCCTGGCAGGTCGTGAACCACAGGGATGTCCAGGCTCTCGAGCAGTGCGGCCGGGCCGACGCCGGAGCGCTGCAGAATCTGCGGCGAACCGATGGCGCCGCTGCACAGCAACACTTCTTTGCGCGCTTTGGCTTCGATACGGGTATCGCTGTCGCCGACCATGTAAGACACGCCGACTGCGCGCTTGCCATCGAACAGAATCCGGTCGGTCAGGGCGTGGGTGACGATGGTCAGGGTCGAGCGATTTTTGGCTTGATCGAGGTAACCGCGAGCGGTGCTGGCGCGACGGCCATTGGGCGTCACGGTACGGTCCATCGGGCCGAAACCTTCCTGCTGATAACCGTTCAGGTCGTCGGTACGCGGGTAACCAGCTTGCACACCGGCTTCGACCATGGCGTGGAACAGGGGGTTGTTACCGGCTTTAGGTGTGGCCACGCTGACCGGGCCGTCGCCACCGTGGTAGTCGTTCGGGCCGATATCACGGGTTTCCGCCTTGCGGAAATACGGCAGGCAGTCGAGGTAACTCCAGTCTTCCAGGCCTGGGGTTTTCGACCAGCCGTCGTAGTCCATGGCGTTACCACGGATGTAGCACATGCCATTGATCAGCGAAGAGCCACCCAGGCCCTTGCCACGACCACATTCCATGCGGCGGTTGTCCATGTGCGGTTCTGGATCGGTTTCGTACGCCCAGTTGTAGCGACGGCCCTGAAGCGGGAAGGCCAGGGCAGCAGGCATTTGGGTACGGAAGTCGAAGCGATAGTCCGGGCCGCCCGCTTCGAGCAGCAGCACGGTGACGCCGGGGTCTTCAGTCAGACGGGCCGCCAGGGTGTTACCGGCAGAGCCGGCCCCGATGATGATGTAATCGAATGCTTGGGACATTAAATGCACCCTCTGTTAATGGGCGGGGGTGTGTCAGATGTGCCGCCTTCGCGAATGTATTCGCGAAGGCGGCCAGTGGGATGTCAGAACACCGACGCGTAATCGCCCAGTTCAACTTGTACGGACTTGATGCGGGTGTACTGCGCCAGCGAGCTGATGCCGTTTTCACGACCTACGCCCGACTGCTTGTAGCCACCGACCGGCATTTCTGCGGCTGACTCGCCCCAGGCATTGATCCAGCAGATACCGGCTTCGAGCTGGTGAATGACGCGGTGGGCGCGGTTCAGGTCTTTGGTGACGACCCCGGCGGCCAGACCGAATTCAGTATCGTTGGCGCGGCGGATTACTTCTTCCTCGGTGTCGTAGCTGAGGATGCTCATGACCGGGCCAAAGATTTCTTCGCGGACGATGGTCATCTCGTCGGTGCAATCAGTGAATACGGTGGCTGAAACGAATGCGCCTTTAGCCAATTCACCTTCAGTCAACCGTTCGCCGCCGCACAGCAGACGAGCGCCTTCTGCTTTGCCTTTGGCGATGTAGCCCAGCACGCTTTCCATGTGGGCGAAGCTCACCAGCGGGCCGAAGTTGGTGTTTTCATCCTGCGGGCTGCCGACCCGGATGCGCTTGACGCGCTCGAGGATCTTGGCTTCGAAGGCGGTTTTCAATGCGCTCGGTACGAACACCCGAGTACCGTTGGTGCACACCTGACCGGAACTGTAGAAGTTGGCCATCATCGCGATGTCGGCCGCACGGTCCAGGTCGGCATCGTCGAAAATGATCAGCGGCGACTTGCCGCCCAGTTCCATGGTCACGTCTTTGAGCGACGAACTCGACGCACTGGCCATGACTTTCTTGCCCGTGTCAGTACCCCCCGTGAACGAAATCTTTTCGATGCGCGGGTGTTCGGTCAGCCAGGTGCCCACTTCACGGCCACTGCCGGTCAGCACGTTGAATACGCCATCCGGAACACCGGCTTCGGTATAGATTTCGGCCAGCTTCAGGGTGGTCAGTGACGTGACTTCGCTGGGTTTGAAGATCATCGCGTTGCCGGCCGCCAAGGCTGGGGCGGACTTCCACAGAGCGATCTGGATTGGGTAGTTCCAGGCGCCGATACCGGCGACTACACCCAGCGGCTCGCGGCGGGTGTAGACAAACGAAGAGGTGCGCAGCGGGATTTGCTCGCCTTCGATGGCCGGGACCAGGCCTGCGTAATATTCCAGGACGTCGGCGCCGGTGACGATGTCGACGTAACGGGTTTCGGAAATCGATTTCCCGGTGTCCAGGGTTTCCAGGTCGGCCAGTTGATCATTGCGCTCACGCAAAATATCCACCGCCCGACGCAAAATGCGCGAGCGCTGCATGGCCGTCATCGCGGCCCAGATTTTCTGACCTTTTTCGGCACTTGCCACGGCGCGTTCGACGTCTTCTTTGGTCGCGCGCTGTACGGTGGCAAGGACTTCGCCGTTAGCCGGGTTGATGGATTCGAAAGTGGCATCGCCACTGGCGTCGACGTAACCGCCGTCGATGTAGAGTTTTTGCAGTTCGAAACGGGCCATAGTGTCCTCGCAAGTGCGGTGTGGTTTGGCGCTCACCACTGATCTGGTGCCATCTGGTTGTGGCAACGCGAGTCAGTGGTAGTTCAGGGGCTGATGCGGTTGTGCGTTCTAGCTCGCCTGCTTCGCCAGTTGCTGGTCCATGTATTCGTAAGCGATCTGTTGCGCCTGCTCGGTGTCGAAAGCATCTCCCGACAGCGCGCCGCGCAACCATAATCCGTCGATCAAAGCCGCCAGGCCGCGGGCTGCACTGCGCGCTTGAGGCTGTGGCAGTACCCGGCGGAACTGGCAGCACAGGTTTGAATACAGACGGTGATCGTTGATCCGCTGCAACCTGTGCAATGAAGGCTGGTGCATGCTGGCGGCCCAAAAGGCCAACCAGGTTTTCATCGCCGGGCCGTTGACCTGGCTGGCGTCGAAGTTGCCCTCGACAATCACCTGAAGGTGCGCCCGTGGGCTGTTATCGCTGAGTGCCATGCGGCGCTCGCTGACGTTCACGATCAGGGCATTCATCAGATGGCGCATGGTCGCTGCGATCAGGCCATTCTTGTCTTTGAAGTAGTGGCTGATGATGCCGTTCGACACACCGGCCAATCGTGCGATCAGCGCGATGCTGGCGTCGCCCATCCCAACCTGATCGACCGCCTCTAGCGTGGCCTGGATCAACTGTTGACGGCGGATGGGTTGCATACCGACCTTTGGCATTTCAAGCATCTCCTTAGGTCGCCAAGTGATCATGTTTTGATCGATTCGGCGGTGAAGCAGTCTATTTTGTTTTAATTGAACGTTCAATCAATAAAAAATAACGGCTACGACTATGGGGTGATGTTCTTGATGTTCGGGTTATGAAAGGAGAAAAAATGTGGGAGCCGGCTCGCCCGCTCCCACAGTGGAGTCAGCCCAAATTCTTCCCGAGTAATGCGTGGTACAACTCGCTGTCGCCGAGGATGCCGACCACGCGGTTGCCTTCTTGCAGGACCAGCTTGTTGCCAGTCTGATAGCGGATTTGCAGCGCGTCGCGCATGCCGATGTCTGAATGCACCAGCGTCGGACGACGGTGCAGCCCTTCCATGGGTTGCCCGGGCGTCCAGTTTTGCAGGTCGAGGTTGGCTGCGCCTTGGCGAGCACCCTTGATGGTGTTGCCTTCCGCGAGACCAATCCACGAGTCCCCGCTCGGGTCGAGGCAGATCTCGCCGTTGACGCGGGTGCAGTTATCCACGGTGCGCATCAAGCTACGGCCGCACAAGACGTTGAGCGGGTTGGTATGGGCGACGAACGTGCGCACATACTCATCAGCTGGATTAAGGACGATTTCTTCGGGCACGCTGTACTGGACGATCCGACCGTCTTTCATGATCGCGATCCGACTGCCGAGCTTGAGCGCTTCATCAAGGTCGTGGCTTACGAATACGATGGTTTTGTTCAGCTTGCTTTGCAGCTCCAGCAGCTCGTCCTGCAAGCCCTGGCGAATCAGTGGGTCGAGGGCCGAGAAGGGTTCGTCCATCAGCAGAATGTCGGCGTCCATCGCCAGTGCACGCGCCAGGCCGACACGCTGTTGCATGCCCCCGGAAAGCTCATCGGGTTTTTTATTGCGCCACTGGGTCAGGCCCACCAGCTCAAGTTTTTCATCCACCAGCTTGTGACGTTCTTTTTCGGGACGCCCTTGCATCTCGAGACCGAAGCTGATGTTCTCGCGCACCGTCAGCCACGGCATCAGGGCGAATTTCTGGAAGACCATGGCGATACGCTTGGTGCGCATCAGTTTCAATTCGGCCGGTGTACACGACGCGATATTGATTTGCGCGCCTTCGTGTTCGACGAACAATGCGCCACGGCTGACAGTGTTCAAACCGTTGATACACCGCAACAGACTGGATTTACCTGAACCGGAAAGGCCCATCAGCACGCAGATTTCGCCTTTCTCGACATCTAGGCTGGCTTTTTCTACACCGACGATCTGGCCGGTCTTCTTCAGGATCTGATCACGCGTGAGGCCTTGGTCCAGCAATTTCAGGGCCTCACGCGGGTCTTTGGCGAAGACAACGTCTACGTTGTCGAAGCGGATTATGCTCATGCGTCACCCCTTACCTGTGCGTCAGGCTGTTTGCAGATACGGTCGAGCATGATCGCCAGCAGTACGATCGCCAGGCCTGCTTCGAAGCCCAGGGCGATATCGGCAGTGTTCAATGCGTTGACCACGGGTTTACCCAAGCCGTCAGCGCCTACCAGTGCCGCGATCACAACCATCGATAACGACAACATGATGCATTGGGTGATACCGGCTGCGATGCTCGGCATGGCATAGGGCAATTCAATGCGCGAGAGCAATTGACGGCGCGAGCAGCCGAAGGCCTTGCCGGCGTCCATCAACTCTTGCGGTACATCGCGGATACCCAGATAAGTCAGGCGGATAGGCGCGGCAATCGCGAACACCACCGTGGAAATCAGGCCGGGTACCACACCCAGACCGAACAGAGTCAGGGTAGGAATGAGGTAAACGAAGGTCGGTACAGTCTGCATCAGATCGAGGACCGGTCGCATGATGGTATAGAACATCGGTTTGTGCGCTGCGACGATGCCTAGCGGTACGCCAATCAGCACGCAGACGAAGGTAGCGAACAGCACCTGGGCGAGGGTTTCCATGGTTTCCTGCCAGTAACCCAGGTTGAGGATCAGCAGGAAGGAGAGGATGACAAACGCGGTCAGGCCCCATTTACGCTGGATAAAGTGCGCGAGTAGAGCAATCAGGCCGATCAATGCCAGCGGATTGAACCAAGTCAGCGCGAACGTCACGCCGTGGATCATCGTTTCCAGTGTCGAAGCGATCAAATCGAAATAGTTGGCACCGTGTTTAGTCAACCATTCGACGAAGGCAGCGATGTACTGGCCTAGAGGGATTTTGTGATCAGTCAGCATGGTATTGAACGTCCGCATGCGGGGGAATATTTACAACTGCAGGCGGGCGAACCCGCCTGCACTCGGGTTACTGGGTCAGTTTGGCCTTAGCGGCCTCCAGGCCTGGTTTACCGTCAATGGTGGTCACGCCAGCGAGCCAGGTATCAAGGATCTGTGGGTTTTTCTTCAGCCAGGCTTTGGCTGCTACATCAGGCTTCATTTTGTCGTCCAGGACGTTGCCCATCAGCGAGCTTTCCATGTTCAAGGTGAACGACAGGTTTTTCAGCAACTGACCCACGTTGCTGCACTCCTGGGTGTAGCCCTTGCGGGTGTTGGTGTAGATGGTGGCCTGACCGAAGTTCGGACCGAAGTAGTCGTCGCCACCTGTCAGGTACTTCATCTTGAAGCGAGTGTTCATTGGGTGCGGTTCCCAGCCGAGGAAGACCACGTCAGTGTTGCGACGCGAGGCGCGATCCACTTGGGACAGCATGCCGGCTTCACTGGACTCGACCACTTTGAAGCCCGCGGCCTTGAGGCCGAACGCGTCCTTGTCGATCATGGACTGGATCAGGCGGTTGCCATCGTTACCCGGTTCGATGCCGTAGATCTTGCCGTCGAGTTCCTTCTTGAATTTGGCGATGTCGGCGAAGTCATGCAGGCCTTTGTCGTAAAGCGCCTGAGGAACGGCCAGGGTGTACTTGGCGTTTTCCAGGTTAGGACGAACGGTTTCCACGGTGCCGGCATCACGATAAGCCTTGATGTCGTTCTCCATGGTCGGCATCCAGTTGCCGAGGAACACGTCCATGTTCTTGCCGTCGGCCAGTGACTTGTAGGTCACGGGTACGGAAATCATGGTGGTTTTAGTTTTGTAACCGAGCGACTCAAGCACGGCGCTGGTTACTGCGGTGGTCACGGTGATGTCGGTCCAGCCGACATCGGAGAAGTTAACGGTCGCGCACTGCGCCGGTTCTGCAGCTTGCGCCAACAGCGGCAGACTCAGCGCAACGGCCAACAGCAACGTTTGGGAACCTTTCATCGATGGACTCCTGGGTGTTTTCTTCTCGTCATCAGCCGAAGGGGCTGATGCGGTTTGTGTGTTGCAGCTGAATGGCGAGGCGTGTCACGCAACAGCTCTACCGCTGCGCCTGGCAATCGAGTCGAGACTGATCATGTAACAGTGAAAAACAAACGCCTACAGGGGGCGTCGCATCCAGTACACACAGGGTCGTATCCAGTGTCGGCAACGTCGCTTACAGATTTTTTAGCCGGCAAAAAGGTACTTTCAGGTGTCGATACGGCATCTTGATGTTCAGATCAGTCGCAAACCGTCATGCCGGGATGCTCTCCATCGGCGGCGACGTTAGTGAGTATGGGTACGTCGGTGTCAGACGCCGTACGCCGCGATAAAAGCCTGATGATGCGCCCATCTCGGCGGATAGCAGCTTCAGCGTAGCAGCTCCGTCACCGGGCGCTTTTGGCGTCGGGAGTCTCGACTACAGAGGGTTTGCGGTAATGGCTATCAGTGTGTTCGACCTGTTCAAGATCGGTATCGGTCCCTCCAGTTCACACACCGTGGGGCCTATGCGCGCCGCGGCGCTTTTTGTTCAAGGGCTGCGCGAGCGTGAGCAATTGGCCCAGGTCGGCAGGGTTGAGGTGCGGCTATATGGGTCGCTGTCGGCCACCGGTATCGGCCATGGCAGCGACAATGCGGTGATCATGGGGTTGATGGGCGAATGGCCGGATGCTATCGACCCGTCGCAGATCGGGCTGCGCATCGCCACCCTGAAGGAAACCGACACGCTGCTATTGGACAGTGCCTTGCCCATCCCGTTCCAGTGGCAGCGCGACATGCGGCTCATTGATGAAAACCTGCCGTTCCATCCCAACGCCATGACCCTGATTGCCGAAGGCGCTGACGGAGAGCTGCACCGAGACACGTATTACTCGGTCGGTGGTGGTTTTGTGGTGGATGAAGCCCAGGCTGCAAGCGGCGTGCTGGACATGGACCGAACGGTGTTGCCGTACGATTTCTCCAGCGCTGCCGAGCTGCTTGGCCTGTGCCGGCAGCATGGCTTGCGCGTGTCCGAGCTGATGATGGCTAACGAAAAGGTCTGGCGCAGCGAAGAAGAAATCCGCACCGGACTGATGCGTTTATGGCGCGCCATGCAGGACTGTGTCGAAGAGGGCCTTAAGCACGAAGGCATTCTGCCCGGCGGTTTGAATGTGCGCCGTCGCGCTGCGCGTTTGCATCGCAGCCTGTTGGAGTTAGGCAAGCCTAACGTGATCGGCTCGACCCTCAGCGCCATGGAGTGGGTCAACCTGTTCGCCCTGGCCGTCAACGAAGAGAACGCCGCAGGCGGGCGCATGGTCACGGCCCCCACCAATGGCGCGGCGGGGATTATTCCGGCGGTGTTGCATTACTTCGTCAAGTTCAGCGAGGAAGTCAGCGAGGCCAATGTGGTCGACTACTTCCTGGCGGCCGCAGCGGTGGGCATTCTCTGCAAGAAGAACGCATCGATCTCGGGTGCCGAGGTCGGTTGCCAGGGCGAAGTGGGTTCGGCCTGCGCCATGGCGGCGGCGGGGTTGGCGGACATTCTCGGCGCTACCCCGGAGCAATTGTGCAACGCGGCGGAAATCGGACTGGAACATAACCTGGGGCTGACCTGCGATCCGGTCGGCGGGCTGGTGCAGGTGCCGTGCATCGAACGCAACGCCATCGCGGCGGTGAAGGCGATCAATGCTGCGCAGATGGCTTTGCGGGGCGACGGTCAGCACTTTATCTCGCTGGATCGGGTGATCCGGACCATGCGTGATACGGGCGCTGACATGCATGACAAATACAAGGAAACCTCGCGCGGCGGGTTGGCGGTCAGCGCCATTGAGTGTTGAGACACCATCTGCGGCGAGCCCAAATCCTGCAGGCGCGGGCTTGACGGGTTAGCCAGGCAGACTGCCATCGCGGCGGGACGCGTAGTTATAGGCTTGCTCCTTCAATGGGCACTGTCCGTCTGCACCGCCACCTTTTAGCGCGCGGCACTTTGAGCACCTACCGCTGGTCGGTTCGTGCACTGCAGTGACACTCCTTTAGTCTAGGTCGGTACGCACTTCACACAAGTGCTACCGAAGTGCTCAACCTCCCGAATCAGCCCGCAGCATAAGGCGTCTGCGACGTATAACCCCTCTAGTCGTGGGTCCTTATATAGACGCATCACGACGTCGTTTTCAGGTTTTATTGAATGGCCATTCAACTTTAGGCATGGCATTTGCGTTGTCATCACAAAGCCCTCATCGCATGGGCAATAACAAGAGCCTCGCCTGAGGCCATCAATCGCTTTGTGTGAGGAGATACCGTGATGACTTCGTTCAACTCCGGGGCCCAACCCCAGAACCGCGCGCCGCAATCCATCGGCTTTCTGCTGTTGGATAATTTCACGCTGATTTCCCTCGCCTCGGCGGTTGAGCCGCTGCGAATGGCCAACCAGCTGTCTGGTCGTGAGCTGTATCGCTGGACCACCCTGAGCGCCGACGGTGGGCAAGTCTGGGCCAGCGATGGTCTGCAAATCACCCCTGACGCCTCCATGCACAAAGCCCCCGTCCTGGACACCGTGATTGTGTGCGGCGGCGTGGGCATCCAGCGCACCGTGACCCGCGAGCACGTCAGTTGGCTGCAAAGCCAGGCGCGCCAATCGCGTCGTCTGGGCGCTGTCTGCACCGGTAGTTGGGCCTTGGCCTGTGCCGGCCTGCTTGACGGTTTCGATTGCAGCGTGCACTGGGAATGCCTGGCCGCGATGCAGGAAGCTTTCCCGCGTGTGGCCATGAGCACCCGCTTGTTTACCCTCGACCGTAACCGCTTCACCAGCTCTGGCGGCACTGCGCCGCTGGACATGATGCTGCACTTGATCAGCCGCGATCACGGTCGCGAACTGTCGGCAGCGATTTCCGAGATGTTCGTCTACGAGCGCATTCGCAACGAGCAGGATCACCAGCGTGTGCCGCTCAAGCACATGCTCGGCACCAATCAGCCGAAACTGCAGGAAATCGTTGCGTTGATGGAGGCCAACCTGGAAGAGCCTATCGACTTGGACGAGCTGGCAGTGTACGTCACCGTTTCCCGGCGTCAGCTAGAGCGGCTGTTCCAGAAATACCTGCACTGCTCACCGTCGCGCTATTACCTCAAGCTGCGCTTGATCCGCGCCCGGCAACTGCTCAAGCAGACGCCAATGTCGATCATCGAAGTGGCGTCGGTGTGTGGCTTCGTGTCCACGCCGCACTTCTCCAAGTGCTACCGTGAATACTTCGGCATTCCGCCGCGTGACGAACGCGTCGGCTCCAACACCGCGCAGCAACTCGCAATGATGCCAATCCCGCAATCACTGGTACTGGCGCCGCTGTCCGGTCCGCTGTCGGCGCTGAGCCAGGCGCGTAATGAATCGACATTTGCGAGTGTGCGGTTGTAAGACGAGCTAGTACTCCCCTGTAGGAGCCAACGTGTTGGCTCCTACAGGGGATGGTTATTTTTTTTGTATACCGCCAACGCTGGCAACAATTGCTGATCAATTGCCTGGCGCACTGCTGGCAAGATCGTCGCGCTGCCGGTGAGTATTTGTTCGATCATTCTGCGTAACGCCGTGGCGCGGGCTTCGGTCAGGCCGCATACCGCTTGGGTGCAGGCTTGTTCGGCGGTGGCGCCAGGGGGCATGTCGAAACCCAAGGCCCTGAGTTGGCTGAGCAGGTCTTCTTGGTCAATCAAATCCGCATGCATCATGTCGTCCACTCCTTTTATTCGGTATGGGTTGATTCTCGTTGCGCCCGTACGTGGCGGCAAGACCCTGCGAGGGCAATGGCCGGCATTCCTATGAACAGGTCGTTTTCGGTGATCCGCCGCCTTCACCTCGCAGCAAAGGCGAGACCAAAAAAAGGGCCGTTAGGCCCCCTAAATGAAATCAATATTTACCAGCTGTAGCGCAGACCTACGTTCATGCCCCACGGCTGCTCAATGTTGTTGCCCTTCATGTAGTCGAAGTCAGCATGCACTTGCAGTACATCGGTCAGTTGCGCAGCGATACCTGCGCCCAACTCGGCACGTGAACCTGACAGATCGTTAGTAAAACGATTGCCGTTAATGCTGACTTGATTGCTGCTGAGGAACTCACGCGCCGCCGCGACCTTCACGTACGGTTGTACAAAGCCGCCATCCGTCAGCGCGAATTTACGCCCCGCATGGGTACCGACCTTGGCCATTAGCGAATCGGCCTTGTTGCTGCTCGCTTGCATACCGTTGTCCAAGTCGTAGTCCTGGCCGCTGACCCACAGACCGGAGACCTGAGCGAAGGGTTCGATGAACCAGTCTTCATTGAGCTTTATGCGTTTGCCAGCTTCCACCGACACACCGATACCGTGGTTGGTGTACGTGCCTTTGGACTTCTCGCCGTCGCGCATCACTACGTCCGAAGAGTTTTGGAAGCGGTTGGCCTTGATCAGCGCATCGACGTAGAAACCATCGTCTGCCAGCCAGGTCGTGTAAGCCCCGATGTAGTAGCTGTCGACTTCGCCGGTGGTGCCTTCTTTCAAGTCGAGATCCGACTTGCTGTACCCGCCCATCAGGCCGGCCAGCCATTGCCCGTTACTGCTTGGCAACGGTGCGTCGGCGCCGAAGGAAATACCCTGCTGGACTTGCGAGTAAGAGACGCCGCCGCCGGCTGACAGTTTGTATTTGTTGCCATAGCTGCGCATCCAGCCGCCACCCTGATCGCCACCGTTGCGCAGTTCACCCATGCGACTGCGCAGGGTTGCGGACTCACCATACCAAACGGTAGGTGCCGCGCTGAACAATCCAATCACCGAGCGCGAACCGGCGGAAACTTCGCCGGTTTGCACCAATGACCAGTCGGTGCCGCCCGTGCTGTTTTCCTGCTGTTCCAGCTCATAGGCGAAGGTGCCGAAATCGACCTTGTCACCCACCAACGAAAACTGCGCATCGCCGCTGCCGGTATGCACTATTTGCTGCGGATCAGCGCCTTCCAGCGGATCTATACCTGTGTTCTGTACGCGCAATTGATGACTGCCGGTTGCGCTGCCGGTGACATCGAGAAAATCACTCTTCTGCGCCGCCAGATCGGTGCCCAAGGCAAAGGTCCCCGAGCCATTCAGCTCGCCAACGGTCAGTGTCTGGAAGCCGTCTGAAGTACCGCGCAAGTCAACGGATCCTCCGTTCAGTTCGAGCTTGCCGACCGTGGAATTCCCTTCCATCAGCCATGTCGAGGAACCATCGATATTCAACGTCGTAGCGTTGTTGATAGCGCCAGTCAGGCTGGCATTGTTCGCCAAAGACAGGTGCGCGATCGAGTCACTGGTGACCAGAACATCGCCCACCAGTTGGCTGTCATTAATAGCGACATAGCCGGTTGCCGCATTATTAACTTCAAGGGCAATACCGTTACCACCGGACAGCGTCGAACCGTTGCGGATATCGATATGAACATCTTGATTGGCAGCCGCCGATCGGGTGATGACAATGGCGCTGCCTTCCAGGCCCACAACGGACGACTGATCGACTACCAGCGACGCAGGTCTTTCAGTTGCGCCGGTTGCATCACCCCAAATGACGACACCGTTATTATCGCCCGTGACCACACTGTTCTGATTGAATGAGGCGCTGGCACCGGCCACCACTACGCCCGCGCCACCGCTGACAAAACCATTGCCCGAAGCACCCGCGTGGCCTTCAACATGCGTATTGAACAGTTCAAGGGATGCACTGTCGGTAACGTTAATGCCTCGGTCCGTCCCCGAAACGAAGCTGTTGCTGATGTGTGCGCTGGAAGCCTGCTCAAACCCCGATAGCCGAATGCCGAAACTGCTGACGTCGGGCCGGGCGGGATCAGCCTCGGCGATGATGGTGCTGTTGTTGATAACGGCACGGCTGTTGTACAGCGCGATGGCAGGTTCACCCGTGGAAGTGACCCTGCCGCCGTCCATTTCGAGTCGGGAATCGGCGGTCGCATGGATACGTCCTGTTTCGCCCCCAGCCTTCACGATCAAATGTGAGTCCTGAAGATTGAACTCATAAACGGGGTCGCCATCTCGGATGACCACATTTTGCCCCGGCGGTACATCAATGGCGGCCTCGCACACGTTGGCCGTTATCACGCCCAATACCATCACCAGTTGCCCGGCTTGCCCTTTGAACCGCTTCATTGCCACGCCCACACCTTGAATAATCGAGGGGCGCCATTTGATAGAGAAGGACTATATAAAAAGATCAGGCATTTCAGCAGTTGCTGTAGGACTTTTCCTAAAAATATGAGCGGATATACTCAAAATCACGTAGGCAGCGTTTTGCAGATAGCGGGCCCGCCAGTATCACCAGGTATATCGCACACCCAAGTTGACTCCCCAAGGCTGTTCAATGTTATTGCCGTTGCTGTAATCAATGTCAGCGTGCAATTGCAGCACATTGGATAGTTGTGCCGCGATGCCAGCCCCCACTTCGCCTCGGCTACCGGAAAGGTCATCACTGAAGGTGGTGCGATTGACGCTGACCTCATTGCTCTTGGCAAACTCATGGGCCGCCGCCAGTTTCACGTAGGGCTGAACGAAACCACCGGACCTCAACGCAATCGTTCGTCCTACATGAGTTCCTACTTTGCCAAGGAACGAGTCGGCTTTGTTACTTTTGGCTTCAAGTCCGTGGTCCAGGCCGTAATTCTCGCCCGTCACCCACAAGGCCGAACCCTGCAGATAGGGCTCGACGAACCAGCCGTCCGAGAAATCGAAGTGTCTGCCGGCCTCCACCGAGCCGCCTACGCCGTAGTTGCCGTAATCGCCCTTGGCCTTGACCCCGTCGCTCATGGTGACATCAGCTTTGTTTTGGAAGCGGTTGGCCTTGATGATCGCATCGATGTAATAGCCGTCATTCGCAAGCCAAGTGGTGTAAAGCCCGAGGTAATAACTGCTGACCCGGCCATTGGAACCCAGTTGCATGTTCAGATCAGAGTTGCTGTATCCCCCTAATACGCCAAGAAGCCAATGACCGTCGGTGGATATTGGCGTATCTGCGCCGAACGATATGCCTTGCTGAACTTGGCTGTAATGCACTTGATCAGCTGCGGAAACGTTGTACTTGTTGCCATACGTGCGGGCCCAGGCGCCGCCTTGCTCGTGGCCATTGCGTAACTCACCCATGCGGCTGCGCAGCGTGCTCAACTCGCCATACCACACCGTCGGCGCGGCACTGAATACGCCGATGACAGCCCGAGCACTTGGACTGATGATCGGGTCGCCCCCGCTGTCGCCCCCATCACCCCCATCACTGCCATCACCGCCATCGCCCGTGGTCTCCTGGACCAGATACCAATCGGTGCCACGCTGCTGTAAACGGTAAACAAAAGTACCCGCGTCAACTTGGCCACCCAACACAGTGAAGCTCGCTGTTCCGCTGCCGGTATGGACAACCTGCTGAGCATGATTTTCCTGGAGGGGTTCGACCCCCGTATTCTGAATGCTAAGCGAATGACTGCCACTGGCAGCGCCGGTGATGTTGACCAGATCACTTAGATGACCTGCAAGGTCGGTACCCAGCGCAAACGTGCCGCTTCCTGTCAGGCTCGATGCGGTCAAGGTTCGAAACGCACCCTTGCCGCCGCGCAAATTCACGGTCCCACCGTTCAAGGTCAGCGCCCCAACGGTCGAGTTGTTGACCATGTTGAATGTGGACGTAGTGTCAATCGAGAGGCTTTGCGCGCTGCTGACGGTGCCTGTCAAGCGGCCGCCATGGGTCAGCGTCAACGTGGCGGGCGTTTGAGCGTCTTGGACAATATCACCGGTCATCACACTGTTATCCAGACTCAGGCTGCTGATGTTGCTCATCGCGCCGGTAAACACAGAACCAGCAGCCATAGTGACTGATGCCGAAGATCCGGACGGCTCAACCACGTTCCCGGTAACCTGGCTGGCATTCATGTTCAGGCTGCTGATATTGCTCATGGTCCCGGTCAGCGTTGCGCCATTGCGCATCAAGACATCTGCGGTAGCGCCGGCCAACACCTGCACATCACCCACCAGTTGACTGTTATCAACGGTAAGTTGTGCCGCGGTCACCGAACCAACCGCTGATGTTGCAAGCCCAACTTCAAGCAGCACTCCATTCCCCGCCCTCATCGTGGAGCCGTTGAGCACTTCAATATTGGCACGCATCGGCGGGATGCCAATATTGCCTACAAGAATGGCACTGCCCGTACCGGATGTAAGGCTGGAACCATCGAGAACCAACGTTGGCGTCGCAGTTAAGGTTCTGTTGGAAAATAAGCCAGCCCCATGATTACTGCCCGTTGCCTGACTGCCCTGAAGGATGACTTCCCCCCCCACCAGCGAGATGCCAAGGCCGTCACCGGCAATTGATGCGCCTACAGCGCCAGTGCCCGTGATTTGTGAATTAATCACCGTGGCGATACTTCCTCCCGAGACATTCAGGCCACGCCCGGCCGCAGAAATAATGCTGTTGGTGACCGTTGCGGTAGAACCCGGAACCGTGTCATCTGCTCCGCGCACAACGGACAGGCCGGTATTGCGGGTGGAAACAAGGGTCGAGTCAGTGATCGCTCCAATGCTGTTGGTTAACACCAGTGCGCTCAGTGAAGTGGCAGAAACAGTTGCACCATTGAGAACCACCGTTGACCCGGCTGTGGTGACGATGTCCAGTGTTTGCCCGCCTGGGGCTACCGTCAAACTGGCTGCGGTTAACGACCATTGTTGCGCCGGTTCCCCGTTATTCACGGTAACGGATCCACCTGGGGGCACATTGAGCCCCCACGCTTGCCCGCTTACAGTAATAACCGTTATGGCGACGATCCATTGGCCGCAGAACTGAAGATTGTAGCGATCACTGATGTCCATTAATCCTCCCTGATCGTTAAGCAGTCAATGCCCAATGGCATGCTGCTGATCTCGTTTCCTACGTAGATCGAAATTGCGGCGCTACTCCCAAAAGCAATAACAACTTAGTAGTCCTATGGGTTTTATTCGTCAACAACTTGGTCGTCGTCTTGTTGATTTGGCTAGAGCTATTCGCAACAAATGCAATTGCTAAATAATATATGCAAGAACATCAGGGGGTTAGTTGATTTTTATGATTGCTGGTCGCCCAACCTGTCATTTATGACAGGTTACAGCGCTTAGTCTTTATGAATAACCTGAGCGTGCCTTCTGACATGGAGTCACGCAAATGGCACATTCTCACTCACGCAAAAAAATTAAAACTCGCGCTAACCTCCCGAGCCTGGAAGTCCCTGCTGCTTTGGAGGACGGACGGATTCCCCTCGATCGTTATGAAGAGGATCTTTTAGTGCGGATACCTCATTTCGCGGAAATGAAAGAGTCCGACATACTTAACCTTTATGACGGTGTCACCTCGCTGATCATGACCTATACCCTTAAAAAAGGAGAGGCTGAAGACCCTGATTTCAATGCGGAATTATTTATTCCTAAAGGGCGTTTTCCACCTGCCGGAGGCTTCACTGAATTAAGTCTGGATTATGAAATTATAGATCCTGTGACGGAAGACGGCGAACGCTCAGGGAAAACAGTGACCGTTGTATTCGACAGAGAATCCCCAGGTGGCACTTCGTTGACCGCGCTTTCTTTCACCGAAGAGCAAAAAGAAGGTATCACCGAAGAGGACTTGGTCGATGGCTACTTGCCGGTGACGGCCTATGCCTGGTACGGAATGGAAAAGGGTGATTTTATCACGCCTTGGCTAAGCGAACTCCCCGCCTCTGCTGACTCACAAGAGCTGTACCTGATTAAAAATGCAGAAATAGAAATAAGTACGGCCGGAACAAGGACGTCGCTAGGATTTCCTAAAGGTAGTTTCACGGCAGCCGCCGATTACTATTTTGGGTATCAAGTACGCGACAAGTTGGGTAACACTTCAGTGATCTCTAGCACGGTAAAAATTGCGGTTAACGTGGGTTAATTAATTAAACACTACTCATCAAGCAGGGTGTAATCATGACCATTATTCAAGCGTATGCGGGTGTAAAAAAAACTGCAGTCACTCTTGCGCCGTCCGCATTGCCCGCGCTCACGGTGCCGGCTGCTGATTCCCTGAGGGGGACTATTCCAATTGCATTGCTGACAGCCGATGTCGTTGTGAAAGTACCAAAATCCCCAGAGATGAAAAATACCGACTCTATTCAGCTTCTTAGGGATGGCGTCGCTTATGGCGCTCCTGTTGACTTGTCCTTGGTTGATCTTACCGATCCGTCACTTACTGAATTTGATCTTCTGATCAAAGTAGCGGATTTTCCGGCAAACGGAACGGACACGCGGGTTGTACTGAATTACCAAATTTACGACACCGCTTCCGAAGACGGTCAAACTACGTTATTGCCACTCACGGTCCGGTTTGACCGGCTCGCGCCAGGCGGTGATCAGTTACCACCCTTGCTATTTACCGAGGCCCAGCTTTCAGGTATTACCGTTAGCGACTTGGTGGACGGGCTTCTAAATATTGTCGTAGACCCCTTTTTCGACAGCGAAGCGGACGACCTTGTAGAACTGTGGCTGGGAACCAGCCCCACAACAGGTTCTTTTCTTTCGCCAACGTTCATGGTGACAGATCCTAAACGTCAACTGCCTGTCACCATTACCGAGGCCGATCTGAAAGCCACGGCCGATGGTAAAAAATATTTTAGCTATCGGGTAACCGACTGGGCTGGAAATGTCCGGAGTAATCCGGAATCTACCGCCATTGACGTATTCCTCAATCTGCCGGAATTACTTGCACCACTGGTGCCTGAAAACGATGACGGTCTGATTACCTACAACGATGCCGTGGCCGATGTCGGGGTGGTCATTCCGCACTACGACGGTGCCGTGGCAGGTGATTTTATTTACGTCATTTGGGGTGGCCGGACCATCAGTCCCTTCTCCGTGTCCGACCCAGTTCCACCTGCCCCCGATCCGATCGCGACCATTGCCGTACCCTACGACGTCGTAGCGGAAGTCGGAAACGGTCGGGATATCAAGGTCAGCTACTGGCTGCAGAGAACCGGTTCGCCTCGTGTCGAGTCCCTTGTAGCCTTGGTCAATGTCGACTTGCGTACACCTGGCGGACCAAACCCAGACCCAGACCCAACGACGCCTGAGCATGAGAACATCAAACCCCCCAGCATCCAATGTGGGACCAGCCCGGTTAACACGATAAATCCCGGGAATTATGGGCAGAATGCAACCGCAACCATTCCCCGTGTAGGGGAAGACTTAAACGTCATCTGGACTATTGGCGATGTCATTCAATTGTACTGGGGCACAGTGTCTTTGCCTGAGATGCCATTTGTCACGGTCACCGCGCCGAACGAAGGGAGCAATATATTGATACCGGTACCTTTTGTTGCAGTTATCGGGGCCATAGGTGTCGGTGATATCAATGTCTATTTCACCGTCACAAGAAAGCTGGATGCTACTAACACCGTGACCGTTAAATCTAAAGTTCAGGTAGTCACGGTTGCGTCGAGTGCTGAACTTCCCGGTGATGGCGCTCCGCTAGCACGGGGTATTTTTCCGGAAGCAAACGCCAGCAATATTATTACCCGGGCCGCCGGCCTAAACGGCACGACTTTCCGTATTACCTTGTCGGGGGTAAGCAATATAGACATCGGTAGGTCGCCCGTCCTAAGTTATAACTTTGTGGGCGTCAGCAGCGTGGACGCAACAGATCCAGCTGCCCCGCCCATTGAAGCGTCGAGATTGAAGTCGGATGACGTGCTCATTACTCAGGCGATGCTGGCGGCCGGTTATTACGAGGTTGCGCTGCCGTACTCGTTGATCTACTTGATTTGCCGGAACGGTGCGATTCTCGACTACAGCATCAGCAATGATCGCGGCAGAACTAACGGGCTCCAGAAGTTTGTCCGGTTTGCCATGAACGAGGCCGGAGGCAGTTGTTCGATCCCCTTACTTTAGGGCTATAGCAGGGGGATGGCTTATTTCGGCTAAGCGGTAGAAATGAGTCCTCCTCCTCTGCTACTTCAGAACATGAAGCGTTAGACGATTAACGCATCCTCAAGGACGAACCACCATGAGTGCATTAACCGCAGCACAAGAAAAAACCACCGACGCGTTCGCTTCGGCAACCAAGGACTCCTCGTTGATGGCCCTCAACAGCCTCGCACCCACGCAAAATACTGATTACCCCAAACCGCATGTGCAAGAAGCCCCTTCGGATACTCTGGACCCGCTGCTGGGTAACCCGTCCGGGGTGCATGTCGAGGTGGCTTATCCATCAATGAGGTCGTCCGACATCATTGGCTTGTTCTTTAACGGCAACGACACCTTTGCGGTGCAAAACGGCAGTGTGTTTGGCACGGTGACGTTCCTGGCTCCCGTCGCCGATGTCACCCTCGCGGTGGGCAAAACCATTCAGGTCATCTATGCCGTGGTCCGTCCGGATGGGGTGATCCTGTCCGAGATTCTGAACCTGATCGTGCAACCGATCGCGGCAGACAAACTGCCCACCCCGCAGATCACTCAGGCCTCGGAGGGCGTGCTGGACTTGACGACGTTTGACGGGGATGCCGATGTGACGGTTGAGGCCTGGCCGTTGATTGCGGTGGGGCAAACGGTTTGGTTGACGGTTACAGGGCCGGGTGGGGTACCGATTTGGAAGTTGTTGGAGGGGTATGCGATTACGGCAGCGGATGTGACTAATGGGATTGGTCGGGTTATTGCGCGAGGGGAGTTGGATAGGCTTGAGGAAGGAGGGGAGTTGAGGGTGGTTTTTAAGGTTGGGTTTGAGTGGGGGAGTGATGAGTCGATAGCTGTTGGATTTCCGATTTCAATTTTCAATATAAGTCTGAACTGGCGTATAGAAATCGAAAATTTCGAAACTGCAATTCACAATGAAACTATCCCGGCCGGAGGCGTTAGGCAATTCCCGGCACTAACTGTTTTAGCCAGAACCGAAGTTAAAATCGTAAATGCGGGCTATAGCCCTTGGGCAACAAATTATATGGTTTGGATGCTTGGCGGCACAGTAGAGTTCAGACTTGCAACACCCGCCGAGCGCGTGGTTTTTGGAATCTACTCTGATTCAGTCGGTACGATAACAATCAATTATCTTGATGTGCAGGGACTGTCGTTGTCTGTGTACCAGTTTGGTGGCGTGCTTGGTAAATGGGTCGAGTATACTTGTGATTCTGGCAAGAAAATATACACTATATCTGTAATTTATAGCCGCGGTGATCGCGGTGCAATAGTCATGGATAATTTTTCCATAGCGCACCGACCCGCGCCATGAGTCAATGGGACTGATTCATCAGCGAAAGAATAAGGCAGTTTGATTTATTCATATGATTGGTTGCGGAAGTTGGGGTCAAGTTTTCAGTAGCGCGTTGAAACTAAATCAAACCCTTCCCGCTTCGTCAGAGCGTAACGTTCTGACAGTCTATCTAAAGTTAAACATTAAGGACGGCAACCATGAACATCGACGATCTCGGCCCTCTGGTCTTCAGTGACTTCAACGACTCCGACGAAAACCCCCGCCGCGGCCTGGGGTATCACCAACTCTATGACCCCAACAAGAGAATCGGACTGACCGCCAAACTCCCCGACGTCACGCGCGTGGGCGACACCATCACGCTGTACTGGAATAACAACGACGTGCAGCAGTACAACCTCGATCAGCCGACCATCGACCAGGGCTGGCTGAGTTTCAGCGTGGGCACTGTCCTTGTTCAGGACCCCGGCGCCGAAGTGTATTACACACTGTTTGACAACCAGGCCGGGGACTTGCAGACATCGCCCACGCGCACCGTCGCGGTCAGCCGCCTATCGCCGGGGGATTTGGACCCCGATACCTCGACCGCCATCAACGAAAATCTGGTGGCCTGCACGGTCAGCCCTGATCCGGTAAATAACCCAGCTGCCGATGTCATCGTCACCGTGCCTGCATGGGCTTATCAAGAAGTAGGCGATGAACTGACTGTGATGTGGAACAACCTGCGCGTGATCCATCCGGCGCTGACAACGTTAGGGCCGCAAAACGTCGTGGTCCCCCCAGAGACGCTCGAAGCGGGCGGCAGCAGTGACATGCTGCTGGTCAATTATGAAGTCCGCGACATTGTGGATAACTACTCGTTGGTGTCACCGTCAACTTATGTGCGGGTTGAGATTGATCCAGATGCGCTGGCTTCCCCTCGGGTTAATGAGGCCGACCGCGTTACGTTGATCCTCAATCTGGAAGCGCTCGGCGATGCTGATGCGCATGTGGCGATTCCTTCTTACACCGGCAACGGAAAAGCCTACACCGTCACCCTCGACTGGGTAGGCAAAACACCGACCGCCGACATCAGCCTGACCCTTGCACCAGTGACAGTCGACGATCCCGGCTTCGATCACGCGACCTTCACCATCCCCAACGCCCACCTGAAACTCATCGCGGGCGGCTCTGCGGTGGTGCGTTACAGCCTCAGCCAAACAGGCGCTACGCCAGATAAACAATCAAAAACCACCACCATCACCCTCACTGGCTTGCCAGTTCAGCTCGCCCTGGCCGTCGTCAAAGAAGCTGGCGGCACCACCACCATCGACCTCGCCCTGATCATCGGCGACAGCGCAACGGTAACTATCGCCGCCTATTCCGGCCAAAGCGTCGGCGACAAAATCGTCGTCAACTGGAAGGGCACCAGCGCTTTAGGCGACCCGGTCAACTACAGCAGCAGTACCGTCATCGTAGTGGGAGGCGAACTGAAAGAAATCACCTTCAACGTCCCGAGGGCTTACGCCGATCAACTGGCAGGCGGCGCGCTGGAGTTGAGTTACCAAGTGGTGTTCAGCGCGACGGGCAGCACACAGAACTCGCCGATTGCAGGGTATACGGTCATCGGAACGCCCCTCCAATTGGCACCGCCTGCGGTGGATGAGGCCAATGGCGCGCTCATTGATCCCGGCACAGTGACCTTGGCGGCGACAGTACGTATCAAGCCTTACAACGGCAAGGATTTTGGCGACATCATTTACCTGCGCTGGGAGGGCAGAACTCAGACCGGAACCTCGCTCGTTCACACCGATGAGTACAGCGTAGGGCAAAATGAGAGCAACACAGACGCCACCTTTCTCGTTGATAAAAGTCATCTTGATCCACTGATCAACGGCACGCTGGCCGTGAGCTATCGCGTGCTGTCAGCGACAACTGAAAACACCCAGCCCTCAAGTGCGGCCACCTACACGGTAGGCACCAGTATCCTGCTGCTTATGCCAGCGGTGGATAACGCACCAGGCGATGTTTTCGACCCCGCTAAGTACCCACAGGGCACATCTGTACATGTAGACGGTCAGGCCATTTCATTGAAGCGACTGGACACCGTCACGATTTACTGGACAGGTGCCACCGCAGACGGCACAGCCTCGCGGGATTTCAGAGCCGCCACCGACAACCAAATGCTCACATGGCCCATAACGACTGCATTGATTGGCTTTAGCCGAGACGCAAGTGTCGATGTGTTTTACGAGGTGCTTCGCAGCGCAGGCGGCCAGTCCAAATCGTTCACCAGAACATTAAGCATTCTGGGCGATGCGGTTCCTGGCGAGATTACCGACGACTTTTCGATCCATACCGGGGACTTGATAACCGTCGGAGGGTCGGTCACTACGCCCCACATGACCATTCGGTTTTTATCCGGGACAGGGCAGGCGGGTTTTGCTCCCGGCTACATACTGCCTCCAGAGGCCGCCGACTATTTCGTCGGCACAGTGCTACAACTCGGTTATGCCGCCTCAGGCAACCAAACCCTTGAACTTGAACTGAATGTCGAATGCCGCATAGTGAACTGCGATGTCCACGGCGTAGAGACCGGTAGCACGGCCATTCGGTATCTGGATGCCAATAAACTAGAGCTTCATGCAGAGGTGCTGCCCAAGGCCAGCAATCAACATTTGCACTATGAAAGCCTTGGCAAGCCTATTCGTTACATAGAAATCGTGAATCAAAACAAAGACTGGACGCTGTGGGATAACTTTGTAATGCAAGTCTGATCGCCCATTGGGGACGGATCGATTTTCGGTGCAAGTCCGAAACTGAATCATTCCCCTAACTCGGAGCAGGCCATGTCATGCGCGTGCCTGCCAGCTTCACCCACATCAAGGAAGAACGCCATGAGTGTATTAACTGCGGCACAGGAAATAGAAATCTCCGACGCGTTTGCCTCGGCAACCAAGAGCGCGTTGTCGACGGTCCTCAACAGCCTCGCGCCCACGCAAAATGCTGATTACCCCAAACCGCATGTGCAAGAAGCCCCTTCGGATTCCCTGGACCCGCTTTTGGGTAACCCTTCCGGGGTGAATGTCGAGGTGGTTTATCCATCAATGACGTCGTCCGACTTCATTGGCTTGTCCTTCAATGGCAACGACACTTTCGAGGTAAAAAATGGCAGCCTGTTTGGAAAGGTAACGTTTCTGGTCCCCGTCGCCGATGTGACTCTCGCGGTGGGCAAAACCATTCAGGTCATCTATGCCGTGGTCCGTCCGGATGGGGTGATCCTGTCCGAGATTCTGAACCTGATCGTGCAACCGATCGCGGCAGACAAACTGCCCACCCCGCAGATCACTCAGGCCTCGGAGGACGTACTGGATTTGACAACGTTTGACGGGGATGCCGATGTGACGGTTGAGGCCTGGCCGTTGATTGCGTTGGGGCAGACGGTTTGGTTGACGGTGAGTGGGCCGGGTGGGGTGCCGACTATGGAGCTGCTGAATGCTTATGTGATGACGACGGCGGATGTGAGTAAGGGAGTTAGGGGGACTATTGCGCGGGCGGAGTTGGAGAAATTGGAGGATGGGAGTGAGTTGGGGGTGATGTGCAAAGTTGGGTTTGAGGGCGGGAGTGATGAGGCAGAGGCAGTTGAACTTCCGACTGCCGCATTTAAGACAACTCTGATTAGCTTTGAAGGTTTCGAGACAGCAAAGGAGGGACGCGTCCCTCCAGAACAGGTAGAAAGCTTCCGAGCATTCAGTATTTCAGCAGCTCAAAGCTGGGTAATTAGATCCGATTATAAATATCCGCCGTATATCACGGGTTTAATGGCGCATTTTAATCTCGGTCGGATAACCATTACACTAAAATCCCCCGCAAAAAGCATCAGATTTGCAGCTCAATATCAATCAGGGGATGCCACTATTGCATACAAAGATGAGCAAGAACTTACGATCACCACTCAGCTAGAACCCGCAGTAATTACCTATCCGGCCACAAAATGGATAGAGTATTTCACTGCGACAAGGAAAATAAAGTCCATAGTAATAGATCGCCCAACAATTCCTGGGTTCTCCGGGATCGGGCTAGATAATTTTACGTTCACATATATATGAGCTGCGGGGCAGATAAAAGTTTAAGAAAGGGGGCAGGCCGATTTTCGGTGAAGTGTTGAAAATAAATCAGTCTCTACCCGCCCGTCAGAGCATGAAGTCCTGGCGGGAAACCCAGAAGCATTAAACATCAAGGACGAACACCATGAGCGCATTAACCGAAGCACAAAAAAAGCCTGCGACGCGTTCGCCTCAGCAACCAAGAGCGCTTTGTCGACGGTCCTCAACAGCCTCGCGCCCACGCAAAATGCTGATTACCCCAAACCGCATGTGCAAGAAGCCCCTTCGGATTCCCTGGACCCGCTTTTGGGTAACCCTTCCGGGGTGCATGTCGAGGTGGTTTATCCATCAATGAGGTTGTCCGACTTCATTGGCTTGTCCTTCAATGGCAACGACACTTTCGAGGTAAAAAATGGCAGCCTGTTTGGAAAGGTGACGTTCCTGGTTCCCGTTGCCGATGTGACTCTCGCGGTGGGCAAAACCATTCAGGTCATCTATGCCGTGGTTCGTCCGGATGGGGTGATCCTGTCCGAGATTCTGAACCTGATCGTGCAACCGATCGCGGCGGACAAACTGCCCACCCCGCAGATCACTCAGGCCTCGGAGGACGTACTGGATTTGACAACGTTTGACGGGGGAGGCGATGTAACCGTTGAGGCCTGGCCGTTGATAGCGGTAGGGCAGACGGTATGGCTGACGGTGAGTGGGCCGAGTGGGGGGCCGACTATGGAGTTGCTGAAGGCTTATGTGGTAACGGCGGCGGATGTGAGTAAGGGGGTTAGGGGGACTATTGCGCGGGCGGAGTTGGAGAAGTTTACGGTTGGGAGTGAGTTGAGGGTTTGGGTTACGGTTGGGTTCGATAGGGGCGGTGATGAGGGAGAGGCGATTAAATTTCCAAACCCCGTATATACAATTGAAGATTTTATATTGTTCGAAGCTTTTAATGCTGCAAATCAAGATCTACTCGTAGGGCAATCAATAGGTTTTCCGACAATGGTGCTCACAGCAAGGGCGGGAAATGTTTTTATTAGAGATGCTGGATTTTTTACTCTGCCCCCGTGGATAACTGGTTCGGCAATAACGCTGGGTAGCCCCTCCAGCGTGCTGTTAACCCTTAACAAGCCGGCAAGGAAAGTTAGGTTCGGCGCCTTCAAAAGTTTGATATATACAGTTTCATATTTCGATGAGGGCGGAAGTTTAATATGGTCCCATGTTTCGCAGCAACTCGAATCTAGAATATGGTTTGAATACGCCAGTAGCCCGGATAGAAAAATAAAATCTATTTCGGTGGTTACAGGTGATAATTCCAGCACGTTTATAGATAATTTCTCTATGACCCAATAGTAGAGTGAAAATAGGGGGCTGATTGTTGTACATAAACCAGCCCTTTCACTAATCGCCGGGCTCAAACCATAAAGTACTGGGCGGCTCAATCTGGAAATTAAACATCAAGGACGAACACCATGAGCGCATTAACCGAAGCACAAAAAAAGCCTGCGACGCGTTCGCCTCAGCAACCAAGAGCGCTTTGTCGACGGTCCTCAACAGCCTCGCGCCCACGCAAAATGCTGATTACCCCAAACCGCATGTGCAAGAAGCCCCTTCGGATTCCCTGGACCCGCTTTTGGGTAACCCTTCCGGGGTGCATGTCGAGGTGGTTTATCCATCAATGAGGTTGTCCGACTTCATTGGCTTGTCCTTCAATGGCAACGACACTTTCGAGGTAAAAAATGGCAGCCTGTTTGGAAAGGTGACGTTCCTGGTTCCCGTTGCCGATGTGACTCTCGCGGTGGGCAAAACCATTCAGGTCATCTATGCCGTGGTCCGTCCGGATGGGGTGATCCTGTCCGAGATTCTGAACCTGATCGTGCAACCGATCGCGGCGGACAAACTGCCCACCCCGCAGATCACTCAGGCCTCGGAGGACGTACTGGATTTGACAACGTTCGACGGGGGAGGCGATGTAACCGTTGAGGCCTGGCCGTTGATAGCGGTAGGGCAGACGGTATGGCTGACACTCATTGGTACGATGGTGGATGGCTCCAGGTTCCAACTAAATCTGCTGGATGGATATATTATTGGTCAACAAGAGATCTTGAATGGCATTGCGCTGAATATCCCTCAGGTTGACTTGGAGCGATTGAAAGACTCCAGTGAGCTTACCCTGACTATTGAAGTTGGATTTGGCAAATCTCCCTCGCAGCATGATGCAATGTCTTTCCCTGTGCTTCGATTGAAGGTAAGTGCACAGTTAGAGACGTTTGAGTTCATTCCTGTACAAAGTACGTCCCTTGGGGGGAGTATTGACACCCCTTTCCTGGAGATCGCACTCGTCTCGGGGAGCACCAGCGCAATTGTGAGCGTTGTTTGCTATCCCCCTGCGGCACCTCGGGACATTTGGTATCTCCATTACAACGACAATGAAAGCCCTCCTGCGGTATTTGCGATGGAACTCAGATTGAAGTCAACGTACGCGAAAGTTAGTTTTCGGTGGTACGGACAAGCGAGCCTCTTCGAAGCGTACGATAAAAATCGAATACTATTATCTAGTCAGCGACACCCAAGCGTAGGCCCCAAACCGATAGATATTTCTTTCTCAAATGTTGGGCTGAACGTTATCAAAATATTTCCGGACCATACCGGCGGAAGTATTATAGAAATAATAAAACTAACTAGATAATAACGACACCTTGACCGGTGACCTGCAGGAGTCACCCAAACGCACCATTTCGGGCAGCGATAATCGCCGAGCAATTTGGACCCTTCCAGCACAGCTGCTAAACTCCGCTCCCTTCCAGGAGCCGCCATGAATTACCGTCACGCCTTCCACGCAGGCAACCATGCCGACGTGTTCAAACACCTGATCCTGACTCGCTTGATCGCCCTGATGGCGCGCAAGGAGCAGCCGTTCGCCTACATCGACAGTCACGCCGGGATTGGTCTGTATGACCTCAAAGGCGATCAGGCCACCCGCACGGGCGAATGGCTCGAGGGCATTGCGCGCTTGTGGGACGCGCCGGACCTGCCTGCGCTGGCGGCCGATTATCTGCAGGTGCTGCACGACATGAACCCCGACGGCGAGCTGCGTTATTACCCAGGTTCTCCGGAAATTGCCCGTCGCCTGACCCGCGAGCGTGAGCGCATTCTGCTCAATGAGAAGCACCCCGAAGACGGGCGACTGCTTAAAGAGAACATGAAGGGTGATCGCCGCGTTGCGGTGCATTTGGGTGAGGGTTGGCACGTGCCGCGTGCGCTGCTGCCAGTGGCGGAAAAACGTGGGCTGTTGCTGATCGACCCGCCGTTCGAACAACTCGACGAAATGAAGCGTTGCGCCGTGGCCCTGAAAGAAGCCATCGGCCGCATGCGTCAGACCGTGACCGCGATCTGGTACCCGATCAAGGATCAGCGTCTGTTGAAACGCTTCTATCAAGACCTGGCCGAAACCGGTGCGCCGAAGTTGTTGCGAGTAGAATTATTCGTGCACCCGCTGGACACCCCGCAAAGCTTGAATGGCTCTGGCCTAGCCATCGCCAACCCGCCTTGGGGTCTGGAAGAGGAGCTGCGCGAGCTGATGCCATGGCTGGCCAAGACCTTGGGGCAAACTCAGGGTGGCTGGCAGATGGATTGGTTGATTGCGGAATCTTGAGAGCAACAAGATTGATTTATCTTCAATGTTTTATCGAAAATAAATCAACCGCCGCCACTGACGTCGCTAGCTGGAAACTATTCACTTATACCGTGTGCCTCGGCGCTCAATGGGTCGGTTACTTGATCCCTGACCTTGTTTCCGAAAACCACGATCTTACCTGTAGCGAGTCCATTGGTACGGATGCTTTTAAGCGCAAGGGGGGTTACGAAGGTACCAAGATTGCCAAAGGTCTCATCGAGCTCCCCATTGCTCTGGTAACGCGACACTAAACTCACTTCAATCAGAATGGAGTCTCGGGCTGACATCGCTACGTAAACGTTGTTTAGATCGCCTAGCGCAAGGTATCCAAACCACGCTAAAGAATCGTTTTGGTAAAACGGCAGTCGAACATGCTGACCGCGGTTAAAGTCATTGTCAAACGTGCCATCAATGCCCAGCTTGCCTAAATAGTGATGTTGGGTGTCGTTGATGAGTTCGATAGCGATGTAATAGATTGCTCCTTCAGGGGCTGCAATGACCGCGACAATGGGCCTAAGGTTTTTGGGTGCGGTGTAGGAGCCCTCTACACCAAACGTTGTGTCTAGACTGCCTGCGGTGGTGTATCGAGCAATTCTATTCTCTTTAGCAACCAGCAACGTTGCGTCCTTGGGCTGGGTTGCAATAAATCCTTCACTGAGGTCGTAATCATCTAATGGCAAAACACCTGTTCCATTGAATGAGGTGTCTAACTCGCCTTCATGGGTGAGGCGGACTATCGCTTCTCGACCTATGATGGTAATCGTACCGCCTTCACAAATAAAATTACCAGTGTTCTCATGGTTCTCATTGTTTCTATTCGTCCCATCAGCGCTGGCGGCTGGGCTATTCTTAAAGGTGGGCAGCGTTATTCTTTTCACGCCACCGTTCCCAAAACTTACATCAAGCTCACCGGTAAGGCTTGAACGGAGCATTGCTACCTCCTGAAACCATTGGCCCTGTGGGCTCGATGACAATCCCAAGATCAGAATATGCTCTGCCGTTTGGCAGAGTCCCATGATCGACATCTGCCGAGAGCCGTCGAGAACAGCGGGTTGGAAGTACAATAAGCCGCCGTCTCCAAATGTTGTATCAATCGTTCCATGTTGGCTTAATTTTACCAGCCAATTGGCAATGTTTAATTCATTTTTTCCGCCGTATGCAGTGCCGCCGCATAGGTAGCCACCTTGTAGGAGTTGAGTGGTGGCTCCAAAAGAATTAGGTTTAATGATTATTTCTTTTCCGAATTCAAACTTTCCATCTGTACCGAATTCAGGGTCTAACGCATTGGGTGTAATCGCTTTACTTTTCATATTGGCAACTCCAAGTATTTGAATATTGACCTTACGGCAAGTGCGCCCGGATCTCTAGCTGTCAGAAATGACAGGTGCTTTAGGTTCAGCGAGTCCGCTGGGCAAACGATCAAACCTCTCAGTCGCTCAACTCGTAAATGGGGTGGTTTCGGAACGCTGCCTTATATCCTTTGGCGATTGCGTTGCTCATGGTTTCATCCATTAATTATTTTAATCATGGAGGATTAAGGAGATGGAGCACTGAATTTTTCGACACTTTTCAGTTTGCAGTTCATCCCGTCAGCGTGATATTTCTGGTCTGAATAACTTTCTATGTGAGTGGGTTGGCCATTATTGAACCGAGGGTCGAAATCGCCAACATTGTTATATCGAAATATTTGACCTTCCTCGCAAAGCCCCATCAGGCTCATGTCTGTGAGTTCTTCAGCAAGATACTGTCAGAAATAACAGGTTATTTGATTCAGGACAGCCGCCTGTCGTGTGAGAAGGCTTTCTATGGATGCTCTAGCGTTGATTTCGGAACTTTGATCTGACGGCGTAAGTGCGCTTGCCCGCAATGACATACTTTCAGACGATTTTTCATTGCCTGAATTGACGCCATCGCGTGCAAGCGCGCTCCTGCAGGTCAGCGGGCACTCGGAAGAAGGACGACTCAGTTCAAATCAATCCGCATTCAAACTCGGCGGCATGCACACCCCGGTCCCACCAATCCCGCAATACCCAGCCGGGTTCTTTGCCAAGTATTGCTGATGATAAGCCTCGGCGTAGTAGAACGTCGGCGCCTCTTCGATTTCTGTCGTAATTTGGCCCAAACCTGCCTTATCCAGTTCAGCTTGGAAAGCAGCCTTGCTGGCCAGCGCCGCTTCTAGTTGAGTTTCGTTGGTGCAATAGATAACCGAGCGATATTGCGTGCCGATGTCGCCGCCCTGGCGCATGCCCTGAGTCGGGTTGTGCGTTTCCCAGAACACTTTCAACAGCGCGTCATAGGTGGTGTGTTCGGTGTCGTAGACTACCAGAACGACTTCGCTGTGGCCGGTCAGGCCCGAGCAGACTTCTTCGTAGGTCGGGTTGGGCGTCATGCCTCCGGCGTAACCGACTGCCGTGCTGTACACGCCCGGTTGCTGCCATAGACGGCGTTCAGCACCCCAGAAACAGCCCATCCCAAAAATCGCAAAATCCACGGTGCCAGGAAACGGGCCGAGCAACGGGTTGCCGTTGACGAAATGCTTTTCCGGCACGGTCATGTGCGTTTCACGGCCTGGCAGTGCCTGCGAGGCGGTAGGCAGTTCATTTTTGTTCACGAGTATCTCCGAGCGCAAAACCATGAGCCAAATCCTCTGAATAGATCGAGACAACGGATAAGCATTGTCAGTCAGGGCTTCTGATTAATAGAGGGTGAGTGACGATAGACCGACAGTTTGCCCGACTGTTCAGGGTCGAGGGAAGGGGCGGGACACGCGTAGGGAGAGGCGCGCTGATGTCAGACCAGAGGGCCGCGAGGGTAACGTCGGAGCTTGTCGATCAGCTCCAGCCCTGGAATCGGCCGGTCAAACAGATAGCCTTGACCGACGTCGCATCGATGGCGACGCAGGAACGCCAGTTGTTCGGCGGTTTCGACACCTTCGGCCACGACCGTGAGTTTAAGGTTGTGGGCCATGGCGATCACCGCTGAGGTGATTTCCATGTCGTCCTGATTATCCGGAATGTCGCGGATGAAGCTGCGATCGATCTTGATGACGTCAATCGGGAATTTTTTCAGGTAGCTGAGGGAAGAGTAACCGGTGCCGAAGTCATCCATGGCCAGGGTCAGCCCGAGACTTTTCAGGGAATCGAGTTGTTGTCGGGTGTCCTCGGTCGCTTCCAGCAGCAAACCTTCGGTGAGTTCAAGCTCCAGCAAGGGGGCTGGCAGACGTTCTTCCTTGAGGATGCTGGCAATCGAAGACACCAGGTCCGGGTCGGAAAACTGCTTGGGTGACAGGTTGATCGCAACGTGCAAGAGCCCCAGCCCGGCGGCGGTCAGTTGTTTGCTCATGCGGCACGCTTCACGCGCGACCCATTTACCAATGGGGATGATCAGGCCGGTTTCTTCTGCAACGCTGATGAACTGGTCCGGGCGAATCATGCCTTTTTCCGGGTGATTCCAGCGCAACAGCGCTTCCATCCCCAGCAACCTTCCGCTGCGCAGGCACAGCTTGGGTTGGTAGAACACTTCCAGCTCGTTTTGGGTCAAGGCGCGTCGCAGGTTGTTCTCGACGAACAGCTTATAGCTGGCCTCGGCGTTGAGGGCTTCTGTGAACACTTGCACCTGATGTTTGCCGTTGGCCTTGGCCTTGTGCAGAGCCAAGCCGGCGTTCTTCATCAGGGTTTGCGGATCGCGGCCGTGCAGTGGCGCGCAGGCGAGGCCCACGGAGCCGGTGACGCTGATCAACTGGTTGTCGACGAACATCGGTTTATCCAGGGTCTTGAGTACCTGGATGGCGATCTGCTGGCCGGCGTCGAGGTCGGTGTCATCCAACAGCACGGCAAACTCGTTACTGGCAAATCGCGCCAGACTGCTGCTGGGGCTCAGGCTGTTCCGCAGGCGCCGGGCAAGGCTGATCAGCAGTTTGTCGCCAGTCTGATGGCCAAGGCTGTCGTTGATGCGTTTGAAGTTGTCGATGTCCACCAGCAACAGGCTGATGGGCGTGTCGCTGTCACGGGCAAAGCGCTCATCAAGGTTGCGAATGAACGCCGGCCGGTTGCCCAGGCTGGTGAGGTTGTCGGTGTAGGCCAGGCGTTCGATGCGCTGTTGTGCGAGCTTGGTCTGGGTGATGTCTTCGTAAATGCCGATGTAATGAGTCAACTCACGATTGTCGCCATACACCTTGGAGATCGAAAGCTGACCCCAATAGGGTTCCAGATTTTTGCGACGGCTCTTGAACTCGCCTTGCCAGCTGTTGCTTTTGGCGAGGCTGGAGTTGGCGTCGAGCAGCAATTCGTTGAGGTTTTCCAGCGCTGTCAGATCTGACAGCCGGTGGCCGTGGACCTCTTCGGTGGTGTATTGGGTGATCGCGGTGAAGCTCGGGTTGACGTATTCAACCACCCCGTCGCAATTGACCAGCAAGAAGGCGTTGGCGCTTTGTTCCACGGCGCGCTGGAACAAATGCAAGGCGCTGGTGGCGGTGCGTCGGTTGTGGTTGTTGAGAACCTGCGCGAATTGATCGGCCAACTCGCCGGCAAAGGTTATTTCATCGGCCTGCCAGGCGCGCGGGGTGCCGGTCTGTTCCAGGCACAGCACACCGACGACATTGCCATCGACACGGATACTGGCATCGAGCATCGCATTGATGTCCCGAGGCTTCAGGCTTTCGGCCATCTCGCGGGTGCGCGGGTCTAGTGATACGTCATTGGCATCAATGGCGCGGCCGGTGTGCAGGGCACCGAGGTAGCTCGGGAACAGGCTGGCGTCGATGGGTTGTGGCAGCAGGCAGTCGCCAGTGTCGCGATTGAACGCGGCAATCGGCTCCAGGCGCTGGTCGTTGAGGTTCCAGATGCTGGCGCAGGCGATGTCGTAGATTTCACAGGCGCTTTGAGTGATCAGCTGGGCCGCTTCCTGCACTGAGTTTTGGCTGCTGTAGCGATGACGGGCCAGGCGCAGGATCAGGCTTTGCTGAGCGCGAACACGCTCCAGATGCAGCAGTTGCTCATGCTGGGCACGCTGGTTGAGCTCAAGGGCAATTTGCAGGCGGTTGTTCTGGTTTTCCAGATCCGGGTCTGATGCAGGGCCGCTGTCACCGAGCAGGCCTTGGACCACGATGATGTAGCCGCGTAGCAGGTGGCGGTTATGCTGCTTAAAGCCCTCACCCATCTCCAGCAGGCTGATCGGGCCAACGGCAGTGTGCAGCGTATAGCGGATCAGATAGAACGGGCTGTTGGCCAATTGCAGCTGGATGTCGTCATGCATCTGATAGCGCGCTTCGGGCTCCATCAGGCTGGCATAAGGCGAGCCAACGAGGGAGCAAAGGTCTACCGCGGGCAGGCCAAACTGCTTTTCGCAATTGGGATCGAGGTACAGCAGCGCCCAGCTAGCGTCATTCAGCCGTTCGAAACGCAACATACCGAGCCGCGAGGGCACCGGTAATTGCGTGACTACCTCGACCGCGGTTCGACCGACGGCATCGGGTTGGCTTTTCATTAACAAACTCGCTTCCAGAATGCTGATCGCGCCCGGGCTTGCGCCCTCTTTTTTGTCGCGTGCGCCAAGGTTGCATCATGCAGCTCAGGCTGACAAGGGAGGGCAGTGGCTTAGTGCTATAAATCGTACCGATTGGCGTATTGATCTGCAGTATTTCCCGGGACTTTCGGGGTGTGCCTGGCTTGGGGCTTCGCATGCAAGCCCTTACCCACAAGCTCTGCGCTGGATTGTGGGTACCGGCTGGCCTGCAAAGAGGATAGACGCGGTCTGTTAGTCCAATGTAATGACGACAGGCTGTTTTTCCAGGGTTTGGCCATTTTTGCCAAAGAATTGCACCTGAACTTCTTTTTCATTCGCGCTCACATAGGCAAAGTTGTCTTCGCTGTGAACGTTGCTGATGAGTTGGCTGTTGTAAGCACCGTCGTTCACGATGCTCACCAGCCCATTCAGTATGAAGTCCGATTCATAGGAGTAAGCATACGTCGCCAACAGCGGGATTTTGTACAGCGGCGAAGACACGATGGTGTGCACGCTAAAGTCGGGGTCGGCCGAATGGGTCAGTTTACTGATCAGCGAACAATGAACGTCGCCGGAAACGAATACGACGTTCTGGATTTTATTGAAGCGAATGTAGTCGAGGATCTGGTTGCGTTGTTCCGGGAACGACTTCCAGCTGTCGCCATGGTCTGACTGGAGGTCCGGGTAAAACATGACCGGCGTAACCACGAACTTGACTCGCGCCTCACTGGTTTTCAACCTGTCGAGCAGGGCGGCCATTTGCACCGTGCCAATCATTTCGGGTGGTGTGGTGTGCAATTTGCGCTCGGTTCGGACGTCCATGACAAACCAGTCTGATACGCCGTTGGTGACGGTGTACCAAAACTTCTTCGGGATGACCGCGCCGGAAATGTCTCCGCTCTTCCTGGCGTCGTACAGGGGGCTGTGGCTGCACTGGTAGATGCTGTACGCCTTGATGGCTGCAGGGTAGAGCGTTTCTATGTCCTGAGGGGTGGCCTTGGCGGGCCAGTTGTCCTCGATCTCATGGTCGTCGAGGATCATGTAGGTGGGTACGTTGTTCATCATTTTGCCGATACCTTCCTGGCTGAACGCGACCCGGTAGCGGCTGAGGAAATCTTCCAGCGCCGCTGCCGGGTTGATCAGGTTGAGGTCGTCGGCATAGATCTGATCACCCACCATGAACACGGCATCAATGGGCATTTTCTTTCGGGTGACTTTGTCGAACATCACTTTGAACATTTGGTCGCCCAGATCCGGCCATAGGCCCATTCCATCACTGCCCCTCAAAGTATGGATATAACGGCAGGAGCCGACGATGAAGTTGCGCTCGGCTTTTGGATTGCGGGTGGCCGTTTTGAAGACATAGGTGCTGCTGTGCCACTTCAGTTTGCCGCTGCTTTGCAGGGCGACATTGTCCAGGGTTGTTTCAGCGCTGAACCAGCCTGCTTGATAGTCATAGACCGTGTTGTCATCGAGGCCATCGAGGATCATGACCGCCGTCATGTCGTTGTAAGGCATCAGTTGGTTGAACACAGGTTCAGACCAGTCAGGATTGTGACTGACTCGGTAACGTGCAACGCTGAAATGAGGGGTTTGCGACTCGCTTTTTTTGCTGCGAAGAAATATCCGGCATTGTTGCGAGGTGGTGTGGCCAACGATAGGGCCGACAGTGGGCTTGAGTATTTCCATGATTGAATCCGTTCAAATCAAATTGGGTGTGTAGTGCCTCATTGATTTTAGGGTGGACAGGAAAAAAATCGCTTCATGAAGGGCTACAGCGTTTGCGGCTGCTGACGATGCGTGCTGTAGGAAAAGCGGTTCGGCGGGCAAAAAAAAGCCCCGCCAAGCTGGCGGGGTTGAGGTACGAGCGTGGCAGCTCGGAAAACAGTGCTCGGCAGGCCCGGGGAAACGGGCCTGCCGGCTTTTTTACAGGAGCATCGTGCGGATATCCCCAAGCAGCTCGCTTAAGCGCTTGGTGAAGCGCGCAGCCGCAGCGCCGTTGATCACGCGGTGATCATAGGACAGCGAGAGTGGCAGCATCAGTTTCGGCTGGAAGGCTTTACCGTCCCAGACTGGCTGGATAGTGGCCTTGGACACGCCAAGGATCGCCACTTCCGGTGCGTTGACGATCGGCGTGAAGCCGGTGCCGCCAATGTGGCCGAGGCTGGAGATCGTGAAGCAGGCGCCTTGCATGTCATCGGCGGAGAGCTTTTTGGCGCGCGCTTTTTCTGCCAGAGCGGCAGCTTCAGCGGCCAGTTGCAGGAGGCTCTTCTGATCGACGTTCTTGATGACCGGGACCAGCAGACCTTCCGGTGTGTCCACGGCGAAGCCGATGTTCACGTACTTCTTGCGGATGATCGCTTTGCCGCTTGGCGCCAACGAGCTGTTGAAGTCCGGCAGTTCCTTGAGCAAATGCGCAGCGGCCTTGAGCAGCAGTGGCAGGACGGTCAGCTTGACGCCAGCCTTCTCTGCGACGGCTTTCTGAGCGATGCGGAAAGCTTCCAGTTCGGTGATGTCGGCCTGGTCGAACTGAGTCACGTGCGGAATGTTCAGCCAGCTGCGGTGCAGGCTTGACGCGCCGAGTTGCATCAGGCGAGTCATCGGCACTTCTTCGGTTTCGCCATAACGGCTGAAATCGACTTCCGGGATCGGCGGGATACCCGCGCCCCCGGTAGCGCCGCCGGCCGGTGCTTCCTTGGCCTTCTGCATCATGGCTTTGACGTAAACCTGCACGTCTTCTTTGAGCACGCGACCGTGTGGGCCGGTTGAGCCAACCGCACTCAGTTCTACCCCGAATTCACGGGCCAGTTGGCGAACTGCCGGGCCTGCGTGAACCTTGGCGCCGTCTTTCGCGGGTGCCACGGCGGCTGGAGCAGCGGCTTCGGCTTTTGGTGCCGACGCTGCTGCCGGTACGGCCGCTTCGGTTGGAGCTGGTGCAGCCGCCTGAGCCTGAGCCGGTGCTGCGGCTGGAGCTGCAGCGCCCGCCACTTTCAATTTCAGGATCAGGTCGCCGGTGCCGACTTCCTGGTCCAGCTTGACGCTGATGCTTTCGACCACGCCAGCAGCGGGCGAAGGAATTTCCATGCTGGCTTTGTCGGATTCGAGCGTGATCAGCGATTGATCAGCGACGATGGTGTCCCCGACCTTGACCATCAATTCGATGATCTTGGCTTTGCCCGACGAACCGATGTCCGGAACATGGATGTCCTGGACCGTTTCGCTGGCCGCGGCAGCGGGTGCAGCAACCGGTGCCTGGGCGGCGGCAGGCGCCGCTTTTTCTGGCGTGGCAGCGGCAGGTGCGGTCGCAGCGGGAGCCGCTTGTGCAGGAGCAGCCGCGTCGCCTTCGACTTCCAGTTCGAACAACTCGTCGCCTTCTTTCAGGCGGTCGCCGAGCTTCACTTTCATGCTTTTGATGACACCGGCTTTAGGCGCAGGGATTTCCATGCTTGCCTTGTCCGACTCCAGCGTCAGGATGCTCTGATCGGCTTCGATACGATCGCCGACCTTGACCATCAACTCAATGACTTCACCTTCACCGTTGCCGATGTCGGGTACTCGAATTAGCTCTCTCACAATCTCTCTCCTTCGGAGAACCTGTTCACTCTCGACTGCACTGGTTTCAGTTGAGACGAAAACAGCGTTGGGTGCTCATTTACCGATGTAAATTCCGCACCCTCTGCTGCTTCGCGCACCTCATCAGCGCTGTGTGCGATCTGAAAACAGACTCTTAACAGTCCAGTGGGTTGCGTTTCTCAGGGTCGATGCCGAACTTGACGATGGCTTCAGCCACCACCTTGGGTTCGATATCGCCGCGATCAGCCAAGGCTTCCAGAGCTGCCAGGACCACGAAGTTACGATCGACTTCAAAGAAGTGACGCAGCTTCTTGCGGCTGTCACTGCGGCCGAAACCATCAGTGCCCAGGACTTTGTATTCCTTGGTCGGTACCCACTGACGAATCTGGTCAGCGAACAGTTTCATGTAGTCGGTCGAAGCGATCACCGGACCTTTACGGCCACTGAGGCATTCTTCCACGTAGCTCAATGCAGGCTTCTGACCCGGGTGCAGGCGGTTGCTGCGCTCTACGGCCAGGCCATCGCGACGCAGTTCGTTGAAGCTGGTAACGCTCCAGACATCCGCGCCGACGTTGAACTGCTCGCGCAGGATCTTCGCCGCTTCACGCACTTCACGCAGGATAGTGCCCGACCCCATAAGCTGGACGTGGTGCGCCGCTTCCTTGGTGTCTTCTTCGAGCAGGTACATACCCTTGATGATGCCTTCCTCGACGCCAGCCGGCATGGCCGGTTGCACGTAGGATTCGTTCATCACGGTGAGGTAGTAGAAAACGTCCTGCTGCTCTTCGAACATCAGGCGCATGCCTTCGCGGATGATCACCGCCAACTCATAGCCGTAGGTCGGGTCGAACGTGCGGCAGTTCGGAATGGTCGAGGCCAGGATGTGGCTGTGACCGTCTTCGTGCTGCAAACCTTCGCCGTTGAGCGTGGTCCGACCGGCCGTGCCGCCGACCAGGAAACCCCGGGTGCGGCTGTCGCCAGCGGCCCAGGCCAGGTCGCCGATACGTTGGAACCCGAACATCGAATAGAAGATGTAGAACGGGATCATCGGTTGGTTGTGAGTGCTGTAGGACGTACCGGCAGCGATGAAGGAGGACATGGCGCCTGCTTCGTTGATACCTTCCTCGAGGATCTGACCTTTCTTGTCCTCGCGGTAGAACATCACTTGTTCTTTATCGACTGGCTCGTAGAGCTGGCCGACGGCCGAGTAGATGCCCAACTGGCGGAACATGCCTTCCATACCGAAGGTACGGGCTTCGTCGGGAATGATCGGCACGATGCGCTGGCCGATCTCTTTGTCCTTGATCAGTTGCGACAGAATCCGCACGAAGGCCATGGTGGTGGAGATTTCGCGATCGCCGGAACCGTCGAGGATAGCCTTGAGGGTTTCCAGTGGCGGAGTCGGCAGATTGAAGCTCTTGGCGCGACGCTGTGGCACGAAACCGCCCAGTGCGGCACGGCGCTCGCTCAAGTAGCGGGCTTCGGCGCTGCCTTCTTCGGGCTTGAAGAACGGCAGGGTTTCCAGTTGGTCATCTTTGATTGGAATGTCGAAGCGGTCACGGAAGCTTTTCAGGCTGTCGACGTCGACTTTCTTGGTGTTGTGCGCGGTGTTCTTCGCTTCACCCGCACCGGTGCCGTAACCCTTGATGGTCTTGGCCAGAACCACGGTCGGTTGACCCTTGTGGTTAACGGCTTCGTGGTACGCCGCGTAGACCTTGTACGGGTCGTGGCCGCCACGGTTGAGTTTCCAGATTTCATCGTCGGACAGATCAGCAACCATCGCCTTGAGTTCGGGCGAGTTGAAGAAGTGTTCACGCACGAACGCGCCGTCTTTGGCTTTGTAGTTCTGATACTCGCCGTCGACCACTTCGTCCATCCGGCGTTGCAGGATGCCGTCGACGTCTTTGGCCAGCAGTGGGTCCCAGAAACGGCCCCAGACCACTTTGGTCACGTTCCATTGAGCGCCACGGAACACACCTTCGAGTTCCTGGATGATCTTGCCGTTACCGCGAACCGGGCCGTCGAGACGTTGCAGGTTGCAGTTAACGACGAAGATCAGGTTGTCGAGGTTTTCACGACCGGCCAGGGAGATTGCACCCAGGGATTCCGGCTCGTCGGTCTCGCCATCGCCCAGGAAGCACCAGACTTTCTGCTTGCCTTCAGGGATGTAGCCACGGTGTTCCAGGTACTTCATGAAGCGTGCCTGGTAGATCGCCTGGATCGGGCCAAGGCCCATGGATACAGTCGGGAACTGCCAGAAATCTTTCATCAGCCACGGGTGTGGATAAGACGACAGGCCTTTGCCGTCGACTTCCTGACGGAAGTTGTTCATTTGGTCTTCGGTGATCCGGCCTTCCATGAACGCCCGTGCGTAAACGCCCGGCGAAGCGTGACCCTGGAAGTAGATCAGGTCGCCGCCATGTTCGTCGGTCGGGGCCTGGAAGAAGTAGTTGAAACCAATGTCATACAGCGTCGCGCTGGAGGCGAAGCTGGAGATGTGACCGCCCAGGTCAGGGTCATGCAGGTTGGTTTTGACAACCATTGCCAACGCGTTCCAACGCACCAGCGAGCGAATGCGGCGTTCCATGAACAGGTCGCCAGGCATGCGTGCTTCGTGGGTAACGGGGATCGTGTTGCGGTAGGGCGTGGTGATGGCGTAAGGCAGCTGTGAGCCACTTCTGGTGGCCAGCTCGCCCATACGGGTCATCAAATAGTGAGCACGGTCTTCGCCTTCTTTGTCGAGAACCGATTCCAGGGCGTCCAGCCATTCCTGGGTTTCGACGGGATCGAGGTCTTGCATGGCTTGCTCCAGGGCGGAAAGGCTTCCAGAATCGGTTGCCTGAGTTTGCGACTGGCCTTGTGGGCAGACGACATAAATTCTTGGATTACCGGGGGTTGTACCGGCGTTGTGTAGTTTTACTACAAATCGTCGGCCATTTCAGCCTTTCGAGTAGGTGCCTCAGTAGTAAAACTACAGAAGAGCGACTTATGGGCTCCTGTTGTGTTGTGAGATAAATCGTTAATGTAGGTGTAACGTGAACTCGGACGGGGAAAGACTTGATGTTGGCTGCCAAGAAATATGATTTTTCAGCTATTTATAACCTTTGTTCGACGATCCGCCTCACTACGTATTTCTTGTTGTCACGACAACCGGCCCTCCGTACGCCGATAAAGGATAGACCATGAGCCTCCCTTTGCTGGCCGATCTGCCAGCCATCCTGCAGCCGTTTGTCACGCGTGCGCATCAGTCGTGGGGCACCGCCGTGGCCTCCCTTTCCGACGATATCCTTGTCACGCTTGATACGTGGCCCGATGCGCGCCGCGCCGCTTTCGAACGCGTGTGCGCGGCCAGTGACTTTGTCGCCGATCAGGTGTGTCGCGACCCGCAAATGCTCCTCGACCTTGCCGCGTCCGGCCAGTTGGAGCGCAGTTTTGCCGTGGGCGAGATGCGCGAGCAGCTTGACGCCGCCGTGCAACTCGCCAGCACCGAGGATGAGTTGGGCCGCCATCTGCGCCGCCAGCGCACCCGACATCAGGTGCGCATCGTCTGGCGTGATCTGACCCGTCAGGCCGATCTGGTTGAAACCTGCCGCGACCTGTCGGACATGGCCGACGCCTGCATCGATCTGGCCTATCAATGGCTGTATCAGCGCCATTGTCAGCAGTTCGGTGTGCCGACCGGGCGTCGCAGCGGTGAGCCGCAGCAGATGGTCATCCTTGGGATGGGCAAACTGGGGGCGGTCGAACTCAACTTGTCGTCGGACATCGATCTGATCTTCGGTTACCCCGAAGGTGGCGAAACCCAAGGGGTCAAGCGCCCTCTGGACAATCAGGAATTCTTCATTCGCCTGGGGCAACGGCTGATCAAGGCGCTGGACCCGATCACCGTCGATGGTTTCGTGTTCCGCGTGGATATGCGCTTGCGGCCTTATGGCTCGTCTGGTGCGCTGGTGCTCAGTTTTAACGCGCTGGAGCAGTATTACCAGGATCAGGGTCGTGACTGGGAACGCTACGCGATGATCAAGGCGCGGGTGGTGGGCGGCGATCAAGTCGCTGGCGCGCAGTTGCTCGACATGCTGCGGCCGTTCGTCTACCGGCGTTATCTGGACTTCTCTGCGATTGAAGCGCTGCGCACCATGAAGCAGCTGATTCAGCAGGAAGTCCGGCGCAAAGGCATGGCCGAGAACATAAAGCTTGGCGCAGGCGGAATTCGCGAAGTGGAGTTCATCGCCCAGGCGTTCCAGTTGATTCACGGCGGTCGAGACCTGAGCCTACAACAACGCCCACTGCTTAAAGTGCTGAACACCCTGGAAGGTCAGGGGTATCTGCCGCCTGCGGTGATTAGTGAGCTGCGCGATGCCTATGAGTTTTTGCGATACACCGAGCACGCGATCCAGGCCATCGCCGATCGCCAGACCCAGATGCTCCCGGACAGCCCGGAAGATCAGGCGCGCATCGCCTTCATGCTGGGCTTTGCCGACTGGACGAGTTTCCACGAACGGTTGATGCACTGGCGTGGTCGCGTGGATTGGCATTTCCGCCAAGTGATCGCTGATCCCGATGAAGAGCAGGGTGAAGAAAGCCAAATGGTGGTCGGCGGTGAATGGTTGCCGCTGTGGGAAGAATCCCAGGACGAAGACGCCGCCTGCCGCCAGTTGCAGGAAGGCGGATTTACCGATGCCGCCAAGGCGCTGAGACAATTGTCAGGCCTGCGCGGCAGTCCGCAACTACGCTCCATGCAGCGCCTGAGTCGCGAACGTCTGGACGCCTTTATTCCACGGCTGATGGCGCAGACGGTGGAGCATGAAAATCCCGACTTGGTATTGGAACGCGTGTTACCACTGGTCGAAGCGGTCGCTCGACGCTCCGCCTATCTGGTGCTCCTCACGGAAAACCCCAATGCCCTGCGTCGTTTACTGACGCTGTGTGCGGCCAGCCCGTGGATCGCCGAGCAAATCGCACGCTTCCCGCTGTTGCTCGATGAATTGCTCAACGAAGGCCGTCTGTTCAGCCCGCCGTTGGCCCCGGAACTGGCAGCGGAACTGCGCGAGCGGTTGACCCGGATTCCCGAAGATGACCTCGAACAACAGATGGAGGCCCTGCGACACTTCAAGCTGGCCCACCGGCTGCGTGTGGCGGCCTCGGAAATAACCGGCAGCTTGCCCCTGATGAAAGTCAGCGATTACCTGACCTGGCTGGCTGAAGCGATTCTGGAGCAGGTGTTGGCCTTGGCCTGGCGCCACACGGTCGCCAGGCACGGCACGCCGTCGCGCCCGGATGGCACCCTGTGCGATCCCGGTTTCATCATTGTCGGGTACGGCAAAGTCGGGGGGATCGAGCTCGGTCACGGTTCGGACCTGGACTTGGTGTTCATTCATGACGGCGATCCGCAGGCTGAAACCGACGGTGCCAAGCCTATAGATGGCGCGCAGTTTTTCACCCGACTGGGCCAGCGGATCATCCATTTGCTGACCACCCAGACCAACTCCGGTCAGTTGTACGAGGTCGATATGCGCCTGCGTCCGTCTGGCGCGTCGGGGCTGCTGGTCAGTTCATTGGGCGCCTTCAGCCGCTATCAGGAAAACGAAGCCTGGACCTGGGAGCATCAGGCGCTGGTGCGTGCGCGGGTGTTGGTGGGCAGCCAAGAGGTAGGTGCCGCTTTCGAAAAAGTACGGGCCTCGGTGCTGGGTCGCAAGCGTGATTTGCCTGCGCTGCGACTGGAAGTGAGCGAGATGCGCGCCAAGATGCGGGACAATCTGGGCAGCAAGTCGACGGCCGCCGGAACGGCCGCGAATGCCTTCGAAGCCACGGCGCCGTTCGATCTCAAGCAGGACGCCGGTGGTATCGTCGATATCGAATTTATGGTGCAATACGCCGCCTTGGCGTGGTCCTGGGAGCATCCGGCACTGCTGCGTTATACCGATAACATCCGTATTCTGGAAGGTCTGGAACAGGCCGGGTTGGTTCCCGACACAGATGCCCACCTGTTACGCGAGGCTTATAAGGCCTATCGTGCAGCGGCTCACCGGCAGGCTTTGCAGAAAGAGGCCGGGGTGATCGGCGGCGATCAATTTCACGCCCAACGGCGCGAAGTGCTACGGATCTGGTCTGAGTTAGGTTTGAGTTAAGGGTGTGAATCAATGGCATCCGGCGAGCGCTCGCGGCCTTAACCGTCGTGTTGCGCAGGATTTATAACGCTATGACAGGGAGGCGTCAGGTTGTGTGGCAAGGTCGCGCAATTTGATAAGCCTCCCTGCTCGTTTCTGGTGGTTTTTGGATTAAGCATGAGAATTCTAATCGTTGGGCCAAGCTGGGTCGGTGACATGGTGATGGCGCAAACGCTGTTCCAGTGCCTGAAACAGCGTCATCCCGAGTGCGAAATCGATGTGTTGGCCCCTGAGTGGAGCCGGCCGATTCTTGAGCGCATGCCCGAAGTTCGCAAGGCCTTGAGCTTTCCGCTCGGCCACGGCGCGCTCGAACTGGCAACCCGCCGCAGGATAGGCAAGTCGCTGGCTGGCCAGTATGACCAGGCGATTCTGTTACCCAACTCGCTGAAGTCGGCGCTGGTGCCGTTTTTTGCGGGCATTCCGAAACGCACCGGCTGGCGTGGCGAGTTCCGTTACGGCCTGCTCAACGATGTGCGCACCTTGGACAAGCAGCGTTACCCGCTGATGATCGAACGTTTCATGGCATTGGCCTATGACGCGGGCGTCGAGCTGCCTCAGCCGTATCCACGGCCGAGCCTGCGAATCGATGCCGCCACCCGCGATGCCGCGCTGAGCAAGTTCGGTTTGACCCTTGATCGCCCGGTGCTGGCGCTGTGTCCTGGCGCCGAGTTCGGCGAGTCCAAGCGCTGGCCCGCTGAACATTACGCCAAGGTCGCTGAAACCCGAATTCGCCAAGGCTGGCAGGTCTGGTTGTTTGGTTCGAAAAATGATCATGCGGTGGGCGAGAGCATTCGTGATCGATTGATCCCCGGCTTGCGCGAAGAGGCCGTCAACCTCAGCGGCGACACGTCGCTGGCCGAAGCGATTGACCTGATGTCCTGCGCTGACGCAGTGGTGTCCAATGACTCGGGCTTGATGCACGTCGCCGCGGCGCTCAATCGCCCGCTGGTGGCGGTGTACGGCTCGACGTCTCCGGGCTTCACCCCACCGTTGGCCGACAAGGTCGAAATCGTCCGGTTGGGCATCGAATGCAGCCCGTGTTTCGACCGTACCTGTCGCTTTGGTCATTACAACTGCATGCGTCAGCTGGAGCCAACACCTGTGGTCGAGGCGCTGGAGCGTCTGGGCGGCACACCGGTCGAGGTTATCTGAGTTGCGGGTACTGTTGATCAAAACTTCTTCGCTGGGGGATGTGATTCACACGCTGCCAGCGTTGACCGATGCTGCGCGGGCGTTGCCTGGTATTCAATTCGACTGGGTGGTCGAAGAAGGCTTCGCCGAGATCCCGACCTGGCATCCGGCGGTGGCCGGGGTGATCCCGGTGGCCATCCGGCGCTGGCGCAAGAACCTCTGGCAAACCCTCAAGAATGGCGAGTGGCGGCGCTTTAAGCAGCGCTTGAGCGAGACTGACTACGACTTGGTCATTGATGCTCAAGGGCTGCTGAAAAGTGCGTTGCTGACGCGTTACGTCAACGCGCCGGTGGTGGGCCTTGATCGGCAATCGGCGCGTGAGCCGTTGGCCAGTCGTTTTTATGACCGACCGTATCCAGTGGCGCGCGGGCAACATGCGGTGGAGCGCTTACGCCAGTTGTTCGCTCAAGCGCTGGGCTATCAAGTGCCTGACGGTCTGGGCGATTACGGTCTGGATCGCACGCGTCTGCTGGACGCGCCCGACAGTGAGCCTTTTGTCCTGTTTCTGCACGGCACCACGTGGACGACCAAACACTGGCCGGAGCTCTATTGGCGGCAATTGGCTGAGTTGATGGGCGCACGCGGTCTTCAGGTGCGCCTGCCGTGGGGTAACCCGGCCGAGCTGGCACGTGCCGAGCGCATTGCCGACGGCCTGGATAATGCGGTGGTGCTGCCCAAGCTGAATTTGGCGGGTGTTGCCAAAGTATTGGCTGGCGCTCAAGCGTGTGTCGCGGTGGACACCGGTCTCGGTCATTTGGCTGCCGCGCTGGACGTGCCAACTCTGTCGCTGTTCGGCCCGACCAACCCTGGCCTGACGGGTGCATATGGCAAGTCGCAAGTGCACATTGCCAGCGACTTTCCATGTGCCCCGTGCCTGCAAAAGAAATGCACCTATCGCCCGACGGCTGAAGATCAGCGTCGGTTCGATCTAAAACGCGAGTGGCCATTGTGCTTCACTCGCTTGAATCCCGAGCGAGTAGCGAGCCAATTGGGCGCGCTGTTGCTGGCAAAGGAACCAAGCTGATGCAACTGGCTTTTGTGCTTTATAAATATTTCCCGTTCGGCGGCCTGCAACGCGACTTCATGCGTATTGCCCTGGAATGCCAGCAGCGCGGGCATCAAATCCGCGTCTACACCTTGATTTGGGAAGGCGACGTGCCGCCCGGCTTTGAAGTGCTGGTGGCGCCGGTCAAGGCAATGTTCAACCATCGCCGTAACGAAAAGCTCAGCGCGTGGATGGAAGCGGATCTGGCCAAGCGTCCGGTGGACCGTCTGATCGGCTTCAATAAAATGCCCGGTCTGGACGTGTACTACGCTGCTGATGGGTGCTTTGAAGACAAGGCGCAAAACCTGCGTAACGCGTTATACCGTCGCTGGGGACGCTATCGTCACTTCGCCGAGTATGAGCGAGCGGTGTTCGCCAAAGATGCGAAAACCGAAGTGTTGATGATTTCCGAAGTGCAGCAACCGTTGTTTATCAAGCACTACGACACGCCGCTGGAACGCTTCCACCTGTTACCGCCGGGCATTGCCCTGGATCGCCGTGCACCGGCCGATGCGCCGCAGATTCGCGCCGAGTTCCGGCGCGAGTTTGGCCTCGCGGACGACGACTTGCTGGTGGTGCAGATTGGCTCCGGGTTCAAGACCAAAGGTGTTGATCGCAGTCTGAAAGCGCTGGCCGGCTTGCCGTCAGCGCTGAAGAAGCGCACCCGGTTGTTTGTGATTGGCCAGGACGACCCCAAGGTATTCCAGCTGCAAAGCGCCACGCTGGGGCTGGGCGAACATGTGCAGTTCCTCAAGGGGCGTAGCGATATTCCGCGTTTTCTGCTGGGTGCTGACTTGTTGATTCACCCTGCCTACAACGAAAACACCGGCACGGTTCTGCTTGAAGCGCTGGTGGCTGGCTTACCGGTGCTGGTCAGTGCAGTGTGCGGTTATGCGCATTACATCGCCGAAGCCGATTGCGGCCGGGTGCTGGACGAGCCTTTCGAGCAGGCGCAACTCAACGACTACCTGGCAACCATGCTCAAGGATGACGCTGCACGCACGGCCTGGAGCCGTCATGGCCTGGCCTTCGCCGATACGGCGGACCTCTATAGCATGCCGCAGCATGCGGCCGATGTGATTCTGGCGGAGCACCACGGATGAAATTGATCCTTGCTGAGCCGTTCAAAAGCCTCTGGGATGGGCGCGATGCGTTCGCCGAAGTCGAGCGTTTGGACGGTCAGGTTTATCGCGAACTCGAAGGTCGGCGCACATTGCGCACTGAGGTCGAGGGGCGCGGGTATTTCGTCAAGATTCACCGGGGTATCGGCTGGGGCGAAGTGGTCAAAAACCTGATGACCGCCAAATTGCCAGTACTGGGCGCCGGTCAGGAGTGGAAGGCGATCAATCGCCTGCATGAAATCGGTGTGCCCACCATGACCGCCGTTGCCTATGGCGAGCGCGGCAGCAATCCGGCCGCGCAGCACTCATTCATCGTCACCGAAGAATTGGCGCCGACCGTCAGCCTGGAAGATTTCAGCATCCATTGGCGTCAGCAACCGCCGCAGCCAAGGCTCAAGCGCGCATTGATCGCCGAGGTCGCGCGCATGACCGGCATGATGCACCGCGCCGGGGTCAATCATCGTGACTGCTACATCTGTCACTTTCTGTTGCATACCGACAAGCCGGTGACGGCCGATGACTTCAAACTGTCGTTGATCGACCTGCACCGCGCTCAGACACGCAAGACGATTAGCATGCGATGGCGTAACAAGGACTTGGCCGCGCTGTATTTTTCGGCGCTGGATATTGGCCTGACCCAGCGAGACAAATTGCGCTTCCTGCGCGGCTACTTCCAGCAGCCGTTGAGGCAGATCCTGGCAGAGGAAGCCGCGTTGCTCCGTTGGCTGGAAAGCAAGGCCAACAAGCTGTACGCACGCAAAGTACGCTACGGGGATGCGCTCTGATGGGGGGGCTGTAAGTTGAGCCGGCTGGACAAAAAAGCATCTGCTTTATACTCGGTTTTTTCGAGGCGCGCGGATGAGTGACTTCATTGCGGCAACTGATCGGGGGTTGCTTGATCGCCATGGCCTGGCTGATTTCGATGCCTTGTGGGACATGCCACGAGACATCGTCGGCGAGCCTGGCACCCTGGGCTCCGGCTGGAGCCGCGTGGATAGCCTGGAGCTGGAAGCGTCCGGCTTTTACCTGAAGCGCCAGAGCAACTACCTGGTCCGAAGCGCGTATCGACCGTTAGGCGAGCCCTCGTTTGCTCGTGAATTTCGCATGATCAACCGCTACCAGTCATTGGGCATTCCCTCGTTGTATGCGGTGTTCTACGGCGAGCGCAAAGTAAAAGGCGAGCGTCGGGCGATTCTGATGACGCGGGCGCTGGACGGTTGGGTCGATCTGGACGCTCTGTTGCAGCAGTGGTCGACGCTCAATCCCCACCAGCATCTGGCGATCCTTCGGTCCTGTGGGCAGTTGGCGCGCACACTGCATTCTGCCGGGCAGGTTCACGGCTGCTTCTGCCCCAGGCATGTCTTCCTGCGTTCGCGATCTGATGCGTATCAGGCGCAGTTAATAGGTCTGGAGAAAACGCGGCCCGCACTGTTCGGTTGGCGTGACCGTATCAGAGACCTTGAGTCGTTGCTGCGCCAAGCGCCGATATGGAATGAAACCGAGGTGCGTGACTTTTTGGCAACGTACCTGCAAGCGCCAGTCACCAGTACGGTGGTCAATACGTGGTGGCGACGACTGGTCAAACGCCGCAGTCATAAAGAGGTTCTCTGATGCGTTTGTCTGAACTCAAATCCGCTGGGCGTACGCCTGCGCTGCCGATAAACCTGGCACTGTCTGATGCTGCAGGCCCGGCCGAGTTGCAACTGTTGACCTTGCTGCGGGTGTTGCCGGGGCAACGCTATGTCGGCGCCGGTATCTGGCGTGGACGTGTGGTATTGGCAAAGTTGTTGGTCGGACCCAAAGCCGCGCGACATTTTCAGCGCGAGCTGGCGGGCGCTCGACTGCTTGCCGAGCAAGGCATGACCACACCGTTGCTGCTGGCCGATGGCTTGCAAAATGGCGAGGGTGGTTGGTTATTGTTCGAGTATCTGGAGCACGCACATAGCCTCGGTGAAGCCTGGGCTGAAGTTGAAAGCTTGCCAGTCTTGGCTCAAGAGCAGCACGCGGTGCTGGGTGATGCGCTTTCAGCCATCGCCCGCCTGCACAGCAAAGGGCTTTGGCAGGAAGACCTGCACCTGGACAACCTGCTGCGTCACAACGGTCAGTTGTATTTGATTGACGGTGCCGGGATTTGCGCAGAACAGGCTGGCAAGCCGTTGTCGCGAACACGGGTTCTGGAAAATCTCGGGGTATTTTTCGCCCAGTTGCCCAAGACCCTCGAGCCATTTACTGAAGAATTGCTGGTGCATTACCTGTTGAGCAACGGCGAACATGGTTTGCCAATGGAGGCGCTGCAAAAACAGATCGATAAGGTTCGCGTTTGGCGCCTGAAGGACTTCCTCAGCAAGGTCGGCCGCGATTGCAGTCTGTTCAGCGTCAAAGACAGCGCCTTTGGCCTGCGCGCAATTCGGCGCGAAGAAGAGGCCGCGATGACGCCGGTACTGGCCCAGGCCGACCAGTTGCTTGATCACGGTCATCTTTACAAGACTGGTGGCGCGGCCAGCGTCGGGCGTGTGGATGTGGCGGGTCGATCACTGGTGATCAAACGCTACAACATCAAGAGTTTTGCTCATTGGCTCAAGCGTTTCTGGCGTCCGAGTCGCGCTTGGCACTCCTGGCGTGAAGGCAATCGGCTGGCGTTCCTCGGTATCGCGACGCCCAAACCACTGGCGTTGCTGGAGCAGCGATTCTTCTGGCTGCGGCGCAAGGCTTACCTGGTGACCGAGTTCTTGCCGGGGCCGGACATCATTGAGCGGTTCGCGCCTTATGTAGCGACAGGCAATGCGCCGGAAGTTGAGTTGCAGGCGCTGGATCAGTTGTTCGGCCAGTTGTTGCGCGAACGCATCAGCCATGGCGATCTGAAAGGGCACAACGTGTTCTGGCATCAGGATCGCTGGACGCTGATCGACCTTGATGCGATGTGCCAGCACACTTCAGCTGCATCCTTCGCCAAGGCGTTCGAGCGAGACCGTGCACGGTTTATGCGTAACTGGCCTGCCGACAGTGTGCTGCGTCAGTCACTGGAACAGCGCTTGCCCAAAATCGCCGAATAAGTGCGTGCCTCTTTTGTTCGCCGGGGCTTGAGCCGCAACGTAGTCTGCGCGGGTCAGGTGTCTGGCGGCCCCTTCTGCCCGCGCTGACAGGTCCATGATCATCCTTGACCGTGTGCTGTGAGCCACCCGACCACACGTAGCCTCATTGCGCTATAATCCCGCCCTTTAGCTGTTCCTCGCGCCTTTTGCGAGAGCACATTTTTCTCAGGCGCCTACCGCCTGCATGCAGACTAAAGAGGCTAGACCCCTGTGGCATTGACGATTCTTGGCCTGTCCGGCGCCCTTAGCCATGATCCTTCCGCAGCCCTGTATATCGACGGCAAGCTAATTGCGGCCGCTGAAGAAGAGCGCTTCGTTCGCGATAAGCACGCAAAGAACCGCATGCCCTACGAGTCGGCGAAGTTCTGTCTGGAGCAAGCGGGTATCAAGCCTTCGGACGTTGACGTGGTGGCGATTCCTTTCGCCCCTATCAGCCTGTTCGGCAAGGCGCGTTGGCACTATGCCAAGCGCTACTGGTACGCACCTGATCGCGCCCTTGATGCGCTGCTGATGGGCAACCGCCGCTACAAACGCTATCGCAACAAAATCGTCTTCTGCCTGGAGCAGTTGGGCTTCGATCCGAAGAAAATCAAGATCGAGCCTGTCGAACACCACTTGGCCCACGCCTCTAGCGCTTACCACTGCTCCGGTTTTCAAGAGAAAACCGCGATCATGGGCATCGATGGCAAGGGTGAGTACGCCACGACGTTCTTCGGCTATGGCGAAAACGGCAAGATCCACAAGATCAAAGAGTTCTTCGACCCGGACTCCCTCGGCGGCCTATACGGCGCGATCACCGAATTCCTCGGCTTCGAAATGCTCGACGGTGAATTCAAGGTCATGGGCATGGCGCCGTATGGCGATGCCAGCAAATACGATTTCTCACGTCTGGCGACGTTCGAAAATGGTGAGTTGGTCATCAACACCGACTACGCCAACGTGATCGGCCTGCGTCGCTATAAAGAGAAGGGCAAAGGTTTCTACTTCTCGCCTAAGCTCATCGAGTGGCTGGGTCCCAAGCGCGAAGGCGACATAGCGGACGAGCCCTACATCCACTACGCCGCAAGTATGCAAGCGCTGTTCGAGAAACTGTCGCTGCAAATGATGGACTTCTACCTGGGCGATATCCTCAAGGAGACCGGCAAGCTGGCCTTCGCAGGCGGTTGTGCACTGAACGTCAAACTGAACCAGAAGATCATCGCACGTCCGGAAGTCAAAGAGCTGTTTGTGCAACCTGCCTCCGGCGATGCCGGGACCGCTGTGGGCGCTGCGGCTTATGTGTCTCACGCGCGCGGGGTACCCGTGGAGAAGATGGAACACGTCTATCTCGGCCCGTCGTACAGCAACGAAGACGTGATCGCCGCTTGCGCTCGCCACCCGAGCAAACCGGTCTGGCGCAAGATCGACAACACTCCACAGCGCATCGCCAAAATCATGGTCGAAGGTAACCCAGTCGCCTGGTTCCAGGGTCGGATGGAATTCGGTCCGCGAGCCTTGGGCGGTCGTTCGATCATTGGTTGCCCGAGCATTGCTGGCGTGGCCAACCGTATCAACGAGCAAATCAAGTTCCGTGAACGCTGGAGGCCTTTCTGCCCGTCGATGCTCGATACCGTTGGCCCACAGATGATCAAGGTCGATCACCCGGCTCCTTTTATGACCTTCACCTTTGAAGTGTCGGACGAGTGGAAGAGCCGTGTGCCGGAAGTGGTCCATGAAGATGGAACCTCCCGCGCACAGGTGCTGGAGCGCAAATACAACCCGCGCTACTACGACATGATGAAGGCGCTGGAAGAACTGACCGGCAACGGCGTGTCGTTGAACACCTCGCTCAACCGTCGTGGCGAACCGATGATCTGCTCGCCGACGGACGCCTTGAATATGTTCTTTGGCTCCGATCTGGAGTACTTGATCATGGAAGATATCCTGGTGCTCAAAGACGGCGTGGATGCTTATGACACTTTCGGCTGAACGCCATGTGCTGCAGTTTTGTCACGGCTATGACGGGCCGTTTCTCGACTGCGCCCGGCAATACGCCAGCCTGTTTGCGGGAACGGGGTATCGGGTGACCACGGTCTTTCTGACAGGCGTGGCCGATGCCGATGTCGCTGCCGACTGTGCTTCGGACGAAGTGCTGTTCATGGAGTACAGTTCCAAAGCCATCCGGGGGCTGAAACTGGGGGCGATATGCGACTTGCGCAAAATCGCCCGGTCCCGAAACTTCAGTTTCTGTATTGCCCATCGTTTCAAGCCTATTTACGTCGCGTTGCTGGCCACCACTTTGCCGGTGATCGGCGTACATCATGCGTTTGGTGATTATGCGCGCCGCAGTCGCAAGCTGTTCGCGCACCTGTTGCGCAAACGTTTGAGCCTGCTTGGCGTTTCCGATGCGGTGCGTGATGACATGCGCCAATGCCTGCCGACATGGCCGAACGGGCGTATTCGTACGTTGTACAACCGTGTTGATATCGATGCGCTGCAAGCCAGTCAATTATCCAAAGCCCAGTCGCGTGATGTGCTGGGTCTGCCTGCCGATGGCTGGATTGTCGGTAACGTGGGCCGACTTCATCCCGATAAGGACCAGGCCACTCTACTGCGAGGGTTTGCTACGGCCTTGCCCTCTTTGCCAAAAAACAGCTATTTAGTGATTGTGGGTGTCGGTCGTCTTGAGCAGGCGCTTAAACAACTGGCAGAGGAACTTGGGGTAAGTGATCGAGTTCTGTTTCTGGGGCAGATCCCAGAGGCGCGCCGTTATTTTCGTGCGTTTGATGTCTTTGCTTTGAGTTCTGATCATGAGCCGTTCGGCATGGTACTGCTCGAAGCCATGGCTGCCGGTGTCCCTCTGTTGGCTACGGCGTGTGGCGGGGCCAAGGAAGTGGTCGAGGGCGTGGGTATTTTGTTTGCGCAAGGTAGTGCCGAGCAGTTGGCCCAAGGGCTTGAACACCTTGCCGCGCTTAATGATGAACAGCGTCAGGACTGTGCTCGTTTGATGCTTGAGCGCCTTCGTGAGCGTTTCTCTGACCAGGCGGTACGTGACGCATTCTGGCGTTTGCCACAGGTGACTGACCTGACTGCGGAGGTTTGATGCTCAACCGATTTCAAGGCTGGCGTGAGCGCGGTTGGTCGGCAGTTGATGCGTGTACCTATGCCGCCGCCTGGCAGCAGTTTGGCGGCAGTGTGGCGACTCATCCGTTGGTGGTCGAGCGCTTGGCGCACCTGGCGCAGATTCCGGTTCGGTACCTGGCCTGGGAGCAAAAGGGTGAGTTGAAGGCATCTATTGCGACTTGGGGCCGCGATTTGGCGCTGTCCAAGGATGTGCTTAAGCGTTGTGGCAAGAAAGGCCTGTTCGACCTGGGTAATGCCGAGTTGATTTTGCCTGTGGCGGCGGATGCACAGGTTGCTTTGCGCCACCGTGGCCGTTATTTGTCGTCATTGCATGACGGGCAGATCACCACTCTGCAACCGCAGGCTGAACAGTTGGCGATGGCGCGTACCCCTGAAACGTTATCGAAGAAGTTTCGCTATAACCAGCGACGCGAGTTACGGTTGCTGGAGGAGGCAGGCGGTGTGGTGCGGCCCGTCAGCGAGTTTGGCAGTCGGGAGTTGGCGGCGATTTACTGCGACCTGTTTCAGCGGCGCTGGGGCTTCCCTGCGACGGGTGCCGAGCGCATGGCCGAGGTCGTCGAGCTATTGCGCGAACTGCTGATCGGGTCGGTTATTTTCCTCAATGATGCTCCTATCGCCATTCAACTGGTGTATAGGGTTGAGGCGCCGCAGTGGGTCAGTGTGGAGTACATCAACGGCGGCGTAGACCCCGAGACACGTGAGTTCAGTCCGGGGAGCGTGTTGAGCTTTCTTAATACCCAAAGTGCCTGGGAGCATGCCAGGACCTTGGGGAAGCCCTTGCGCTTTTCGTTTGGTCGAGCGGATCGAGAATATAAAGAGCGTTGGTGCAACCCTGTGCCGGTATTCAAGGTATGAGTCAGGACGTCAGTCGAAAGCAGCAGTTGCTCAAGCGTCATCGGCGGCATAAACGCATTGTTTTATTGGTGGGGCTTGTGCTGTTAGGGGCCCTTGGGGTCCTGGTTGCCTGGTGGTTGCCGCTCCTGCTCGGTGTGCTGGTGTGGATTGCCCATGAGGCTTGGTTCGCCGACCATCTGTTCTATTCGCCCAAGGATGATTATCAGTACACCTTCCCATCGGACAGTCGTGTGCTTGAGGTTCGCCTTGAGGGACAGCACTTGTTGATGGACACGCCGCTGGATCCCGCCGCCGATCAAACGCTGGTGCTGGCGTTGCAGGTCAAGAGTACGTGGCTGGGGCGTTTCTTTGATCCTGTGGTGATGGTGCTCGATGGTGATCAACAGGACCGTCAGACATTTGAGCGCGGGGTCAACGGCTTGCGTTATCTGAACCTCAGTACGGTTGCACAACCCTTGGCGCGTGGTGAGGTGCGCTTGCGAGGCCGTTTCTGTCGCCTGAAGGGGCCGCCGAAGTTGTGGTCTTTTCAGTATCCGGATTACAGGCGTCAGCGGGTCATGGTGATTGCTCCCCATGCTGATGATGCCGAATTGGCAGCGTTTGGTTTGTACAGTCAGGCTGATGAGGCTTGGATCGTGACCCTGACGGCAGGTGAAATTGAAGCGCAGCATTACCAGAAAATGGGACTCGACCCTGTTGAAGCGGCTCGAATCAAGGGCCGCTTGCGGGCTTGGGACAGTATTGCGGTGCCGCGTTGGGCTGGCGTGCCGCAGGAACATTGTGTGCAGCTCGGGTATTTCTGCCTACAGCTTCCCGCGATGCAAGCGGCACCCGATAAGCCTGTTGGTTCACGCGAAGCAGCGTTGAGTGATACCCGCTTGTTTCGCCAGTTCAACGCGTTTGTGTTGCCCGGCGACACAGATGGTGCTCCGACTTGGAATAACCTGCTGGCGGATTTGCGAGCGCTCCTTATCCGGGCCCGGCCGCAGGTGATTGTGATGCCCCATCCGACACTGGACCCGCACCCTGACCATATTTGTGCCCAGGCTGCGGTTCTGGAAGCGTTAAAAGGGTTGGAGTGGCAGCCGCAGGCATTGCTCGGTTATGCCAACCACCTCCATGACAATGATCGCTGGCCAATGGGGGATTCGGGAGCCGGTATTGCGCTTGCGCCTGCGTTCGATCCAGATCAGGTTTTGCAGCCTTGTGTTTACTCTCTGACACTGGAGCAGCAGCGGGACAAGGCGATGGCGCTGGGAATGATGCATGATCTGCAAACGGCCGTGCCTTTCAAGCGACGACTACGACGTTTGATACAACGGCTATTGGTCGGCAGGGCATCGTCACCCTACGGGGAGAATGAGTTTTTTCGCAAAGCGGTCAGACGTCACGAGTTGTTCTGGTTTCTGCCACGCAAATAATGAAGCAGCCTAGGGCGGAACATGGCCTAAATAAAAACAATGTACAGTGAGTATTTTGTGAGCAAGCCAAATCCGCGGATTCTTTTTATCATTCCTTACTTTGGCCGTTGGCCGTTCTGGATGCCTTTCTTTCTTGAAAGCTGTCGGCATAACGCAGATATCGACTGGCTACTGTTTAGTGATTGCGGTATTCCAGAGAACCTTCCAGATAATGTCAGGGTTGAAATCATTGATTTTAAGAGCTATTGCCAGTTGGTCTCGGATCGTTTGGGTATTCACTTCTCGCCCGTAGCAGCTTATAAATTGTGCGATATCAAACCAGCCTTGGGTTTTATTCATGCCGATCGCCTTGACGGTTACGACTTTTGGGCATTCGGCGATACTGATCTAGTCTACGGTGATCTGCGGCGCTGCTTTGCGCGAGAGCGTTTGGCTCGCTACGACCTGTTTTCGACCCATGAACGGCGTGTGGCCGGGCATTTGTGTTTGATGCGCAACTCAGTGCGCAGCCGTGAACTATTCATGCGGATTAAAAACTGGCGTAAGCGTTTTGCCGATCAACAGCAGCATGCTTTGGATGAAGGTGCATTCAGTCGTATTTTTCTGTGGCGTAAAAATTTCCCGAGGCCGCTGTTCAATCTGGTGGGGAAATTTAATCCGTGGCGGCGACGCAGTGAATTTACAGAAGCATTCAGTACACCGGGCAGCTGCATCAAGTGGCATGATGGCTCTCATGGTTTCCCCTCTCGCTGGCTATGGCACAAGGGGCAGTTGACCAATGAGCAGGATGGGAGTCGACCTTTCCCGTATTTTCATTTTATGTTTTGGAAGCGGCATGAGTGGTCGAGTTTGCCAGCGCCCGACCCTGAAACGGTAAAACACTTGGCGGCGCAGTCGGCTTGGGTTATTGATGCGTCAGGCTTTCAGCGGGGAGCGGTATGAGTCAGCGCTTAAAAGTGCTGCAGTTGCAGCCGGATTACAACGTTAAGGCTTACGATTTCGCTGATTTGGCGGAACAGATTGTCAAAGCTCTGCCCGCAGATCGCTATGACGTGACGGCGGCGTTTATGCGTGGCAAGCCGGACTCTGGAGGCGCGGTGAGTCGCGCTGACCGCTCAGTGTATTTTGAGTTTCCCGAAAAATCGCTCAAGGGCTTGCGCCTGCGCGCTATGTGGCGGCTTTTTTGGTTTTGCCGCAAAGAACAGTTCGATGTGGTGATCTGTAATCGCTTCAAACCGGTCAATATGATGCTCCAGCTTAATCGTTGGCTGAAGATCCCTTTGTGTATCGGCATTTCCCATGGGTTTGGCGAGTACGATCGATTTTATCGCCGGCGCCAAGCTCAGGGCCGGATTGATAAGCACTGGCGGTTTGTCGGCGTCTCCCCGGCAGTCAAGCAGTACCTGATTGACTGCGACTGTGGCTTTACCGATGAGAATACCTACGCCATCACCAATGCTATCGACATTGAGCAAGCTGAAGGCCTGCAGTACGCTCGTGAGCAGGCTCGGCAGTTGCTGGGGCTTGATCCCTCCGTACGGCTGGTTGGCGCATTGGGGAGGCTGGTGCCGGTCAAGGGGCACACGTACCTCTTGCAGGCTTTTGCCGCTCTGAAAGACAAGTACCCGAATGCTCAATTGGCAATCATCGGAGCGGGGCGTGAGGAGTCGCGACTGCGTTGTGAAATTGAACAATTGGGGCTGATCGGCCGCGCTCATTTACTGGGTTTTCGCGAAAATGCACTGCAGTACGTCAGGGCTTTCGATATTTGGACCATGCCCTCCCTGGCTGAGGGCTTGGGGTTGGCGCTGCTTGAAGGCATGAGCGGGCATCTGCCGGTTATTGCTTCCAGTGTTCCAGCCATGCTCCCGCTCATTCACGGTGCCGGTGGGCTTGCCGTAGAGCCGGCTAATGTTCCCGCGCTTAAGGCGGCCCTGGATGAGTACTTGAGCCTCTCGGATGAAGTGCTTCAGGCTAAGGGTGAGCAAGCCTATCGTTATTTGCTGGCTCAGCACGATATCGATGTATTTCGTCAGGAGTATCTGGCGTTGATTGAGACAGGTCTGGGCCTGGCGCAGAAGGGGGGTTTGTGACAGGCGATCAACCACGGGTGACGGTGATTATCGCCTCCTATAACCATGGCCCCTATATCGAACAAAGCATCCTGAGCGTCCTGAACCAGACGTACCCGCATATTGAGTTGCTGGTCATCGATGATGGTTCTAAGGATGACAGTGTCGAGCGTATTCGCCGCCTGCAAACCCGCTATGGTTTTGATTTTAGGGTCCAGCAAAACCAGGGTTTGACCCATACCCTCAATGACGCTATCGCGCGTTCAACCGGCAGCTTGATCGCCCCTTTCGGGTCGGATGACATCATGTTGCCGGAGCGTATTGCGACTCAAGTGGCATACATGCAGGACAAGCCGGAAGTCGGTATTTGCGCGGGCAATATCGAATTGATTGATGCTGAGGGCAACCTGTTTCCCGAGAAGCGTCAGCGCCGGGAGGTGCCATTTCGTCGCCTTGATTTCGATGATATGTTCTTGGAGCGAAAGCCCTATCCACCAGCCCCTACGTTATTGATCCGGCGTGAAGCGCTGGAAAAAGTCGGCGGTTTCGACCCTGATATTCGTTTGGAAGACCTGTTGATTGAATTGAAAATCACCCACGCCGGGTATTTTATCGATGGCCTGAGTGTATTGATGGCGCGCTATCGTAAGCACGCTACCAACTCGTATAAAAACCACCGATTCATGATTGATAACATTCTGCGCTCGTATGCGCTATTCAGTGACCATCCGCGTTATGAGGAAGTGCGTTACAAATTCCTCAACTCCATGTTCCTGAAAACATCCAATCGTGACCGCCCACTGGCTCGTGAGCTTTTGGCGCAGTTGCCCTTCAAGGCTTGGACGGGCAAAACCTGGCGCGCACTAGGGCGTTTGTACTTTTCGCGCTTGGAAAAAAACTGAGCGAGTATTCTTACGGGTTGGATTCAGCGGTTTTTGAACAAGCGCATGGCGCGTCCTGAAATCCGAAAGTTACCAAAAACAGAACGTGGCACGGCTCGTTTCAGAGAGCGCTATCCCGGCTATCACATCGGTCGTGGTAGCTGCGGTTTGCCTCAGGTCCACGACTGGCCAGAGGTTGAGTTGCAGAGCGTTTTGAGTAAGCTCTGCAGTTCTGATATGGATGATTTCCTGACGTATACCCGAGAGCGTCGACCGCGCTGCCCCCTCTATTTACGCTGGCCGTGTCGATTCACCCCGCCTTTACTGCAAAAGCCAGCACATGTTTGTGCATGTTATCCACTGCTCGTTTCGGCGCCACTTTACCGTACCCTTGGAGTAGAGCCTGTAATTGCTCTTCAAACAGCCAGCGCCTGTCTTCGGGGTAACGCTGTATATGCCGTAGATTTCGCTGGCGTAGCGACAAATTGAGCGGCGAGGGCAGGATTCGCATGTCGGCCAGGTCGATTAAGCCAAACTCGCCGGTGTCGAGCAGCAGGACATTGCCCAGGTGAACCGAGCGAAAGTAGATGCCTCGGTCATGCAGTTGAGCCAGAAATTTGCCAAAGCGCTCGACCAATGCCTCGCGAACGGCAGGCGCGCCCGTCGACTGCAGAATTTGGCGCAGGGTTTGGCCTGACAGCGGTTGGTAGAGTACGGCACTGCTTCCATCATCCAGTTGATACAACTTGAGGATGTCCGGGCTTGGGATATCCAGGCTGCGCAGGTGCTCACTGTTCGAAGCGAAGCGTTCAGAGTAGGGGGTGAAGTGCCCCGATGTGTACCAGCGCCGAGGGCGGAACAGTTTTAGGAAGTGGCCGTTGCTGAGCCGTAATACTTTGGGTCCCAGCCCATCCTTCTCGACGACATGAGCGCCGTCTGCCAATTGCGTCATAGCGCTGGTGGTTAGAGGCTCGACGTGTATGCCTGGGAGTCGGCCGCTACGCCGGCTGATGTTAAGGGCGGCAATCAGGGCCAGCGGGATAACCAACAGGTACCAGTGTTCTTTAGGGCGACTCAAAATGCCGCCACCTTCTGTCAGCCCTGCACCCATACCGAAAACCAGCCATGTGGAGGCGATGATAAACAATGGGTGCGCCCGTTGCCGCCAAGCGCTCAGCAGTGCCCATGCCTGCATGAACAGCCAGGGTATGAAGCCAATGATGCCGACATAGTAGAGGACGCCAAGTGCAAAACTGTGGGGTTCTTCCAGAAGATAGCCGACCCCGACATCAAGGCTCAGTGACGCGTTTAGACCTTTGCCTATCCAGGGGTGATGGGCAATCTGTTCGAGGGCCAGTTTCCATAATTCGAAACGATAGGACCCTCCCCGAGCGGTAATAATCCCAGAGAACTCAAACACCACAATGGCAGCACAGATGGCCGTGCCGATCAGTACGAATAAGGAGCGGCGATTCCAGCAGACAAAGCAGAGCCACAGTGTTGCAAGGGCCAATGCGACCAGCGGAGTTCGGGAGCCCGTCGCCATCACCGCCGTGAACATTACGATCAATGCGGGAATGCTTAGCCAAAGTACCGCTCGTCGCTTACAGGTCATGCTCAGGCTCAGCCAATAAATGCAGAAAAAGCCAAAGACGTGGGAACTCAGCAGTGGATTGTCGAAAGCGCCGGCTCCGATCATCCGTAGGTCGGGAGAGTAGGCTTTGGCGAACGCATACAAATTGAAGAGTGAGGCAATCAGCGCAACCACGGCGGCCCCAAAAAACAAGGGTTGCAGGTATTCGCTACGGTAGCGCACCAGTAATACGCAGCCGATGAACAGCATGAGCGTGTGCAGTGGCGGCTTTATCAGTCCTCCGATGCTTTCGTCGAGGGGGCTCCAGAATAGGCTGATCAGTGACCAGGCTAAAAAGGCCAGAAAGCTCAAAATGAGAGGCTCGTGTAGCAGGTCACGCAGTTCTCGGGGGCGCAGGCAAATGGCGATCAGCGTTGGAATGCTGAACAGTGCGTAATAAAGCTTGTGATGCTGCGGACGTCCGGGAAGAAAAAACAGGTCGCATAGCAATAGGAAAAAGCCGATGGGAATGATCCACAGGCAAATAAACTCGAAGGCTCGATTGGAGGCATGACGCAGACCGCTGTAGTGCATACGAGAAGCTCGCTCCAGAAGGTGATTAGCTATCATAAGTTGATGGCAATTTGATGTTGTTGCGTGGGCTGAGCAGGCTTGTATTCTAAACCGCTGCCAGTACATCAGAGAAGCTGTGCTAAAGTCAGCCTCCTTTTTCAATTACCGCCGCGTGATATGACCGAATCCAGTCCCTCCGGTAGCCCTTCGAGCATGAAGATCTACTTCCGCTTGCTCGGCTACGTCCGACCCTATGCCGGGATTTTTCTGATTAGCATTGTCGGGTTTGTGATTTTTGCTTCGACGCAGCCAATGCTGGGGTACATCCTAAAGTACTTTGTTGATGGTCTGTCCAACCCGGAAGCCGTGTTGTTCCCCAGTGTTCCTTACCTGCGCGATTTGCAGCTGCTGCAGGCTGTGCCATTGTTGATTGTCCTGATCGCGGCCTGGCAGGGGTTGGGATCCTATCTGGGTAACTACTTTCTGGCAAAGGTATCGCTAGGGCTGGTCCATGACCTGCGAATGGAGTTGTTCAATAACTTGCTGGTCTTGCCGAATCGTTATTTCGACCAGAATAACTCGGGGCATCTGATCTCGCGTATCACCTTTAACGTCACCATGGTCACCGGGGCGGCAACGGATGCGATCAAGGTCGTAATCCGTGAGGGAATGAGCGTTGTCTTCCTGTTTGCCTCGCTGCTTTTTATGAACTGGCGTTTGACGCTGGTGATGATTGCCATTCTTCCAATGATTGCATTCATGGTCGGTACGGCCAGTAAAAAGTTTCGCAAGCAAAGCAAGAAAATACAGGCCGCGATGGGCGACGTCACCCATGTGGCGTCTGAAACTATCCAGGGTTATCGCGTGGTCCGCAGCTTTGGCGGCGAGGCCTACGAGAAACAGCGGTTTCTCAACGCGAGCGAAAGCAATACCAACCGGCAATTACGCATGACTCGCACCGGGGCTATTTACACCCCGATGTTGCAGTTGGTGATTTACACGGCCATGGCGGTCTTGATGTTCCTGGTGCTGTACCTGCGTGGTGATGCTTCTGCGGGCGATATGATTGCCTACATCACCCTGGCGGGTTTTTTACCCAAGCCGATTCGTCAATTGTCTGAGGTCAGTTCAACCATCCAGAAGGGCGTTGCGGGTGCTGAGAGCATTTTCGAACAGTTGGATGTCGAGCCTGAAATGGACGGCGGTACCCTTGAACGCAGTTCGCTGACAGGGCGGTTGGAGGTGCGGAATCTGAGTTTTACCTATCCGGGAACTGATCGTCTGGTCCTGGATAATATTTCCTTTACCGTTGAATCGGGACAGGTCGTGGCGCTGGTAGGGCGTTCTGGCAGCGGGAAGTCGACGCTGGCCAGCTTGATTCCGCGCTTTTATCACCATACGGACGGTCAAATCCTATTGGACGGTATTGAGGTTGAGCATTACCGCTTGCTCAATCTACGTCGGCACATCGCCCAGGTCACCCAACACGTCACGCTGTTCAGCGATACCGTGGCTAACAACATTGCGTATGGCGATTTAGCAGGCGCGCCGCGTGCGGCCATCGAGAAAGCTGCGGAAGATGCCTATGCCAAGGATTTTATCGAGCAGTTGCCTAAAGGCCTGGACACCTTGGTGGGCGAGAACGGTGTCTTGTTGTCGGGTGGGCAGCGTCAGCGTTTGGCGATTGCTCGGGCACTGTTGAAAAATGCTCCGTTGCTGATTCTTGATGAGGCAACATCTGCTTTGGATACCGAGTCTGAACGGCATATTCAGGCCGCACTGGATCAGGCGATGAAGGGACGCACCACGCTGGTCATTGCTCACCGCCTTTCGACCATTGAGAAAGCCGACCTGATTTTGGTCATGGACAAAGGACAGATTGTCGAGCGAGGCACTCACGCCCAGTTGCTGGCCCAGAATGGCTACTATGCCAGGCTGAACTCAATGGGTTTGGATGAGCCGACGACCTCCGGGATAGCCTGACGCTTGACCAGAGGGTGGGCTCCCGCCCTCTGGCGCATTGTCCTGCGATGTAGAGTGAATCATGTGTTTTGTATCGTGAAGCTTGCGATCTTGATCAACTCTACATACGGACAGTGAGTACGCTTGGTATTGTCTCCAGCCACCAGTTGGTCCACGTCGACGAATACGTCTATTGGCAAAAAGCGCTCCTTGCGGCATTGTCGACTAAAGACTGGCGCTGATTCGTAGCACGTAGGCAGGATTTTAGTGAGGCTCTTGGGTATCATTGGACCGTTAGGTGCCTAAGGGCTTCGAGGGTGTCGTGCTGAAACAGCAACAGCTCCCACGGAAGATGGGCGATTTATTTTTAAACCGTAGCGGTGTTTAGGGAGGGGGATGATAGTTGTCGTTGTTGTTGATGGTCTTTTCCATCTTCCCATCATGTCTCCCGCGTAAGCCTTTATCGCCGCCTCGTCATCGACGCATTCTCAGCCGGGGCGCTGATGTTATCGCCATCTTATCTAATCGACTGTTTTGGGGGCGCCGTGTCGGCCAGTATTCGCTCATCAGTTAGCCTGCGGGACGGAGCCTCCCTGCCTCTCTGTCTTGGGCCTGTCTCTCTATGACTGACGAGATATCCAATAGTTCGTGGGCGGATAAAGCTCGAGCCATGGATCGTTATCGCTGGCGGTTGTTGCGTGAGCGCCATAGCTGGCTTGGCAGCGTGCTTCGATTTGCGCGCGGCGCCCTGAGTGACTGTCTATTTGGCTGGAGAGCGCAGGCCAGGTTGAGTGCTGAAGTCGTGGCTGAGCCCTGTGATTTTCTGTTGCTGCAATCAGCCACCAAGGTCATTGCTTTTCAGCGCAAGAAACTGTTGATCACCGCTTTACGCGATCATCACTACCTTTTGGTTGAAACCGCTCTGCAAGACCAGCCGACAATCCTCGCGCGGCGCCTGCTCAAGCGTCCACCGCAAGCTGTGCCGTTGCGCTATTTTGGCTATGCCGCTTATGCGGAGTGGCTGGTTGCACATCACCAGCCGAGAATTTTGCTCAATGACCGTAATGGCAGCCTGTATGCGCCGTTTTTGCGTTTGGCATTGAACCAGCGGCAATGTTTGTTGGTGCATCTGGCGCACGCCACGACGGTCGAGTCATCCAGCCGTCTGAGTATGAATGACTACGACTACTATTTTATGTTCGGTCACAGTTCTCTGGAGGCTCTGCAGTCACGGCCGCTACGGTTTGGCAACTCCAACGCCGTGTTGTCGGGTTCGCACATGATTGACCTGTCTTACGATTTGCTGCCGGCGACGCCCGAGCGTCGAGTCCTGTTGGTACTCGGTGTGGGGCCGGATAAAGAGAAGGAACCGGGTTACCAGAGAACCTATGCCTTACTTTACGAATGGGTGTCTCAACATCCGGAGTTCCAAGTGTTGATCAAGGCGCACCCTCGCAGTCAGATACCGTTCTGGCAGAAAGCGGCGCTGGACTTGCCCCATGTTCAGGTGTTGCCCCCTGAGTGCAGTTTGGCGGCCGCATTGGATAAGGCCTCTATCGTGATCAATATCATGTCCAACGCTGTCATTGAGGCCGCACTGGCACGACGACCGATTATTTATGTCAATGCCAGTGAACATCACGATATTTTTTCCCAGGAGCGTTTTCTGGGCCGTCGAGTGGCCACGGTTGCGGCATTGTCGGAGCGTATTGTTTGGATTCAGACGCACTATCGGCAGTGCCTTGAAGAGGCTGAGCGTTTTGCCGAGTTTCATTTGGTTAATGGGGCTGGGGCGCTGGACAGAACCGTCAACCTGTTGGTTGACCTATTGAACGCCAAGCCTGTGCCTAGCCAAGTGCTTGATGGCACGGTTTAGTCGCCAATGTGAGTAAATTCATTCGGATGAAGGGTGTGAGTCGCGGTGGTATGAAAAGCATAATTTGGCCGTTTGAGCACGCTTGCGTCATCAATCTCGACAGCCGAAATGATCGCTGGTCACGGCTGCAGAACCACTTACAGGGTTTGGGCTTGGAGGCCGAGCGCTTTTCTGCGGTCTCTCTGCATGAGCTTGGCGATGACCAGCCTTCGCAGTCGCTACGCGAGTTCCTTTTGCGTACTGACGGGCCGAGTGATAAGTCAGAGCATAAGCTGCTGGCCACTTGGGCGTGCATGCGCAGCCATTTGGCGGTGATCGCCAAGGCGAGAGCTAGCGGTTGGCCTTACGTGCTGGTGCTTGAGGATGACTGTGAGTTTGAAACCTTTACTCCGGCGGTTCTGCGGCGCGTACAGGCCCAATTGCAGGGGCGTGATTGGACCCTGCTCTATTTGGGGGGCACCCTGAAGAAGGGCGGCCAGGCCCGCAAAGTCTCACCTAACTTGACGGCCGTGACTCGCGTGCGCCTGGCGCATGCCTATGTGGTCAGGGCTGAGCTTTATGACAGAATTTTGCAGGAGGCTCCCGTTTCTGGCCTGCCACTGGACTGGTATTACTCGGAAATGCTGTTGTCCACGACTCGGGCTTTTATCGTGCAGCCAATCCTGGCTCGACAGAGCTTGATGGTAATGAGTGATATTGAGCAGGTGGTTCGAAAACCGAAGCTTAAGACTCGACAGTGGGTCAGTCGCTTGGCCGCACGGTTGCGTTATGGGGTCTTTGGCTAAAGGCCTGCGCGACGTTCGCTTTGTGCGCACATGCAGGTCGGTTCGTCAGGTTTGCCAAGGTGATTATGCAATGCCTTGGAGATACGGCTCAACGAGCAGGGTGTGCATACCTTTGTGCTCGATGGCGATAACGTGCGCAGTGGCCTGAGCAGTGATTTGGGTGTGTGTGCCAAATCGCGAACGGAAAATATCCGCCGAATGGCGCACTTTGCTCGCCTAATGGTAGATGCTGGCTTGGTGGTGATTGTCTCGGCGACCTCACCTTTGCGCCGGGAGTGGCAACCCCTTCGATACAGTCGACCTAGGGGCTGTTCACCCTGTGTTAATATCGCGCCCCTGTTCATTTTGTATTTGGGTTGCCCATGAAGTTGTCCATGCCGCGTTTCGATCAAGCGCCTGTCTTGGTAGTTGGCGATGTCATGCTCGACCGTTATTGGCATGGCGGTACCTCACGGATTTCACCGGAGGCACCGGTGCCGGTGGTCAAGGTCGAGCAGATAGAGGATCGCCCAGGCGGTGCTGCCAACGTTGCCTTGAATATTGCAGCCCTGGGTGCGCCAGCCTCGCTGGTGGGTGTAACCGGGGAAGATGAGGCGGCCGAAAGTCTGGCCAATAGCCTGAAAGCGGCGGGTGTGACCGCACGTTTTCAGCGCATCGCCCATCAACCGACCATCGTTAAACTGCGGGTCATGAGTCGTCACCAGCAGTTGCTGCGTATCGACTTCGAAGAACCGTTTGCCACCGATGCCTTGGCGCTGAGCGCAGATGTCGAAGACATGCTCGACGGCATCAAAGTGCTGGTGCTGTCCGATTACGGCAAAGGCGCGCTGAAAAACCATCAAGTATTGATTCAGGCTGCGCGTGCTCGGGGTATCCCTGTCCTTGCTGACCCTAAAGGTAAGGATTTTGCGATCTACCGCGGCGTCAGCGTGCTTACGCCGAACCTCAGTGAATTCGAAGTCATTGTCGGCCATTGCTCCGATGAGGCTGAACTGGTCGCCAAGGGCGCGAAGTTGATGAGTGAGCTGGAGCTGGGTGCATTGCTGGTGACCCGTGGCGAACACGGCATGACCCTGTTGCGTCCTGACTGTCCGGCCCTTCATTTGCCGGCGCGTGCTCGTGAAGTGTTTGACGTCACGGGTGCGGGCGATACCGTTATTTCTACCTTGGCGGCGGCGATTGCTGCCGGTGAAGAGCTGCCGCACGCCGTTGCGCTGGCCAATCTGGCCGCCGGCATCGTGGTCGGCAAGCTGGGTACAGCCGCTATCAGCGCGCCGGAGTTGCGTCGTGCGATCCAGCGTGAAGAAGGCTCGGAGCGTGGGGTGTTGAGCCTCGATCAATTGCTCCTGGCAATCGACGATGCGCGTGCGCACAAAGAATCGATCGTCTTCACCAACGGCTGTTTCGATATTCTCCATGCCGGGCATGTGACCTACCTGGAGCAGGCGCGCGCGCAAGGCGATCGGCTGATCGTTGCGGTCAATGATGATTCGTCTGTCAGCCGCCTGAAAGGGCCTGGACGGCCGATTAATAGTGTCGACCGACGCATGGCTGTGCTGGCGGGATTGGGCGCTGTGGATTGGGTGATCAGCTTTCCTGAGGACACCCCGGAAAACCTCCTGTCCCACGTCAAGCCTGACGTGTTGGTCAAGGGCGGGGATTACGGCATCGATCAAGTGGTCGGTGCTGAAATCGTTGAAGCCTATGGTGGCAAGGTGAAGGTGTTGGGGCTGGTTGCCAATAGTTCGACCACCGCTATCGTCGAGAAAATTCGCAGGCAGTGATGGGGGGAGGCGTCAGCCGTGCTGACGCCTCCATCGCGAATAAGACTGCGCGTTCCGATTGCTCCCGCACTGCGACTGCTCCGCAGCCTTCGGCAACTCCTACAGGTGAGACGCCAATCTGTGGGATCACTTGCTCAGGGTGCTTCGGGCAAGGTCGATCAATTGCCGGGCTTTGCTCGTCAGGCGCTTGAGGCCGGTCTTCTTTGGCGCTGGGGTCAAACCCTGTTGCCGGAGCCAATCCTTCCAGCGAATCCGCTCATCACGCACAACCCAACCTTCCTGCGGTGCAAAACTTTCGGCCAGGTACAGGCCGCGGGTGCTGGCCGGTTGCAGCTTGTCGCGCTTGAGGGTGTACAGCTCGGGTTTGGGCAAGCCATTTTCCAGGGGCATCAGGTACAGGTCGGGGCGGCTGCGGTTGAGTCGTGCCACCAACTGATCGTTTTCCAGGCTCTCATCAACGTGAAACAGGCTCATTGGCCGCGCTTCTTTGGGCACTTCCAGACGCATGTCGTAAATCAGCTGCAGAGACGACGTCGGCAGGTGCACGTAAGCACGCGGGCGCTCAATCAGGGGCATGCTCCCGCAGCGCACGGGTCTGGCAGCACCGGACAGCGGGCTTAAACGAAAAGGCAGGGCTTCGCGGTAATGCAGCGCCGAGGCATAGGGCGCAGGCAGCCAGGTGTCATTGAAGCGTCCGCTCAGCCAGCCTTGCGGGGTTTCGATCAAGCACTCTTCAGCGACTTCCTGAATGGCGGTGTGCAGTGGCAGATTCAATTCGTGCGCGGGCACGTAGCCGGAAATCAATTTCAGTACGACATCGCCACGGTCTCGCCGACGCTGTCTGACCAGCACCCAGTAATCGCGGTTCTGCCAGTTCAGGGTCAAGCGCACCGACACCCCGAGGTTGGCCAGCTCCACAGAAAAGCGTTCCACATCGGCCACTTCGATCTTGCGTCGACGTTGCAGGGTCTGGGCGAAATTCAACGGCATCCCGATGCTCTGGTAATTCAGGCCTTCGGGAGTGGCTTCGACAGCGAGCGGCAGGGTTTTAAAGTTGTTGGGGTTTTTTCGAATCAACGTTCGCGGCATGTCGGCTCCTTCTTGCGTTGGGGTCGGCCGCCGCCTGAATCAGGTTTGACGGCGAATCACGGCGGCGGCAGTCGCCACGTTATGGGCCAGGTGCAGCGGATTAATAGTCCCGACAATAGCACTGGCGACACCCGGATGGGCAAACAGCAACTCGAAGCTGGCCTGCACCGGGTCCACGCCGGGGCTCAGGCACACATGACCGCTGGCCAGCGCCTTCTTCACCAGGATGGCTTTGCCATGGCTGGCGGCGTAGTCCAGTACCGGCTTTTCACTTTGTTCGTTGAGATTGTAGGTGACCATCGCGCAATCGCCTTCGCGCAACGCCAGCAGGCCGCCTTCGACAGTTTTTCCGGAAAAACCGTAGCCGCGAATCTTGCCTTGCTGCTTGAGTTCGGCCAGTGCTTGATACACACCGGAATCGTTGAGCACGGCCAAATCATTGCCGTCGGAATGGACCAGCACTAGGTCGATGAAGTCAGTCTCAAGGCGCTTGAGGCTGCGCTCCACCGACAGCCGCGTGTGTTCGGCACTGAAGTCGTGGCGCGATTGGCCGCCCTCGAACTCCTCGCCGACTTTGCTGACAATCACCCATTCTTGACGCTGCCCTCGCAGCAATGGGCCCAGGCGCTCTTCGCTGGTGCCGTAGGCGGGGGCCGTGTCGATCAGGTTGATGCCCAGATCGCGAGCCAGCTTGAGCAGCATCTGTGCTTCTCGATCATCGGGGATCGTGAAACCGTTGGGGTATTTGACCCCTTGATCACGGCCGAGCTTGACGGTGCCCAGTCCCAGTGGCGAAACACGCAGACCGGTACTGCCGAGCGGGCGGTGCAGTTCATGCAGGGTTTTCATGGCAGCAGTTGATCCCAAATCGGTTGGGCCATGGGCGGTTTCGGCAGGCCGACGGCTGGCGACTGCGGTGTCGGATGGACACCGTCGCGGGCCAGTGCGGCCAATACCCGATCAGCAAAGTCAGGGGCCAGCGCCAGCTTGGTCGGCCAGCCCACCATCAGGCGTTGTTGCACGGAAAGATAGGCGTTGTCCGGGCGCACCAGGCCGGACTGCGCCGGTTCGGCCCGATCAATACGCAAGGTCGCCCATTGCGCCTGGCTGAGGTCGACCCACGGCAGCAAGTTGCCGAGTTCTTTTTTGGCCGCAGCGATCTGAGCCTCGGGTTCGCGGGCGACGCCCTCAGCTTCGGCCAGATCCCCTCCCAGGTACCAGACCCATTGGCCATCGGCTGCGGGGTGGGTGGTGACGGTGACCCGAGGTTTCGGCCCGCCGCCCAGGCAATGGGCATACAAGGGCTTCAAGGTCGGTCCTTTGACCAACACCATATGCAGCGGGCGGCGTTGCATAGGGGGATGGGACAGCCCCATGGACTTCAGCAGCTCGGCGTTACCCGCGCCCGCGCTCAAAACCACACGCTGGGCGAGGATCTCGCGGCCATCGACCCGCAGGCCGATCAGATCTTCACCTTCGAACAGGGGTTCGATTTTTGTGCCCGCCAGCAGGCTGTCGCCGGACAGTTCGGCGAGACGCTCGACCAGACTGGGCACGTCGATCACCAGTTCGGCCAGTCGATAGACCTTGCCCTTGAACCCGGGATTCTGCAGCGCCGGAGGCAGGTCATTGCCGGTGACGTGATCGACCCTGCCGCGTACGGCCTTGCTGGCGAAAAAACTGGTGAGGTTGCCGGCGAGGGTGCCGGGTGACCATAAGTAATGCGCTTCGGACAGCAAGCGTACGCCAGACAGGTCCAGCTCGCCTTTGCCCGCGAGCGCATCACGCCAGCGACGCGGCATGTCGGCAATCGCTTCGGAAGCACCGCTCAGTGCGCCGTGCAGCGCATATTTGGCGCCGCCGTGGATGATCCCCTGAGACTTTGTACTTTGCCCGCCGCCGAGGCTGGCGCTTTCCACCAAAACGGTCGAGAACCCTTGACGGCGCAGGCGCGCATTGAGCCAAAGACCGGCAACACCGGCGCCGACGATCAGGACGTCAGTGGTCATAGGGGATGGAGTGAGCGCAGATGGCATGAGCGACCTCGGTGGCTAAACGGATGTCGCCATTATAGGGGATCGCGTTTTCAATGCCCGGCGGTTTTCGAGAACAGTTGAATCACCACCACGCCGAGGACGATCAGGCCCATGCCAAGCATCGCGGGCACGTCGAGTTTCTGCCCGTAAATGAACAGCGCGGCGATGCTTACCATGACGATGCCCATGCCCGCCCAGACCGCATACGCGACCCCCACCGGAATGCTGCGCACTACCAGCGTCAGCATCCAGAACGCAATGGCGTAACCCACGATCACCAGCAGCAATGGCAGTGGCGTGCTGATGCCTTTGACCGCTTTCATCGAGACGGTAGCGATAACTTCTGCGCAGATGGCGATGGCCAGATAGTAGTAGGCGGTCATGACGGGATTCCTCTTCATTAGCCACGCATTCTAGAGATTGCTTGGATGGGGTAAAGTCATTACCTATCTTTCTGAGCGATAGGTTGGTGTGCTTTGCAATGGAACCTCGAGCAAATTCGTTTATTCGTCAGCGTAGCCGAACAGCGCTCGTTTTCGGCCGTGGCGCGTGATCTGCAGCGCGCACAATCGGCGGTCAGCAGTGGTATCGCGCTGTTGGAGGCTGATCTGGGAGTCAGCCTGTTCGACCGCAGCAGTGGCCGTCAGCCACGCTTGACCGAAGCCGGTAGTGCGTTGCTCGAAGAAGCGCGAGAGCTGTTGCGCCAGTGTGAGCGTCTGGACGGTCGGGCACTGGCCTTGATGCGTGGCGAAGAGGCCCGCTTGCGACTGGCGCATGACGAAGCCATGCCTTATCAACCGGTGCTGGACAGCCTGGAGGCGCTGGCTGAACAGTTTCCCGGTCTGGAGGTGCAACTGGCCAGCGGCGCCCAAGGTGATGTGGCGCGCAAACTGGTGGAGCGCCGCGCCGATCTCGGGCTGCTGTTTCATCATGAGCAGATGCCCGAAGCTCTGGAACGCCGGGTGCTGGGCAGCGTCGAAATGGTCACGGTCTGTGCAGTGGGGCATCCATTGGTCAACGCGTCACGGGTCAGTCGTCAGCAGTTGGGGCGCCATCGGCAGCTATTGATCGCGCCTCAGCAAAGCGGCTATCCCGGTGGCGAACCCATCAGTGCACAGGTCTGGCGTGCCGACAGCTTTTACGTGATGGCTGAATTGCTCATGCGTGGCCTCGGCTGGGCCTGGTTGCCCCGGCATGTGGTGCAGTACCCGGCTTACCAGCATCAGATGGTCGAGCTGATCAGCGACTGGACCCCGCCGGCCCTGGTGGTGGAGATGGTCTGGCGCCGTGACGAACCACTTGGTCCGGCGGCCCGGTGGCTGGCCGAATGCTTTGCCCGGCATTTGCAGGCGATTGGCTGATAAACTCCGCCGCCATGAATAGAACTCTTTATACCCTGCTGTTTCATCTCGGTTTACCTCTTGTCGCGCTGCGCCTGTGGTTGCGGGCGCGCAAAGCCCCGGCGTACGCGCAGCGAGTCAGCGAGCGGTTTTCGTTCGGTCTGCCGCCCATGCAGCGCGGCGGCATTTGGGTGCATGCAGTGTCGGTGGGTGAAAGCATCGCAGCGGCGCCGATGATTCGCGCCTTGCTGACGCGTTATCCACAGTTACCGATCACTGTGACCTGCATGACGCCGACCGGTTCGGAGCGGATCAAGGCGCTGTTCGCTGACGAGCCGCGCATTCAGCATTGTTATCTACCCTACGATTTGCCTTGGGCAGCCGGACGTTTTCTCGATCATGTCGCGCCTCGGCTCGGGGTCATCATGGAAACCGAACTGTGGCCCAACCACATTCACCAATGCGCCAGGCGCGGTATCCCGGTAGTCCTGGCCAACGCCCGACTGTCAGAGCGCTCGGCACGCGGTTATGGGCGTTTCACCAAGCTGACCCGACCGATGCTTGCCGAAATGAGCGGATTCGCCGTGCAGACCGAAACCGAGGCCCAACGCTTTCTCGATCTGGGGGCGCGGCGCGATTGCGTAGAAGTGACAGGTTCGATCAAGTTCGACTTGAGCATCGACCCGCAGCTGTTGATGCGCGCCGCTGAGCTGCGTGAGCAATGGCACACGCGCCAGCGCCCGACATGGATCGCGGCCAGTACCCACGCCGGCGAAGATGAAACCGTGTTGGCGGCGCACCGTCAGTTGCTCCTCCGCCATCCCGATGCGTTGCTGATCCTGGTCCCGCGTCACCCCGAGCGCTTCAACAGCGTTTACGATTTATGCCAGCAGCAAGGCTTCGAGACGGTTCGTCGCTCGACGGCGCAAGCGGTGACGTCAACCACGTCGGTGTTGCTGGGTGACACCATGGGTGAACTGCTGTTTCTGTACGCGTTGGCCGATTGCGCGTTTGTCGGCGGCAGCCTGGTGCCCAATGGCGGGCACAACCTGCTGGAACCTGCGGCATTGGCCAAGCCGGTCTTGAGCGGCCCGCACCTGTTCAACTTTCTGGAAATCGCTGCGCTGCTGCGTCAGGCTGGCGCGTTGGAAGAAGTGAGTGATGTGGCGGGGCTGGCGGTCGCGGTGCAGCGCCTGTTCGATCAGCCGCAGTTGGCGCGCATCATGGCCGATGCCGGCCTGACAGTGATGCGTGCCAATCAGGGCGCTTTGCAGCGGTTACTGGCAATGTTGGCGCGGGTGGCGAAGCTGTAAGGCCGTCGCAAGCCTCTGTGGGGAAGGCCGTCAATACTCCAAAGGCTTCTCCAGGTTTTTCTGTGCCGCCTTCGCCAGGTCTGGTGGCAGGAAGTCTTTGTCCGGGTTGTAGTCGGCTTTGAGGTAGCGCGACAACCCCTGCAAGTCAGCCGGGCTCAGCGTGCCCGCCGCCTGCTTCAAGCGCAGGTTGTCGATGAGGTAGTCATAGCGCGTGTTGTTGTATAAACGCACCGAGTTGTACAGCTGGCGCTGGGCGTCGAGCACATCGACGATATTGCGCGTCCCGACCTGATAACCGACTTCGGTCGCTTCCAGTGCACTTTGGTTGGAAATGATCGATTGTTTGCGTGCCTGAACCTGTTCGACATCGGTGTTCACGGCGCGGTGCAGGTTGCGGGTATTTTCCACGACCTGACGACGCAAGGCTTCGCGGCGCTGCTCGATCTGGCTCAGGCGTGCATAGGCTTCACGCACTTGTGAACTGGTCAAGCCACCACTGTAGATCGGAATGTTCAACTCAACGCCAACGCTGCGTTGTTCGACGTTGCCGCCATAATTCTGACCCGTGAAGTTGGGGTTGCTGAAACCCAGCGCGTCGTTATCCCCGCGCTTGTACGAAGCGACCGCATCGAGAGTCGGCGCATGCCCGGCTTTGCGTTGGCGCAGGGTTTCTTCAGCGGCGCTCACCGCGTAGTTACTGGCAAGCAGGTTCAGGTTCTGTTGCGACGCGGTGTCGACCCAGGCTTTGGCATCGTTGGGCGTTGGCGCCAACACGGGCAGGGTGTGGACGATGCCTTCGATGGCGTTGTAGTCGCGGTTGGTCAAGGTCACCAGCGCCTCGAACGCATCGTCTACCCGACGCTTGGCGGCGATTCGGTTGGCGCGCGCTGTGTCGTAACTGGCTTGGGATTGCAGTACGTCGGTCTTGTCCGACAGGCCAACGTCAAAGCGCTCGTTGGCTTGATCCAGTTGGCGCTTGAACGCGGCTTCTTCAGCCTTGGTCGAGGCCAGGGTGTCCTGGGCGCGCAGGACCTCGAAGTAGTCTTGCGCACTCTGCAAAATGAGGTTCTGCTCGGTCGCGGAAAGCTCCAGCGCCGCCTGCTCGTTGACGGCCTTGGCGGCCTGTAACTGGAACCAGCGATCCGCGCGGAAGATGGGCTGGCTCAATGTTGCTTGATAGGCCGTGCCGCTACGGGTAGCGGTCATTGAGGGCTGATCCATTTGAGTGCGGGTATTGCTGACACCCGCGCCTGCAGACAGGTTAGGCAGCAGACCGGCGCGAGCCTGGGGCACGATTTCCTTGCGGGCCGAGTAATCAGCGATAGCGGCAGCCAGGTCTGCGTTGTTATTCACGGCATCCTGGTACACGTTGACCAGGCCGGTCTTGGTCGGTATGGGCGCGTCTGCTGCCCAGGCCATTCCGTTGGAAGCACAAGACACGGCAAGCGCCAGTGAAAGTTTGCGCAGCATGAGACGTTCCCTAGAGTTGATAGTGCAATGAGGATGTGAAGATCGCTGCTACGGGGCACGATCCGCAACGCAGCGAGTGTAGTTCTCGGGGTTGCTCACAACAATCCTGTATATCCGCCATTTATCGAACGATATAAGAGGAAGTTGGCGTTCTGTCCATATCTTGCACTAGACTGGTCGGGTTCTTGTCGGGGTGCCTTGCTATGAGGCTGAGATCGGTTAATCCGGATCCCGTTGAACCTGATCAGGTTAACGCCTGCGTAGGGAACAAGATTTCTCGTCTCCCGGCGAGTCCTCTTGAGTGTCGTCCGGGGTCGATTGTTCAATAAATGAACAGTACGCCTCCTTTCTATACTCAGCGCCAGCCTTGGTGCGTCCGTGTCATTCAGGTTTGCTCCGACAATTAATCCGCCGCTGGATGATGCCTGGAGTGCCCGTGATGAGTAAAAAACTAAAAGACGCCACCAATTTGAGCGATTCGGCCAAGGTCGACTCGGGGTCAGTGCAGCCCTTTACCCGCTCGCAAAAAATCTATGTTCAGGGTTCGCGCCCGGACATTCTTGTGCCGATGCGTGAAGTGACTCTGGATGTGACGCCCACCGACTTTGGCGGCGAGATCAACGCGCCAGTGGTTATTTATGACACCTCGGGCCCTTACACCGATCCCAACGTGATCATCGACGTGCGCAAAGGCCTGGCAGACATCCGTTCGCCGTGGATTGAGTCGCGTAACGACACCGAGCGCCTGGCGGGGCTGAGCTCCAACTTTGGCCAGGAACGTCTGAGCGATGCCGAACTGACAGCCCTGCGCTTCGCCCATGTGCGCAACCCGCGCCGGGCCAAGGCCGGCGCCAACGTAAGCCAGATGCACTATGCGCGTCAGGGCATCATCACCGCCGAGATGGAATACGTCGCCATCCGCGAAAACATGAAACTTCAGGAAGCCCGCGCCGCCGGTCTGCTGACTCCGCAGCACGCGGGTCACAGCTTCGGCGCCAGTGTCCCGAAAGAAATCACCGCTGAATTCGTCCGTGACGAAATCGCCCGCGGTCGCGCGATCATTCCGGCCAACATCAACCACGTTGAACTGGAACCGATGATCATCGGCCGTAACTTCCTGGTGAAGATCAACGGCAACATCGGCAACAGCGCGCTGGGTTCTTCCATCGAAGAAGAAGTCGCCAAACTGACCTGGGGCATCCGCTGGGGTTCTGACACTGTCATGGACCTGTCCACCGGCAAACACATTCACGAAACCCGCGAATGGATCATCCGTAATTCGCCGGTCCCGATCGGCACCGTGCCGATTTATCAGGCGCTGGAAAAAGTCGACGGCGCGGCTGAGGACCTGACCTGGGAGCTGTTCCGCGACACCTTGATCGAGCAAGCCGAGCAGGGCGTCGACTACTTCACCATTCACGCTGGCGTGCTGTTGCGGTATGTACCGCTGACCGCCAAACGCGTGACCGGGATTGTGAGCCGTGGTGGTTCGATCATGGCCAAGTGGTGCCTTGCGCATCACCAGGAAAACTTCCTGTACACCCATTTCGAAGACATTTGCGAAATCATGAAGGCCTACGACGTCAGCTTCTCGCTGGGCGACGGCCTGCGTCCGGGCTCGATTGCCGATGCCAACGATGCGGCGCAATTCGGCGAGCTGGAAACCCTCGGCGAGCTGACCAAGATTGCCTGGAAGCATGACGTGCAGACCATGATCGAAGGCCCGGGCCATGTCCCGATGCAGCTGATCAAAGAGAACATGGACAAGCAGCTGGAATGCTGTGACGAGGCGCCGTTCTACACCCTCGGGCCGTTGACCACCGACATCGCACCGGGTTACGACCACATCACCTCGGGCATCGGTGCGGCCATGATCGGCTGGTTCGGTTGCGCCATGCTCTGCTACGTCACGCCTAAAGAACATTTGGGCTTGCCGAACAAGGATGACGTGAAGACCGGGATCATTACCTATAAAATCGCGGCCCACGCGGCGGACCTGGCCAAAGGGCACCCTGGCGCGCAGATTCGCGACAATGCCTTGAGCAAGGCGCGCTTCGAGTTTCGTTGGGAGGACCAGTTCAACCTCGGCCTCGATCCTGATACCGCACGCTCGTATCATGACGAAACCCTGCCGAAGGACTCGGCCAAGGTCGCGCACTTCTGCTCCATGTGCGGACCGAAGTTCTGCTCGATGAAAATTACCCAGGAAGTTCGGATATACGCCGCCAACCAGCACATCGAAACCGTGGATGCGGCCGTGCAGGAGGGCCTGCGAGAACAGGCCGAGCGCTTCAAGCAGGAAGGCAGTCAGCTGTACAAAAAAGTTTAAGTCTTTTGGCCTGAATGCGGGGTGTCTGACACCCCGCATCCGCGAAGAGGTCAGGCAAGGCACCAAAAAAACAAAGGGTTAACCCCTATCATCTGCTCCTCTGAGATAACCCCGTGAACCCTTCAACCAATACCTATTCCCCCGACGTCGCGGTGCCTGCGGGCAAGCGTGTGTTCGGCGGTCGTGATTTGTTTTCCCTGTGGTTTTCCCTCGGCATTGGCCTGATGGTCCTGCAAACCGGCGCGTTGCTGGCGCCGGGGCTGGGCTTGTCAGGGTCACTGCTGGCGATTTTTCTTGGCACCCTCGTCGGCGTTTTGCTGCTGGCCGCCGTTGGTGTGATCGGTAGCGATACCGGGCTTTCGGCCATGGCCGCGCTCAAGCTCAGCCTTGGCACCCGTGGCGCGTCGCTGCCAGCGGTGCTGAACCTGCTGCAATTGGTGGGTTGGGGCGCTTTCGAGATCATCATCATGCGTGACGCCGCCAGTCTGCTGGGCGCGCGTGCGTTTGCCGAGGGCAGTCTATGGGCTAACCCTCTGCTCTGGACGTTGTTCTTCGGCGCGCTGGCCACCTTGCTGGCGGTCAGCGGACCGCTGACTTTCGTCCGTCAGATACTGCGCAAGTGGGGCATCTGGCTACTGTTGGCTGCGTGTGTGTGGTTGACTTGGAACCTGCTGACCAAAACCGACTTGTCCGCACTCTGGTCGCGTGCCGGTGACGGTTCGATGCCGTTTGCCGTGGGTTTTGATATCGCCATTGCCATGCCGTTGTCCTGGCTGCCATTGATCGCCGACTACTCGCGGTTCGGCAAACGCGCCAAAAGTGTCTTTGGCGGCACAGCGCTGGGCTTCTTTATCGGCAATTTCTGGCTGATGAGCCTGGGCGTTGCCTACACCCTGGCGTTCGCGCCGAGCGGTGAAATCAATGCGTTGCTGCTGGCGTTGGCCGGTGCCGGACTGGGTATTCCACTGTTGCTGATTCTGCTCGACGAGTCAGAAAACGCGTTCGCCGATATTCACTCGGCGGCGGTGTCCAGCGGGATTCTGCTGCGTTTGAAGGTAGAGCATCTGGCATTGGCCATCGGTGTGATCTGCACCCTGATCGCCTGCTTTGCACCGCTGGCGCAGTACCAGAACTTCCTGCTGCTGATCGGCTCGGTGTTCGCACCGTTGTTCGGTGTGGTGTTGGTGGACCACTTCATCCAGCGTCGCCGCCGCAGCCAGATGGCAACAGTAGGCTTTCGCGGGATGACGCTGTTGGCCTGGCTGGGTGGCGTCAGCACCTATCACCTGCTGGCCAACATGTACCCTGACGTGGGTGCAACACTGCCAGCCCTGATTGTGGCTGGCGTGCTGCAACTGTTGCTGGGTCAGACATTCAACCGCGGCGCGGGAACAGTTCCGGCTTGAGGATGCCATTGAGCTGAAGGTAAGACATCTTCAGCTCAATGTGGCCGTTGGCATAAGGGGCAATCGTCGCCACCTCGTATTTTAGAATGACTCCGCCAGAGGTCAGGGCGACGTTAGGGGTTTTCTGGAACGGCCACGTCTTCACGAACGCGGGGTCCTGAGTGAACCGGGTGTTGATCATCCATTCTTTGTGGGCTTGCTGCGCTGTCAGCCAGAATGCCTCTTCCTGGCCCGGTAAAAGCATGTCTTGCAGGGTCAGTGCTCTGTGTTGCTGACGGGAGTAGTTGATGAATCCGCGACCGGGTGTTCCCTGTTCGTCACCGGTGTCCAGATAACTGGACAGTTCGACAATCACCAGACCGTCATGCTGGTCGCGTACCTTGGCTTGCAGATAGCTGCCGTTGTGGCTTTGCGCTTCACGCAGGAATTGTTCTTCATAGACTTTGAGCGACACCGGCAACGGTGCGTTCGGCGAGGTACGGGTCATTTTCAGCAAGGACTTCTCGACAAGACTGTCGAGCGTCGGCTCGCTCTGAAAATGCACCGTATCGACGTTCACCAGTGGGCAGTCAGCCACGGTGCAGCCCGGCTTGATCTGTTCCGAGGCATCACGCCGGACTTCAAGCGGTGCACGCATGTCGGGCTGGAACAGGCTCTGGCAGGCGCCCAGCATCAGTGCGATGCACGCGAGCGAAGTGATCCTCAAAATTGACATGTTGATCCTTGGCAGTAACAAAAAAAGCGAGTTGACGTGTTTCGACTGCAAGCAGCCCCATCAGTTCGCCACTAGGCTAATTAGAAGTTGTTTGCGACCTGGCCGTCTACCCCGGTTGCCCCAATGACTGGTTTAAAGGGCTGCATCCGGTGAAAGACCGCGCTAGGATGGCGCGAAGTCGACGTGGGCCAGTAGCGAGAACTATATGAGTGATACGACCAGATCCGTCCCGGTGGCGGTGGCAATTACGAAGCGTGAAAACTGCTTCAAGGGTTTTTACCGCCTCGACCGCATGCACCTGCGCCACGAGCTTTTCGGTGGCGGCATGAGCAACGAAATCAGCCGTGAGTTGTTTGTTCGTCACGATGCGGTGTGCGTGCTGCCCTACGATGCCAAGCGCGACGAGGTGGTCCTGATTGAGCAGTTTCGAGTCGGTGCACTGGGCAAGGTCGATAACCCGTGGTTGATTGAGCTGGTGGCCGGTCTGATCGACAAGGACGAGGAACCAGAAGAGGTTGCCCACCGCGAGGCAGAAGAGGAAGCTGGACTTACTTTCAGTGCGATGTTGCCGATCACCAAGTACTTTCCATCGCCGGGTGGCAGCAGTGAATACGTTCACCTGTACTTGGGGCATTGCGAAAGCGAGGGGCGGGAGGGTTACACGGGCTGGAAGCGGAAGGCGAGGATATTCGCGTGACGGTGTGGTCGCTGGACGATGCGCTACAGGCCGTACGTGATGGACGAATTTTCAACGCGGCCACTCTTATTGCATTGCAATGGCTGGCATTGAACCGTACTGAAGTCAGGGGGCAATGGTCGTGAACCTTGTGCGCGAGCGCTACCGTGTTGACCTTGTCGGGCTGCAAGCGGCCTGCGAGGCCAACTATGCGCGCTTGATGCGATTGCTCCCCGACATGCGCAACCAGCAACGCTCGCGTCGGGTGGCCGTCACCCAGGGCGATCAAATGCTCGGTGTGCTGGCCGTCGAAGTGCTGCTCGATTGTCCGTACACCACCACCCTGCAAGTGCGTCAGGAACACAGCCTGCCGTGGCTGCCGGTGCCCAAGCTCGAAGTGCAGGTCTATCACGACGCCCGCATGGCCGAAGTCATCGGCGCCGAACATGCCCGCCGGTTTCGCGGCATCTACCCTTATCCCAATGCCGCCATGCACCAGCCGGATGAAAAAGCCCAGCTCAACCTGTTTCTTGGGGAGTGGCTGAGCCATTGCCTGGCGTGCGGGCATGAGTTTGAAGTGGTGCGCTAAGGCGGCTGTGGAAGGGCTCTATTAAACAGCTACGCGCGGGGAGTTTTCCCCTGTCGCGCGCTGAAGTGACGTGAATCCATTACAGACTTACTGTTTTGTGGGGGCACTGCGGACGGCGATCAAATCATGCTTGAACAGACTAAATGATGCGGCCAACAGTACAGCGTCTTTAATAAGGAAAGAGGTAGCGCTGCCCATGGCAGGGAAACCGCCAGCAGATGCTTCCCATCCACTTGGTGTAGAAATGATGAGTGTCAAGGTAGTGAGGAACGTGACGACGGAGGCCGCGGCTGCGACGACAGAAACCCTTGGCATCCAGGCTCCGACCACCAATCCCAAGCCAATGGCCCATTCGGCCACGCCCAGCGCATAGCTTGCGCCTTGCACGCCAAAGGCCGGGTACAGCCATGAGAATAGCGCGCTGTTAGACATCAGCGGGATCAGCGATTGTGCCTCGTAAGGGAACCATTTGGTGTAACCAAACAATGCAAAAATCAACACGAGCGTCCAGCGCATGAGTTGAACATCGATGTTGGAGTGGCAAAGGCGATTCAGGGCGCATCCGTGCATGGGTAAATCTCAGTGTTATGGGGGAGATTTCAATATAGCCGGCGTCTTGTTCTGCGTTGCCGTGTAGACATATCTGGAATGAACTTTGCTGGCTATGTCCGCTCGTTACCCTCATTGTTCGGCCTCCATGTGAGGGAAAGAGTCTTGCACGCTATGTCTGGTTGTCTGTCAGAGATAAGTCGATGTAATGCAGATTTTGATATCCCCTCAAATGTAAGCCGAATCGTTGGACAGGTTTGCCGCCTCTACCATCGGCCGCCATAATCGTCGCAGACCCCGCTCAAGGAGATGGCCTTGCCGAGCCCCCCCAGCCCTATCGCCGATTCTTCAGTCCTGCTGGTCCAGCTAACCGACAGCCATTTGTTTGCCAATGCAGACGAAAAGCTGCTGGGCATGAGTACCTTTGAAAGCCTGAACAAGGTGATTGAGTGCGTCCTGGCTGAGCAGTCGCAGATCGACCTGCTGATCGCCAGCGGTGATTTGTCCCAGGACGGCAGTCTTGAGTCCTACCAGGCGTTTCGTCAGGCCAGTGGGCGGATTCAGGCACCGGCGCGTTGGTTTCCCGGGAATCACGATGAGGTGCCGGCGATGACCGAGGCTGCGCGGCAGAGCGATTTTCTCGCGCCGATCATCGATCTCGGCCATTGGCGTATCACCCTGCTGGACTCTTCGGTGCCTGGTTCGGTGCCGGGGTATTTGCAGGATCAGCAATTGCAGCTGTTGGCGCAGTCCCTGAGTGAAGAGCCTGATCGCCACCATCTGGTGTGCCTGCACCACAATCCAGTGAACATCGGTTGTGCCTGGATGGACCCCATCGGCCTGCGTAACCCCGAGGCGCTGTTTGCCGTGCTTGATCGATTCCCGCAGGTGCGCGCTGTACTCTGGGGCCATGTCCATCAGGAATACGACCAGCTGCGCAATGGCGTACGGCTGCTGGCCTCACCGTCCACCTGCATTCAGTTTGCACCGGGCAGTGTCGAGTTCAAGGTCGACAGCACCGCGCCAGGCTACCGCTGGTTGCGTCTGCACGCAGACGGCCGCCTTGAAACCGGTGTGTCGCGGGTAGAGGGGCTGGCCTTTGACGTGGATTACAGTGGCCGAGGTTATTGAGCGATCCGTCCTGATTTGAGTGGGAAATGTCTGAAGGCGAGTCAACGGGCGGCAGTCCCTGTAAACTGCGCGTCTTTGCTTGCGCTCAAAAGTTTCAGGAGGGAATGTGACCGGCGAACCATCCACACTGTTGTATATCCATGGTTTGAACAGCTCGCCGCGCTCAAAGAAGGCCAGCCAGTTGTCGACCTTGATGCAAACGCTTGGCCTCGATGAGCATTTGCGGGTGCCGGAGCTGCATCATCACCCGCGTCAGGCGATTGCTCAGCTCGACGCATTGATCACCGAGCTGGGTCGACCGCTGCTGGTCGGCAGCTCCCTCGGCGGCTACTATGCCACTCACTTGGCTGAGCGCCATGGCCTCAAGGCTCTGCTGATCAACCCGGCAGTCATGCCACATCGGCTGTTCGACGGGTATATCGGTACCCAACAGAATCTTTACAGCGGTGAAAGCTGGGAGTTGACCCACGACCATGTGCAGGCTCTCGCCGAACTGGAAGTGCCCGCCCCGCAGGATCCGTTGCGCTTCCAGGTGTGGTTGCAGACAGGTGATGAAACCCTGGACTACCGCAGTGCCCAGTCCTATTACCGAGCGTGCGCCTTGCGCATTCAGCCTGGCGGCGATCACAGCTTTCAGGGCTTTACCGAGCAGTTGCCGGCGTTGCTGGGTTTTGCAGGCTTTGCCCCGGCGCTGCTCCAGGCGATTGATCGTTCTGTGCTGTAACACCTGTAATCAATTGACTGATATTCCGAAATTTCACGAACGACTGATGACGAGACCCCATGGCCAATCCCAGCGCTAGCTCTTATAACGCAGACGCCATCGAAGTCCTCTCGGGCCTCGACCCGGTACGCAAACGCCCGGGCATGTACACCGACACCACGCGGCCGAACCACCTCGCCCAGGAAGTTATCGACAACAGCGTCGATGAAGCCCTTGCCGGGCATGCGAAATCGGTGCAGGTCATTCTTCACGCCGACAACTCGCTGGAAGTGTCCGATGACGGTCGCGGTATGCCGGTGGACATTCACCCGGAAGAGGGTGTGTCTGGCGTCGAGCTGATCCTGACCAAACTGCACGCGGGCGGCAAGTTCTCGAACAAGAACTACCAGTTCTCAGGCGGCCTGCACGGCGTGGGGATTTCCGTGGTGAACGCGCTCTCGAACCATGTTCGGGTCCGGGTCAAACGCGACGGCAACGAATACGAAATGACCTTCGCTGACGGCTACAAAGCCAGCGAACTGGCGGTTATCGGCACGGTTGGTAAACGCAATACCGGGACCAGCGTGTACTTCGCTCCGGACCCTAAATATTTCGACACGCCGAAATTCTCTGTCAGCCGCCTCAAGCATGTGCTCAAAGCCAAGGCGGTATTGTGCCCGGGGCTGTTGGTCAGCTTCGAAGACAAAGCCACCGGCGAGAAAATCGAGTGGCATTTCGAAGACGGCTTGCGTTCTTACCTGCAAGATTCGGTCAGCGAGTTTTTGCGTCTACCGGATGAACCATTCTGCGGCAGTTTCGCCGGTAATAAAGAAGCCATCGATTGGGCTTTGCTCTGGTTGCCCGAGGGTGGCGACAGCGTTCAGGAAAGCTACGTCAACCTGATTCCTACCCAGCAGGGCGGGACCCACGTCAACGGCCTGCGCCAGGGTTTACTTGACGCGATGCGCGAGTTTTGCGAGTTCCGCAACCTGCTGCCGCGTGGCGTCAAACTGGCGCCCGAAGACGTCTGGGAGAAGATCGCGTTCGTCCTGTCGATGAAAATGCAGGAGCCGCAATTCTCCGGCCAGACCAAAGAGCGGCTGTCATCGCGTGAAGCGGCGGCGTTCGTCTCTGGCGTGGTCAAGGACGCATTTAGCCTGTGGCTCAATACGCACTCCGAACTCGGTATGCAGTTGGCGGAATTGGCGATCAACAACGCTGGTCGTCGCCTTAAGGCCAGCAAGAAGGTTGAGCGTAAACGCGTCACTCAAGGCCCCGCGCTGCCTGGCAAGCTGGCCGACTGCGCCGGACAGGACCCGATGCGTTCCGAGCTGTTTCTGGTCGAAGGCGACTCCGCTGGCGGTTCGGCCAAACAGGCGCGAGACAAAGAGTTTCAAGCGATCTTGCCGTTGCGCGGCAAGATCCTTAATACCTGGGAAGTCGATGGCGGTGAAGTGCTCGCCAGCCAGGAAGTGCACAACATCGCCGTGGCCATCGGCGTTGACCCGGGTGTGGCCGACATCAGCCAGCTGCGTTACGGCAAGATTTGTATTCTCGCCGACGCCGACTCCGACGGCCTGCACATCGCAACGTTGCTTTGTGCGTTATTCGTCCAGCATTTCCGCCCGCTGGTGGACGCGGGCCACGTCTACGTTGCAATGCCGCCGCTGTACCGGATCGACCTGGGCAAAGAGATCTACTACGCGCTGGATGAGTCGGAGCGTGACGGGATTCTTGATCGTCTGATCGCGGAGAAAAAGCGCGGTAAGCCACAGGTCACCCGATTCAAAGGCCTGGGTGAGATGAACCCGCCCCAGCTTCGCGAAACCACCATGGACCCGAACACCCGGCGCCTGGTCCAGCTCACCCTGGACGATTACGCGGCGACCTCGGAAATGATGGATATGTTGCTGGCAAAAAAACGCGCGGGCGACCGCAAGACCTGGCTCGAATCAAAAGGCAATCTGGCCGAGGTTCTCACTTGATGAGAGGCTGGTTCGTCGCGTTATGGCTGATCGCTTCACCGGTATTCGCAGCGCCGCTGGCTGAACTGAAGATGCTGTCCGAACATGCGGTCGAGGGCATGGTGGGCGGTAATCTGTCGGGACTGGCGTCTTGCAATGGCGAGCTGTGGACAGTATCGGACCGCGATGATGCCTTGCTGTACAGGCTCGATACCTCTTCGGTGGTGTGGAAGGCCGAGGCGAATACCATTGACGTGCCGACCGTGCCGGACAGTGGTCTGGCGTTGAGTGTGCGTTCGATGGTCGGGGCGTCGTCGCTGGTTCGTGGGGGCGCCCTGGATTTCGAAGGCGTGACGTGCGACGCGGCGGGGAATCGTTACCTGGTCAGCGAGGGGTACGCGGCGGTGCTGCAAGTGCCTGTTTCCGGCGCGCCGAGTTGGTTGAAGCTGCCGCCGAGTCTGGTCCGCCAGGCGCGTGCCAAGGGAATGCTCCAGCACTTCAATGCGATCTTCGAGGGTATCGCGATCAATCCGGCCGGAGATCGGCTGTGGCTGGCGGCCGAGCGGCAGAAGCGCGGGTTGCTGGTGGTCCATCGTGATCAGGCTGCCTGGAGCTGCAAAGGGGGTTGCGTGATCCTCAGTGAGGCGGGCAAGCAAACCATGCCGGCGCAAATGGACAGTCGCGAGGCGCCAAAAGACTTTTCCGATATTTCGCTGTTCAACGGCAAGCTGTTTACCCTGGAACGCGCCGCATATCGAGTCTGTCGTCGCGATCTGGACACTGGGAAGGTCGAGCTTTGCTGGTCGTTCGCCGATGATGCATTGGTGCCGTCGCGACGTTATTCGCAGCCTTACGGACTGGCCGAGGCGCTGGTTATAGACGCGGAAGGCGCCTGGATCGGTGTCGACAATAACTTTGGCGCCCGAGCCGATGGCGAGAAACGTCCGATAGTCTGGCGTTTCGCGGCACCCGAGGGTGGTTGGAGCGCCAAGCCGTGAGTCAGCAACTTCCCGGCAAGCGTGCGGGCCGCGTGCTGATGATTCTGGCGTGGGGTGCTGCGCTGTTTCTGGCCACACGCTTTTTCGGGCAGTGGGAGGCGCGCCAGGAAAACCCCAATACGGAGGTAACTTCGCAACACGGTGATGGCTATATCGAAGTGCAACTGCTGAGCAACGGCCAGGGCCATTTCGTCAGCAGTGGTCAGATCAATGGCCAGACGGTGCAGTTTTTACTGGATACCGGCGCCACCGACGTTGCGATTCCCGGCAAGGTAGCCGATACATTGCGACTCAAACGCGGCACGCCGGTGACGGTCAATACCGCCAATGGCCGGAGCGAGGGGTTTCGCACCACGATCGACCGTCTGCAAGTGGGCGATATCGTCCTGCATGACGTACGCGCCCTGGTGGCGCCCGGTCTGGAAGGCGAACAGATACTGCTGGGCATGAGCGCAATGAAACAACTTGAATTCACCCAGCGCGGCGGCACTATGCTGCTGCGCCAGACCACGAAATGATGAGGCTTGCATGAGCAATTCCCTTGACCTCAGCCTGGATGGCGTAGAACGCCGATCACTGGCTGACTTCACAGAACAGGCCTACCTCAACTACTCCATGTACGTGATCATGGACCGTGCCCTGCCGCATATCGGCGACGGCCTGAAGCCTGTACAGCGGCGTATTATCTACGCCATGAGCGAGTTGGGGCTCGATGCCGACTCCAAGCACAAGAAGTCGGCGCGTACCGTCGGCGACGTTCTCGGTAAATTCCACCCCCATGGCGACTCGGCCTGCTATGAAGCCATGGTGCTGATGGCGCAGCCGTTCAGCTATCGCTACACGCTGGTCGACGGTCAGGGTAACTGGGGCGCGCCGGATGATCCGAAGTCCTTCGCCGCCATGCGTTACACCGAAGCCCGGTTGTCGCGCTATTCCGAAGTGCTGCTCAGCGAACTGGGTCAGGGCACGGCGGATTGGGTACCGAACTTCGACGGAACCCTCGACGAGCCGGCCGTGTTGCCGGCGCGCCTGCCGAATATTCTGCTCAACGGCACCACCGGCATCGCCGTGGGCATGGCCACTGATGTACCGCCGCATAACTTGCGTGAAGTCGCCTCTGCCTGCGTGCATTTGCTCGATGAGCCCAAGGCCACGATCGAAGAGCTGTGTGAGCACATTAAGGGCCCGGATTATCCGACCGAAGCGGAAATCATCACCCCGCACGCCGATCTGCTGAAAATGTACGAAACCGGCAAAGGCTCGGTGCGCATGCGTGCGGTGTATCGCATCGAAGACGGCGATATCGTCGTCACTGCGTTGCCGCATCAGGTGTCCGGCGCCAAAGTGCTGGAGCAGATCGCTGCGCAGATGCAGGCCAAGAAGCTGCCGATGGTCGCCGATTTACGCGACGAGTCGGATCATGAGCATCCTTGCCGCATCGTGATTATCCCGCGTTCCAATCGGGTCGAACTCGACGAGTTGATGCAGCATCTGTTCGCCACCACCGAGCTGGAATCCAGCTACCGGGTGAACATCAACATCATCGGTCTCGATGGCAAGCCGCAACTCAAGAACCTCAAGGCGTTGCTCAGCGAGTGGCTGGTGTTCCGTATCGGCACCGTGCGCCGACGTTTGCAATTCCGTCTGGACAAGGTCGAGCGCCGCCTGCACCTGTTGGACGGTTTGCTAACGGCTTACCTGAACCTGGATGAAGTCATCCATATCATCCGCACCGCAGAACACCCGAAAGCGGAGCTGATCGAGCGGTTCGCGCTGTCGGAAATTCAGGCTGACTACATCCTCGACACGCGTTTGCGTCAACTGGCTCGCCTGGAAGAAATGAAGCTGCGGGCCGAGCAGGATGAGTTGCGCAAGGAACAGGCGCGTCTGCAATCGCTGCTGGGCAGCGAAACCAAGTTGCGTAAGCTGGTGCGCACTGAGCTGATCGCGGACGCTGAAACGTATGGCGACAACCGTCGCTCGCCTATTGTGTCCCGCACTGAAGCCAAGGCGTTGTCGGAAAACGAGCTGATGCCGACCGAGCCGGTCACAGTTGTGCTGTCGGATAAAGGTTGGGTGCGTTGCGCCAAGGGTCACGATATCGACGCCACCGGTCTTTCCTACAAAGCCGGGGATAGCTTCAAGACCTCGGCCGCCGGGCGCTCCAACCAATTTGCGGTTTTCATTGACTCTACGGGGCGCAGCTACTCGCTGCCGGCACACACCTTGCCGTCCGCCCGTGGCCAGGGCGAACCGTTGAGCGGTCGTCTCACGCCGCCGCCGGGTGCGAGCTTTGAATGTGTACTGTTGCCGGACGACGACGCGCTGTACGTCATCGCTTCCGACGCAGGCTATGGCTTTGTGGTTAAAGGTGAAGACCTGCAAGCCAAGAACAAGGCGGGCAAGGCGTTGCTGAGTCTGCCTAATGGCGCCAAGGTGATTCTGCCGCGGCCAGTGGCTGATCGTGAGCAAAACTGGCTTGCGGCAGTGACCACTGAGGGACGCTTGTTGATTTTCAAAGTCAGTGATTTGCCGCAGCTGGGCAAAGGCAAGGGCAACAAAATCATCGGTATTCCGGGCGAGCGTGTGGCCAGCCGCGAAGAGTACGTGACCGACCTGGCGGTGGTCCCGGAAGGCGCGACATTGGTGCTGCAAGCCGGCAAGCGCACCCTGTCGTTGAAGGCTGATGACCTCGAGCATTACAAAGGGGAGCGCGGTCGACGCGGTAACAAGCTTCCCCGAGGCTTCCAGCGTGTGGATGCATTATTGGTCGAAAGTAGCCTGTAATGCCGGAATAGAGCGCTCGGTCTTCATTTGGCCATGATGGCCGACGCATAATCGCTGGAGTCATGAGCAATATTCACGGATGATATGACGTCTTGAGTCACCAGCGTGGCTGAGTGCCTTCATGTATTTTGTGAGTATTGACGCTGTGGTGTGCCTTGTGGCGACTACCTGGATGGGATGATGAATTTTTTACGCCTTCCTTTTGTTTTATTAATGACCGGCGTAATTGGGCTTGCCGGTTGCAGCATGCAACAACCGACTTCGTTATATCAGCTTGACGCCGGTGAGCCGGGTCAACCTAAACAAAGTGCAGGGCTGGCTGTTTTGTTGGGGCCGGTTTCAGTGGCCGATTACCTTCAACGTGAAACCCTGTTGCAACGGCAGCCGGATGGCAGCCTGACGGCATCGGCCGATGGTCGCTGGGCGGGTAGTCTGTCTTCTGACATCGATCAACTACTGTTGCGCCGACTGGCCTGGAAGCTGGACAGTCAGCGGGTGGTGCTGGCACCGGCTGTCGCTGGTTTTACACCGGATGTGCAGGTCTTATTGTCCATTACCCGGCTTGATTCGGGTGTAAGCCAACCAGCGGTGCTCGATGCTCAGTGGCGCTTGCTTGATCGCAGGGGCCAGGTTCGCGATAGCCGACTGATTCACCTGGAAGAGCCCCACGTCGGGACCTCTGCTGCACAGGTAAAAGCGCAGGGCGTACTTTTGCAGCGTCTGGCCGATCAGTTGAGCGTTGCGGTCAAACCCCTGGCCAACCAGCCTGCGGACGAACCTAAAAAGCAGCCTTCGGCTCAGACTCGCACTAATAAAGAGCAAGATCAGGGCAGACCAAAGATTCCCTTGGCTTCACCGATTCGTACGGATATGGAAGTGTTCCGCTTCTAAGGAAGTGGCTCCACCGCCCAATAAAAAGCCCACAGCGATGTGGGCTTTTTATTGGGCGGTGACTCACCAACACCTTCAGGCTGGCGCAGGCTTATCCGCGATGGCGGTATCCGCTAAACCTTGCCCCGGCTCTCATGCATCCGCGCCAGTTGGCGTTCGAGCATGGATGGGTAGGGTTCCATCAGCCGTTCGACGCAGCAAGCGCCTTCCGGGCTGGCGATAGGTCGGATACGGGCGCGTTGGCGGATCAGGACATCATCACTGATCTTGCGCTCCACCAGCAGCAGGTTCCGGCTGTGTTGTGACAGCGCAAGTGCATCTTGGGCGGTTTCGGTCAGCAACAGGTCGATTTGACTCAAACCGAACAGCCCGTCACTCAGGGTCAGGCCTAACTGCAATTGCAGAGTGATGCCGCTGTCGGCGACCTCGATCTGCAAGGCATGGCCCAGGGCGCGCAGGAGCTCGCCACAGCAAATTGCGTTGGTCAGGTAATCCTCGCCACTGTCCTGGCTATGGAACAGCATCAGCGTGCTGCCATCGTTCAGGGTGTGCAGTTCGCTTTGATACAGCGATGCCGCCTGATCCAGGCAGTCACGGTAACGTTGCAGCAAATCGGTCAGGCGAGCGCGGGGCAAACGGCGCAGTTGATCCTGGGCGCCAAGCTGTACGGCCAGTACCGCACTGTGTTGCGGCTGGCTCGGGACAATCGGAGCGTGCTTGACCACGGGTGCGGGGGTGGAATGATCACGCAGATCGGCGAAGGGGTCTTCTTCGTCCTCTTCATCTTCTTCCGCGACGATGCGCCTCGGCGCTTGCGCTGGCAGGCGAGGTTTAGGTGCTTCATCGAAACCAGGTTCGTGCAGGTCGTTCGCGGTAAACCCGGGTTCGTCGTCCTCTTCGGTTTCAAGGTGCGGATCGTTGCCAGCGTGTTCGTCGTATTCGGGTTCCGGAACGGGCTGAGGTTCAGGCGGTTCGGGCGCGAACGAGGCGTGCAGTTGACGGGCCAGGTCGCCGATTTCATCCTGACGCTCGGTGGCGGGTGTGTGCTCGTCGATATCGCGCAGCCACACGCGCAATTGCAGCAGGGGCGTCGAGATATAACGACCCAGACGCAAGCTCAGCGCCAGTGCCAATGCCAGCAGAATGCCGCTGAGGATGCCCATGCTTTGCAAGCTGATGGTCATCGGCTGCTGGAATTGCGCCATGTCCAGGCTGATGCGCAGATGCCCGGCGATCACGTCCTGGAAGGTGATTTTGATCTCGTACAAGCCTTCGGCTTCACCCAGCAGGCCGTTTTTAGGGCGCTGACCGGCTTCTGCAAGGATGCGGTTATCCACGCTGTAGATGGCTGCGTGGGCCACTAGCGGGTTCTTCACCAGATTGCCCAACAGTACGTTGAGACTGAGGATGTCGTTGGACACCAACAGTTCCGTGGCGGACGTCGCGGTTTGCGTGGTCAGGGCCTGGCCGAGGGCATCAGCCTGTTCGTGCATGGCCTGCTTGAACTGCAGGCCCATCACGCAGGCATAGATCACCAACGCCAAGGCGACCAGAATCACGTTATGGCTGGCTATGCGCAAAGCAAGCGGTACACGCCTATGGCGCAATGCCCGAAAGATCAGCAGGAAAAAATTATCGGTTTTAACTGGCGTGGGCCGGTTCACTGAGCACGGTTCTTTTGGTGAAGTTGCCGGGCAGTATAGCGACCGACCCTTGAGCGGCAAAGCGCTCGCTGTGCCCGATGGTCACTGAAAGTGGTTAGAATGCGGTTTTTTTCCACTGCGGGGGTGCGCCTTGCGCGAAATCGTCCTGATAAACATCACTGGTGAAGACCGTCCGGGTCTCACTGCGGCCATTACCGGGGTGCTTGCCCAGGGTGGGGTGAATATTCTCGATATTGGTCAGGCGGTGATCCACGACACGTTGTCGTTCGGCATCCTGGTTGAGATTCCGGGAACCGAACAAGGCTCCTCGGTGCTTAAAGACATCCTGTTCACGGCTTACAAGCTTGATCAGCAGGTGCGCTTCACGGCAGTTTCCGAAGAGGACTACGCGCACTGGGTCAACGGGCAGGGCAAGGCGCGGCATATCGTGACGTTGCTCACCCGTAAGGTCACGGCCGAGCAATTGCAGCGTGTCAGTTCCATTACCGCCAAGTATGGCCTGAACATCGATCAGATTGATCGCCTGTCGGGACGCATGCCGCTCGATACGCCAGCCGATAAAGGCAAGGGTTGCATCGAGTTTTCCGTGCGCGGCGAGCCGGCCGATCCAGGTGCGATGCAGGCCGAGTTCCTCAGCGTGGCGCAAGAACTCAATGTTGATATCGCGTTCCAGCAGGACTCGCTGTTTCGGCGCAACCGCCGTCTGGCGGTATTTGACATGGACTCGACGCTGATCGAGGCTGAAGTTATCGACGAGCTGGCCAAGGCGGCCGGTGTCGGCGAGCGGGTGTCGGAAATTACTGAGCGGGCCATGCGTGGCGAACTGGATTTTCGCGCCAGTTTCAAAGAGCGACTGGCGCTGCTTAAAGGCCTGGACGTCAGTGTGCTGGATGAAATAGGGGCTTCGTTGCGTCTGACCGAGGGCGCTGAAACCCTGTTCGCCGAGCTCAAGAGATTGGGCTACAAGACTGCGATTCTGTCGGGTGGTTTCACTTATTTCGCCAAACAGCTGCAAGCCAAGTTGGGCATCGACTACGTGTTCGCCAATGAATTGGAAGTGGTCGATGGCAAGGTTACCGGCGTGGCCATCGAGCCGATCGTCGATGCTCGACGCAAAGCCGACCTGCTGCGTGAGTTGGCGCACAAAGAAGGCCTGAGCCTTGAGCAGACGATTGCCGTCGGTGACGGGGCCAATGATTTGCCGATGTTAGCGATTGCCGGTCTTGGCGTCGCTTTCCGAGCCAAACCGCTGGTCAAACAGTCGGCCAAACAGGCGATCTCGACGCTGGGGCTGGACGGGATTCTATACCTGCTCGGTTTTCGTGATCGGGATGGGCGGGGCTTATAAGGTTTTTGCTCCCTCAGTCTGACTGGGGGAGCAGGCTTGCCTACCAAGTGCTACCAGGTGCGCCGCCTGTTACAAAGACGTCCACAACGAGTCGAACTCTTGTCCGGACGTCGCATCTTCGGCGCCGCCGGCGATGCCTTTCTTGCGTGGCGCCTCAATCGTCTGGTATTCGAACTGATTGAAGCTGCCGGTGCCGGTACGACGCTTGCCCAGGCCGGCCCGACGCTCTTCGCCGTTGGTGTTGATCCTTACCTTGTTGCCTTCCTGAAAGGGCAGGCGCGGCGCCAATAACGTCGCTGGCTGGTCGATTGCGCGCACTTCAGGCAGCAGCAGTGCCCGCAGGTATTGGCTGCTTGGCTCGCTGACGCGTACCAGTTGCAGGCCGCATGGCTGAGCATAGGGTGCAACCAGTTCAATACCCATTTGCGTGCCGCCACCGCGAACCTGACGAATCCAGCGCACGACCGCGATACTCCAGCCCTGACCGGCACCGTCTTGAATGCCGACCATTTCCCCTGCCTGTAACTGAGGCGGAACGTCTTTGGGCCACGCCAGGCAGTAGCCGCCCGGACTGTGGTTGATAACGTTCAGGGCGTGGGTCGGGAACGTCTGCTGGGCGTTGGACACCGGGTCGCCACCGTCCACTTCGGCCTGCTGATACTGAATCTCCTCGTACGGCAGCATGCTGTCCGATGTGCCGTCACGCTCACTGTCGAAGGTGGTGGCCCACGCATCGGTGGAGGCGATTTTGGCGAACTGCGTCGTGAACTGTGCAGTCTGACTGACGGCGGGCAGTTTGAGCATCTCGCTGAACGACTTCTGTCCGCCCAGGTAATAGTGCAGGGCGTTCATCCCAAGGCACAAGGTCAGGGTGCCTTGGCCGGCCGTGCGCTGAAACGTCCGTTCGGAGACGTCGCCCCAGGCCGCCGCCAGGTGTTGCAACAGATCCAGAGTGAAGCCGTGGGGTACTAGCAGCGGCGATTGCCCGCGTTTCTCCTCGGGCAAGTCCAGGTAGTCCTTGATGGCTGCCGCCAGTGGCAGTGGATTGATGCCCAGCAGACCGGGCAGTTGCTCATCAAGGAACAGTGACTTGTAACGCGGTGGCGCATCGACGGTCTGTGCTACAGCGAACAGGCTGGAGTCTTCCGCTGGCGATTGCAGCTTGATCAATGCACTCCAGGACCCGAGGACTTCGGCCAAGCGGCCGATATTGAGCTGACGCATCTGGTTACAGCGCGAACAACCCAAGAGCAAAGCCACCCCATACGTTTGCTCGATGCTCAGCGTCTGGGTATGGCTCGCCAGGCTGTCGGGCACGGCGATGTTATTTAACTGATGCTGACGCGCAATCAGATAAATCTGATGCAGCTCAAGCCACAGGCCCTCTGGTACGGGGCAATACAGTTGACTGGCGCGAATCAAAGAGCCATTGAGGCAGTGCATAGCGCGCTGCATGGCGGTGGTCAGCAGCGAAGCTCTATCTTTAGTCAGGTTCGGCGAGACGCGCGCGGTGATCTGTTTGTAGCCAATGGCCAAGTGGTTTTGCAGGGCCTGGCAGAGGTTCGCAACTTTGCGCGGGCGTTCGTCGAGCACAATCGCCTGACTGAGGAAGTGCCGCTCAAGGTTCTTGCAGACGTAATAAACCTCGGGGCGCAGGAGTTCGAGCAATTGCAGGCGGTTGTCGCTGGGCGTCAGTAACTGGTTGAGCTCGCCCATACCTTGGTAGAGCAGGCGGGCGGTTTCACCGAGATTGGCTTTGGGCAGGCTTGAGATCCAGCGTTTCAGGTCGCGCGGAGTGGCATCGCAGAACGACAGGCTCGACTGCGTTGGCGTGGGTACACGCAGCAACAGCTCCAGACTTGAATTACTCATTTGCTCGACAAACTCCAACAGCACAATGGCTCGAGCGGCTGCTCATCTGAACATTGCCAGATTCGACTTTAGCAGCATAGGCGTGCAGTCGCAGCCTTTGATGATCGAGTACCGCCGACGGGCGGCGATACTCGCCCGTCAGTCTATCGGATTGAGGGTGTTGAGCGGTGTGACTTGACGTCACGCCTGGGCAGCCAGGCCTATGGCTTGCCCCATCTGCACCGGAGTGCCTGCGGCAAGCTGTTCTGCCCACTTTACTTGATTTGGCCCGAACAGCACGATGGCGGTGGAGCCCAGTTTGAAGCGTCCAAGCTCAGCGCCTTTCTCCAGATGAATCGGCGCGCGAGCAGCTTCGTCATAGCGTACGGTTTTCAGCTCGCGTTTGGGCGGTGTAACCAAACCGGCCCAGACTGTTTCAATCGAGGCGACGATCATCGCGCCCACTAACACCACGGCCATTGGGCCACGCTCAGTATCGAACAGGCAAACTACGCGTTCGTTACGGGCGAACAGCTCAGGGACGTTTTCGGCTGTGGTCTGGTTGACCGAGAAAATGCGTCCTGGCACGTAGACCATTTCACGCAAAGTCCCGGCCAGCGGCATGTGGACCCGGTGGTAGTCTTTTGGCGACAAGTAGATCGTCGCGAATTCACCACCCATGAACGGTGCGGACAGGTTTGCATCACCGCCCAGCAGTTCCAGCACGCTGAAGCTGTGACCCTTGGCCTGGAAAATTCGACCATGATCGATTGGGCCCAATTGGCTGACTGCGCCGTCGGCAGGGCTGAGGATCGCGCCAGGCGTTTCATCCAGCGGTCGTGCGCCAGGCTTCAGGGCGCGGGTGAAGAAAGCGTTGAAATGCTCATAAGCGGTCAGGTCTTCGACCAAGGCTTGCGTCATGTCCACCTGATAGCGCCGGGCGAACCAGGCGGTGAAGGCATTTTTGAACCAGCGCACCTTGCACTCGGCAACGCAGCCCGCCAGACGAGACAACAAATGGTGTGGCATCAGGTACTGGCTGAGGATAAACAAACGCTGTTTCATCAAAATTCCTAAAGCGAAGCATCTATAAAAAGTTGCAGTTAAAAGAGGTTGCAATACGGGCCCTGGTCAGCGGTGACCCGGGCTGATGGATCGCCTCATTTTTCGACAGGCGTATCTGGGTGGTTACCCCATTCGCCCCACGAGCCGGCGTAACCTTTGACGCGCGGATAACCCAGTGCCTTGGCCACCAGATAGGTGAAGCCGGAGCGATGGTGGGTCTGGCAATGGGTGATCACTTCCTTGTCCTTCGTGATGCCCAGGCTTTCAAGAATCTGCGGCATGTCCTTGCGGATGCGTAAGTCGCGTGCCGGGTCCATGCCAGCGGTCCATTCGAAATTGACCGCGCCGGGGATATGCCCACCCTTGGCTGCGAGGACTTTTTCGCCTGAGTATTCGGTCGGTCCGCGTGCGTCCCAAATTGCCAGATCGGCAGCGCCCAGACGACATTGCAGGTATTCGCGGGTCGCGGTCGGTTCGCTGTGCAGGGTCAATGGCACGGGACCTCCAACGTTCGGTGGAACCTCACTCGAGAGTGGCCGCGCTTCAGCTCGCCAGGCATGCAGGCCGCCGTCGAGGTAGTGATAGCGTGAGTGACCAATCACGTCTAGCAACCAGATAAAGCGTCCGGCCCAACCGCCGCCTTCGTCGTCATAGACCACGTAAACCGCTTTAGGATTATGCCCCAGCTCACCGAACAGGACTTCAAGCTGGGCCTGCGACGGCAAAAGGCCCGGCGCGGGTGGGTGGCCCATTTGTGTGCGTTTCGGATCGACGAAGCGTGCGCCGGGAATGTGTCCGGCGCTGTAGCTCGCGCTACTGGTCAGATCGACAAGAATCAGTTCTGGCGCGTCAAGGCGGGCCAGCAGGTCGCTGGGCTCGATGACCAGCGGCAAGCTAGAGAAGTCCGGCATTTAGTTCTCCAGATCAGAAAAAAGAGGCAAATTGTAGCTTACGCGTCAGGCTTTGCGGGCGCTAAAGCTGCTTAAGGCGCGCTCGATACATTGCGCGGTTTTACCAAAGGCCTGCACGCTGATTTCCGAGAGTGGTCCGCCGCCTTGATCGGCAAACACCAGCATGACCACCTTACCGTTGCTGCTGAGTGAGCGTAGCAACAGATGCTCGCCGGTAAACAGCCCTTTCAGCTGTCCGGGCAACAGCGCCGAAAACTGCGCGTTGTTGGCTGGATTCAAGCGCAATTGGGTCGGTTGCGCGAGCAAGCGTTGCAAGACGGTGCTTTCACTGATTTGCAGCGTGAGGTTGGCCGCGCTTTTGTCCAGCCCTGCAATTTGATGAACGCGCAGGGTGGTCATGTTGCGGTCCGTCATCAATAGCATGACGCGCTGCATGCCGCAGGCCACTAACGCATCGCGGGCGGAAGTAGTCAGGTGCATTGCGTTGTTGAAGCCGCTGGGCTCGACCAACAGCTCGGTGCAGCATTTGCGCCAGGCCAGCAGTGCCTCGGCCGACGGTGGCGGCGCAGGCAGCAGGCCACGGTGCATCCGCCGTGTTTCCCACGGCCAGATCAACGCTTCTGCAGGGTGCCAAAGCCCGCGCGCCCAATGTTGGCGAGCGCTTTGCACCGCCTGTTGGTGCAGTTGCTGTTGCACTTCACTCAGGGGTTGTTGCAGGTACAGGCTGGTGAGCAACTGCCAGCGCAGGCTGTGCGGGGTATCCCAGGCCTGTTGCGCCGACAGCGCGATGCCGTTGGCCAGCAGGATGGTATTGGCCGGATGGTTGAGCCAGCGTTGCAGGGCAGGGTCCTCGTCCAGCAGTTGCCGCTGGCGTAACGGGTGGAGATGGTCGCGGGAAATACGTATCGCTTTGACCAGCAATCGGCGTTCACTGATCAGCAGCCGATAACCCTGCGTGACCCACATGGGCAGGCGCCAGGCTTCAGCCACTGTCAGGCACAGTTTGAGCAGGCTGACGCCGAACAATTGGGTTTCAACGATCAGCGCCGACTCGCCCTTGTGAATCACCCTCAGCTCCCATTCCTCAAGCAGTGTGGGATGGGCGACCGCCATTGGCCACAGCGGCGACAAGAACAGCAAACTGCCCCAGTGAATGTCTTGCCAGAGTCGAGCCAGGCGACCGGCGAACAGCCCGTTGGCCTGCTGCGTCGCGTGCTGGCTGATCAGCTGTAACTGGCGCAGGGCTGGTGGTATGTCCTGCGGGGCCCGCGCGGGCAGGCGCTGGAGCAATTCTTCGGTACGTTTCAAGCCCAGGCGGTTGATGGCAACTTCAAGACTTTCCGCCGGTTCCGACAAGCCAGTACTGTGATGATTGGCTTCGCGCAATACGCTGAGCACCAGCGACGGACTTTCCTGCATCAGCTCGGCAATCTCGCGCAACGAGCGGCGGCTATCAGCCAGCGCACCGAGCACGCGTTCGTGGCTGGCGATGGGCACAGGCAAGCGGATGCTCTCCAGTTGCTTGAGCCAAGCGTCGAGGCTGCGTGGAACGGGAAGCTGTGCTGAGGTTTCTGGGGGCATGCAGGGGCCTGTACGGCTAAGAGGTCAGGATAATGTCGTATGCCGGGTTCAAGGACCGATCGACGCCAGACTCCTCGCTATGCGGGCCGAACTGGCTTTTCGCCTTAACTGACTATAGTCTGGCGCACTTATGCCGATAAGTAGAAGAAGAGTTTCAAGAACTTCCGCTCATGACCTCGAACCCGACTCAGTAAGAACTCTTTATCTATGGCTAAAATTATCGGCATCATTGTCGTTTTCGCTAGTGTGCTCGGCGGATACGTCCTTTCTCACGGCAAGATTGCCGCGTTGATCCAGCCTTTCGAGGTCATGATTATCGGTGGCGCGGCATTGGGTGCGTTCCTCCAGGCCAACCCCGGTTACACGACCCTCCTCGTGATCAAGAAGTCGCTGAAGATGTTCAGCACGCGCTTCAATCACGCGTTTTATCTGGAAGTTCTCAGCCTGATCTACGAGATTCTCAACAAGAGCCGCCGCGAAGGCATGATGGCGATTGAAGGGGATATCGAAGATGCCGCGGCCAGCCCGATTTTCGCCAAGTACCCCGGCGTGCTCAAAGACGAGCGCATGATCGCTTATATCTGCGATTACCTGCGGATCATGTCGTCAGGGAACATGGCGCCGCACGAGCTTGAAGGCTTGTTCGACATGGAATTACAAAGCATGAAGGAAGAGCTGGACCATCCTTCCCACGCGGTCACCGGGATTGCCGATGCGATGCCCGGTTTCGGTATCGTCGCGGCGGTGCTTGGCATCGTGGTGACCATGGCTTCGCTGGGTGAGGGTGACCAGGCTGCGATCGGCATGCACGTGGGTGCCGCACTGGTGGGTACCTTCTTCGGTATTCTCGCTGCGTACGGTTTCTTCGGCCCGTTGGCCACGTCTCTGGCCCATGACGCCAAGGAAGAGTTGAACGTTTTTGAAGCCATCAAGGCGTCGCTGGTTGCCTCGGCCTCGGGCATGCCGCCATCACTGGCTGTGGAGTTCGGTCGCAAGGTTCTGTATCCAGCGCATCGCCCCAGCTTCAGTGAGCTGGAGCAAGCGGTTCGCGGTCGCTGAGTCATGGAAAATAATCAGCCGATAATCGTCAAGCGCATCAAGCGCTATGCCGCCGGGCACCACGGCGGCGCCTGGAAAATCGCTTTTGCCGACTTTGCGACGGCGATGATGGCGTTCTTTCTGGTGTTGTGGCTGATGTCCTCGGCCACTCCGGAACAGAAACTTGCCATTTCCGGGTACTTCAAGGATCCGATCGGTTTCAGTGAAAGCGGCACGCCGTTCATCATTGACCTGGGGGGGTCGCCAACGCTTGCGCCCGACAAAACCTTGAATCCCGAAGTCGAGACCGTGCCGCAGCAAGACAAAATCAAGATCGAGAGCGAAAAGGTCGACGCCGTTGCAGAGCAAGTCGAGCAGGAGCGTCTGGATATGCTGCTGCAAGAGCTGCAGAACAAGGTCGAGGAAAATCCGGAACTGAAGAAGTTCAAGGACCAGATATTGTTCGAAATCACCCAGGACGGTTTGCGCATACAGATCATGGACGCTGCAAATCGGCCGATGTTCGACATTGGCAGCGCTCGTTTGAAGCCGTATTTCGAAGATATCCTGCTGGCCATGGCAGACACCATCCGAACTGTGCCGAACAAAATCAGCATCAGCGGTCATACGGACGCTACGCCTTATGCCGGGACCAAAGAGTTCGGCAACTGGGAGTTGTCGTCGAACCGAGCCAACGCTGCGCGTCGGGCGTTGGTCGCGGGTGGTTATCCTGAATCGCAAGTGGCGCGCGTCGTCGGGTACGCGTCGTCATCCTTATACGATCATGAAAACCCGCAGAACCCGGTGAACCGTCGTATCGACATCATTGTGCTGACCAAGAAAGCCCAGCAGCGTATCGAGGGTACCCAGTCAGCACCGCAAACGCCTGAGTCCGGGACGCCAGCACCCGGTGCCGCTGCTCCGGCTGTCACCCCTGGTACTTCAGTAGATCCGGCCTCGCAAGCACCCCTGCAGCCCCATGAACTGCGAGACAAGCTCAACATCTTTGAAGATGGCGTGTTGAAGATGGATGAGACCAAGAAGTAGGGTGGGTCAACAGGTGCAAAAAAGCCGCGATGATCGCGGCTTTTTACTGCGTGCAGGAAAGCTTAGTAACTGTTTTCAGGCAGGCTGGCGATGATCGAGCGGTAGCTGTTCATCCGTTGTTGCTGAACGCGGCCTTCTTCAAGGGCCTTGAGCAGGGCACAGCCCGGTTCGCGATCATGTTTGCAGTCGCGGAAACGGCAGGTTCCGATCAAATCATTGAATTCGATGAAGCCAGCTTCGACATCGGCGCGGCTGACATGGCCCAGGCCGAACTCGCGAATTCCCGGGGAGTCGATCAAGTCGCCGCCGCGTGGAAAGTGGAACAGGCGCGCGGTGGTCGTGGTGTGAGTGCCCTGACCCGACAGTTCGGAAAGCGGGCCGACACGGGCTTCGACTTCCGGGAGCAAGCTGTTGACCAGCGACGATTTACCGACACCGGACTGACCGACAAACACGCTGATATGCCCGTCCAGCTGGGTCTGCAGTTGCTGCATGCCGTCGCCTTGATGGGCGGACACTTCCAGTAATGGATAGCCCAACTGCCGATAAACTGCCAGCAACGCATTGAGCGCTGGAGCGTTTTGGTCGTTGATCAGGTCCGCCTTGTTCAACAGCAGCAGAGGACGAATCCCCGCATGTTCGGCGGCAACCAGATAACGGTCGATCAGGTTGGCGTGCGGCTCCGGCATTGGCGCGAAGACGATCACGATCAGATCGACGTTGGCGGCGACCGGCTTGAGCTGACCACGGCTGTCCGGGCGGCAAAGCTCGGTTGTGCGGGGCAGTTGCGCGACGATGACGCCGATACCCTGATTGCCGGCACGCCAGACAACCCGGTCGCCGGTGACCAGCGCCGGCAGGTTGGCGCGCAAGTGGCAACGGAACACCTGACCGGTTTGCTCGCCTTCCTGTGCCTCGACTTCGACCTGCACACCAAAGTGAGCGATCACAAGCCCTATTTGCTCAGGGCCGAGATCGCCGCCCTCAAGTGTTTCAAGGGTCTGCGATTCACGTTTGGCGGCGCGGGAGGCGCGCTCGCCCTGAATCTTTTCGATGCGCCAGTTTTGGCGACGATTGAGTTGGCGTTTGGCCATGGGTGTTCCGAGTCGATAAAGCAGCTGATTAGGTAAAACGCCGCAAGTCTAGCATGTCCCGCTAGGCTAAACTGCGCGCCTAAGTTGAGGAGTCGCGACATGCCCACGCAAGAAAAATTTAGTAAGCAGAACCTGATTTGGATCGACCTGGAAATGACCGGTCTGGACCCGGACACCGACGTCATTATCGAGATGGCGACCATCATCACCGACAGCGAACTGAACACGCTGGCTGAAGGGCCGGTGATTGCCGTGCATCAAAGTGACGAGACGCTGGCCCGCATGGATGAGTGGAACACCCGTCAACACGGTGGCTCTGGCTTGACTCAACGTGTCCGTGACAGCCGCATCAGTACCGCTGAAGCCGAAGCGCAGACCCTGGCCTTTATCCAGCAATGGGTGCCGGAACGCAGCTCGCCGATCTGCGGTAACAGCATTTGTCAGGATCGTCGCTTTCTGTATCGGCACATGCCAACGCTTGAGCACTACTTTCATTACCGCAACCTCGATGTTTCCACGCTTAAAGAGCTGGCAGCCCGCTGGGCGCCAAACTTGAAGAAGTTCGAGAAGGGCGGCTCCCATCTGGCGATGGACGATATCCGCGAATCGATCGGCGAATTGCGTCACTACCGTGAGCACTTCATTAAGGTGTAACAGGTCAGCAACGTTATGTGAAAGCTGAGACGTGGCGATAAATTTCGCCGCGCCCTCTTTTGGTGCCTCGTCTGACTGGTTAGACTGCGCGGCTTTATCGCGGGGACTCCGCCATGTTGCTGATGCTTTATCTAATCGCCATCACTGCGGAGGCCATGACGGGGGCGCTGTCAGCCGGACGGCGAGGGATGGACTGGTTTGGCGTGGTGCTGATTGCCTGCGTCACTGCACTGGGCGGCGGCTCGGTCCGTGACGTGTTGCTGGGTCATTATCCGCTGACTTGGGTCAAACACCCTGAATACCTGGTTTTGACCAGCGTCGCGGCGTTGGTGACCGTCTTCATTGCGCCGTTGATGCGCCATTTACGTTCGTTGTTTCTGGTGCTGGATGCGGTGGGGTTGGTGGCGTTTACGCTGATCGGCTGCATGACAGCGCTGGAGACCGGGCATGGCATGCTGGTCGCGTCAGTCTGCGGGGTGATTACCGGGGTATTTGGCGGCATCTTGCGAGATATCTTCTGCAACGACATCCCGTTGATTTTCCGTCGCGAGCTTTACGCCAGCGTGTCATTCGTGGCGGCCTGGTGCTATCTGATCTGCCAATACCTGGAGTTGCCCAATGAGCAGGCAATTCTGATCACCTTGTTTGGCGGTTTTTTGTTGCGGCTGCTGGCGATCCGTTTCCGTTGGGAAATGCCCAAGTTTATTTACAACGACGAGCCGTAAAAGCCGGACCTGCACCGTTTCATCGCCCATGTTGCCTCAACGCCCACTCCACATGCTCACGCACCAGCTCCGACGGGTAGTCGCGTCGAGCTTCCAGCGCTTCCAGCACGGGAATGGTCGATGGTGCATTGCCCAGCCCAACTGCCAGATTGCGCAACCAGCGCTCATAACCGGCGCGGCGCAGGGGCGAGCCTTCGGTGTTGCTGAGGAAGGTTGTTTCATCCCACAGGAACAACTCGGCCAGCCCTGCGTTGTCCAGATTGTGCCGTGGCTGAAAATCACCCTGGCTGGTGGGGCGGGCGAAGCGGTTCCAAGGGCAGACGATCTGGCAGTCATCGCAACCGAACACACGATTGCCGATCAGCGGGCGCAGCTCTTCAGGGATCGCCGTCTTGAGCTCGATGGTCAGGTAGGAAATGCAGCGTCGGGCGTCCAGCACGTAAGGGCCGACGAACGCTGCAGTAGGGCATATATCCAGGCAGGCCGTGCAGCGCCCGCAATGTTCGCTGGTGTGCGGCGGGTCGACGGGCAGCGGCAAGTCGACGAACAATTCGCTGAGGAAAAAATAGCTGCCGGCCTTGCGATTGAGTATCAGGGTATTTTTGCCGATCCAGCCCAGCCCGGCTTGTTCGGCGATGGCTTTTTCCAGTACCGGTGCGCTGTCGACGAACGCCCGATAACCAAATGGACCGATGGCGTGCTGGATGCGTTCGGCCAGTTGCTGGACGCGTTTGCGGATCAGCTTGTGATAGTCGCGGCCCAGGGCGTAGCGCGAGACGTAGGCTTTTTCCGGCTGGGCCAGACGTTGCGCCATTTCAGTGTCGCCCGGCAGATAGTCCATGCGTAGCGACACCACGCGCAGCGTCCCCGGCACCAGCTCTTCCGGGTGCGAACGTTTGCTCCCGTGGGCGGCCATATAGTCCATCTCGCCGTGATAACCCGCATCAAGCCAGCGTTGCAGATGCTGTTCATGCTCAGCCAGATCCAGGCCGGTAATCCCCACTTGTTGGAAGCCCAGCTCGCGTCCCCAGTCTTTAATTGATTGGGCGAGGGCGGCCAAGTCGGTGGAAATTGGCGGATCGGCAATAATAGCGGTCATACGAAGAGGAAACCGGGACTGAGGTGCGTATAATTCTGCCAGACATCGGAGCCTATAGACGCATGTTGCCAACTAAACCCGACGCATTGTACAGCGCAGCGCAAGTGCGAGACCTCGACGCCCGACTGATTGCAGCCGGTACGCCTGGCATTGAATTGATGCAGCGTGCGGCTCATGCGACGTGGCGAGCGCTGCGTCGCCATTGGCCAGAGGCGCGTGAATTGACCGTACTGGCAGGGCGCGGCAACAACGCCGGCGATGGTTATCTGGTGGCGGCGTTGGCCCGGCGAGCGGGCTGGCAGGTCGTGGTGTTGGCGGTGGGTGCCCCTGCACAATTGTCTGGCGACGCCTTGCAGGCACACGCCGAGGCGGTGGCGGCGGGCGTCAGCATCAAGGACTGGTCCGCCGAACAGGTGCCGAGCGGCATTGTCCTCGATGCGCTTCTTGGTACGGGCCTGAGCGGTGAGGTGCGAGAGCCTTACCGCAGTGCGATCAATGCGATCAATGCCAGCGGTCTGCCTGCCGTAGCCGTTGATATTCCTTCCGGGATATGTGCCGACACGGGTAAAACCCTTGGCGTTGCGGTGCGGGCTCAGCTCACAGTGACCTTTATTGGCCTGAAGCTGGGGTTGCTCACCGGCGATGCCGTGGACCGGGTTGGCGAGTTGGTATTCGATGACCTGCAGGCCGATCCGCTGATCGTGGCGCAAACGCCCGTCAGTGCTAAACGCCTGGATACGTTTAATTTGCCGCGCCTGGCCGCTCGATCTGCTTCGGCGAACAAAGGGCTGTTCGGTCGCGTGTTGGTGATTGGCGGTGATCACGGGCTTGGTGGTGCGGCCCTGTTGTCGGCAGAAAGCGCCTTGCGCAGTGGTGCTGGCATGGTGACGCTCGCGACCCGTCGTGAACATGTGCCGGCCGCGCTGACGCGAGTCCCGGAAGTCATGAGCGCGGGTATCAGCTCGGCGAATCAGCTGCGCGCCTTGATCGAGCCAGCTGCCGTGCTGGTGGTGGGGCCTGGTTTGGGTCAGGCCAGTTGGGGGCGCAGCCTGTTATCGGCGGCGGCCAATGCCCAGCGTCCTCAGGTGTGGGACGCCGATGCGCTGAATTTGTTGGCTGTCGGCGTCGTGACCCTGCCACCCGATAGCGTGATCACCCCGCATCCAGGGGAAGCGGCGCGGTTGCTGGGGGTCAGCACTCAGGCGGTTCAGGCGGATCGTCCGGCTGCGGCGCAGGCGCTGGCGCAGAAATACAAGACGGTTGTCGTCCTCAAAGGGGCGGGCAGCCTGATTGCCAGCGTCGATGGGCGGCTGGCGTTGTGTGATCACGGTCATCCGGCGATGGCCACGGCGGGTTTGGGCGATGTGCTCGCTGGACTGGTCGGGGCGCTGATGGCGCAGAAACTGCCGGCGTTCGAAGCGGCGTGTCTGGCGGTCTGGTTGCACGCCAGCGCTGGCGAGCGTGCAGGGAAATCGGGCCGGGGGCTGGCGGCCAGTGATGTCATTCCAGCCATTCGTCAGTTATTGGAGGAACAATCACCGTGTCTGAACTAATGCTGCACCTGGCTGATGAAGACGCCATGATGAGCTTCGGTTCACGTATCGCTCAGGTTACCGAAGGGCTCGGGGTGATCTTTCTCGAAGGCGACCTCGGTGCCGGCAAAACCACCCTGTCACGCGGGATTATCCGGGGCTTTGGGCATGTCGGTGCCGTCAAAAGCCCGACCTTTACCCTGGTCGAACCCTATGAAATCGGACCGGTTCGGGCCTTTCACTTTGATCTGTACAGGCTGGTCGATCCGGAGGAGCTAGAGTACATGGGTATCCGTGATTACTTCGATGGGAGTGCGCTTTGTCTGATCGAGTGGCCCCAACGTGGTGCGGGCTTTTTGCCAAAGCCCGACCTGACCATTACCATTAGGCCGCATGCGGAAGGTCGATCACTGACTTTGAGCCCAAGAGGCTCGCGTGGGGAAACCTGGTGTGCCGCTTTGGCTTTGGAATTCAAATAAATGATGGGGTTAGGTATGCGCATGCGCGCGCTGGTTACTGTTGTAGGTCTGCTGCTGACGGCGCTGGCTGTTGACGCGTTAGCCGCTACACAGGTACGAAGTGTTCGCTTATGGCGTGCACCGGACAACACTCGGCTGGTTTTCGACTTGTCCGGGCCGGTCCAGCACAGTGTTTTCACCCTGACATCACCTGATCGTCTGGTTATCGACATCAACGGCGCGACGCTGGCGGCGCCGTTGAAGATTTCTACGGCCAATACCCCGATCACCAGCATGCGTTCGGCTCAGCGCACACCGACCGACTTGCGCGTGGTCATTGACCTGAAAAAGGCGGTAAACCCGAAAAGCTTTATCCTTGCCCCCAACCAGCAATATGGCAACCGTCTGGTGGTCGATTTGTTCGACCAGGACGCCGAGGCGGCCCCGGTGGTGCCCGATACAGCTGCCAACACCGCACCCGCTGCGCCCATCAGCCCGGCCAAGCCCGAGATCAGGCTGGTGCCTGTCCCCAATGGCAAGCGCGATATTGTGATTGCCATCGACGCCGGCCATGGTGGCGAAGACCCTGGCGCGGGTGGTGCGCGAGGTCAGAAAGAAAAAGACATCGTGCTGTCTATTGCCAAGGAGCTGCAGCGCCAGATCAACTCGGAGAAAGGCTACCGTGCGGAGCTGACGCGTACTGGTGACTATTTCATTCCGTTGCGCAAACGCACGGAGATCGCCCGCAAGAAGGGCGCCGACCTGTTCGTTTCGATCCACGCCGACGCCGCGCCGTCCTCGGCCGCGTTCGGTGCGTCGGTGTTCGCCCTGTCTGAGCGCGGTGCTACGTCCGAAACCGCGCGCTGGCTGGCCGACAGTGAAAACCGTTCCGACTTGATTGGTGGCGCTGGCGCCGTAAGCCTCGACGACAAGGACAAGATGTTGGCCGGGGTGCTGCTGGACTTGTCCATGACCGCCTCACTGTCTTCCAGTCTCAATGTCGGGCAGAAAGTCCTGAGCAATATTGGACGGGTTACGTCGCTGCACAAATCCCGGGTCGAGCAGGCCGGGTTTATGGTGCTCAAATCTCCGGATATCCCATCGATCCTGGTAGAAACCGGCTTCATCTCCAACTCGGAGGAAGCGGCGAAACTCGCAGGCTCATCTCATCAGCAGGCATTGGCGCGCTCGATCAGCTCGGGTGTGAAACAGTTCTTCCAACAGAATCCACCGCTGGGCACCTATATCGCCTGGCTGCGGGACAGTGGCAAGATCGTCCAGGGGCCGCGCGACCACACGGTTCGCTCGGGTGAGACACTGGCCATGATCGCCGTTCGTTACCAGGTGAGCGTGGCGACACTACGTCATGCCAACAGCTTGAGTTCCGATGAACTCAGAGTAGGGCAGCGGCTGGATATCCCGAGTAATGCGTTGGCAGCTCAGCCATGAGCGAGTCGGCAGCGGACAGTGTGATCGACAGCGTTGAGATCAATAGCAGTGCGCGGATTGAGCTGCTTAGCCCGCGGCTGGCGAACCAGATCGCGGCCGGTGAGGTGGTCGAGCGGCCAGCATCGGTGATCAAGGAGCTGCTGGAAAACAGCCTGGATTCAGGGGCGAAGCGCATCGATATCGATGTCGAACAGGCCGGGATCAAGCTGTTGCGTGTCCGTGATGACGGCGGCGGGATTTCCTCCGATGATTTGCCGTTGGCGCTCGCACGGCACGCAACCAGTAAAATTCGCGAACTGGAAGACCTTGAACGAGTGATGAGCCTGGGCTTTCGGGGTGAGGCGCTGGCGTCGATCAGCTCGGTGGCGCGCCTGACCCTGACCTCGCGCACCCGTGATGCCGATCAAGCATGGCAGGTCGAAACCGAAGGCCGCGACATGGCCTCGCGGGTGCAGCCCGCCGCTCACCCGGTGGGCACTTCAGTCGAAGTCCGCGATCTGTTCTTCAATACCCCGGCGCGGCGCAAATTCCTCAAAGCCGAAAAAACCGAGTTCGATCACCTGCAAGAAGTGATCAAACGCATGGCGCTGGCGCGTTTCGATGTCGCGTTTCATTTACGGCACAACGGCAAGACGATCCTCAGCCTGCACGAAGCGAATGATGACAATGCTCGCGCCCGGCGTGTGGCCGCCATCTGCGGTCCAGGCTTTCTGGAGCAGGCGCTGCCAATAGAGGTTGAACGCAACGGCCTGCATTTGTGGGGCTGGGTCGGTTTGCCGACGTTCTCCCGTAGTCAGGCAGACTTGCAATATTTCTACGTGAACGGCCGTGCGGTGCGCGACAAACTGGTCGCCCATGCGGTGCGTCAAGCCTACCGCGATGTACTGTTCAATGGTCGGCATCCGACCTTCGTCCTGTTTTTCGAAGTCGATCCGGCGGTGGTCGACGTTAACGTGCACCCGACCAAACACGAAGTACGCTTCCGTGACGGGCGCATGGTGCACGACTTCCTGTATGGCACGCTGCACCGTGCGCTAGGGGATGTCCGCCCGGAAAATCAGCTGGCGGGTACCGCTCCAGTGGCGGCGTTGATCCGCCCGAGCGGCCCGGATGCCGGTGAGTTCGGCCCTCAAGGTGAAATGCGCCTGGCCAATAATCTGCTGGAGCAGCCACAGGCCGAACCTTACGTGCGGCCGGCGGGCTCGGGTTCAGGCGCTGGCTATCAATACCAGTATTCGCCTCGCACCTCCGCGCCACTGCCGGCGGCCGAGGCGCAAAGTGCGTATCGCGAGTTCTTCGCGCCGCTGCCTGAAGGCGGTGCGGCACCTTTGCCGGGCTCACAGGACGACATCCCGCCGCTGGGCTATGCCCTGGCGCAGCTCAAGGGGATTTATATCCTTGCGGAAAATGCCCACGGCCTGGTGCTGGTGGACATGCATGCCGCCCACGAACGCATCATGTACGAACGCTTGAAAATCGCCATGGCCAGCGAAGGACTGAGCGGCCAGCCATTGCTGGTCCCGGAATCCATTGCAGTCAGTCAGCGTGAGGCCGATTGCGCCGAAGAACATGTCACCTGGTTCCAGCGCCTGGGCTTCGAGCTACAGCGGCTGGGCCCGGAAACCCTGGCGATTCGGCAGATCCCGGCGTTGCTCAAGCAAGCCGAAGCCAATCGGCTGGTGCATGATGTGTTGGCTGACCTGATGGAATACGGCACCAGTGACCGGATTCAGGCACACCTCAACGAGCTGCTGGGGACCATGGCCTGTCACGGCGCGATTCGCGCCAATCGGCGCCTGGCCCTGCCGGAGATGAACGGGTTGCTGCGCGACATGGAAAACACAGAGCGCAGTGGCCAATGCAACCATGGTCGACCGACCTGGACCCAGATGGGTCTGGACGATCTGGACAAACTTTTCCTGCGTGGTCGCTGATGAGTGCTTTGCCCCCGGCTATCTTCCTCATGGGCCCCACCGCTGCAGGCAAGACCGATCTGGCCATTGAGCTGACCAAGGTTCTGCCCTGCGAGCTGATCAGCGTCGATTCGGCGTTGGTGTATCGCGGCATGGACATCGGCACCGCCAAACCGTCCAAAGAGCTGTTGTCCGAGTTCCCCCATCGCCTGATCGACATTATTGACCCCGTGCAAAGCTATTCGGCTGCCGAATTTCGTGCCGATGCATTGGCTGCGATGGCCGACATCACTGCGCGCGGCAATATTCCGCTGCTGGTGGGCGGCACCATGTTGTATTTCAAGGCATTGCAGGAGGGGTTGGCGGATATGCCGCCCGCCGATGCGAGCGTTCGTGCGCAGCTAGAAGCCGAGGCCGCCGCGCTTGGCTGGCAGGGCTTGCACGATCAATTGGCCCAGGTTGATCCGGTGTCGGCGGCGCGAATTCATCCCAATGATCCACAGCGGCTGATTCGAGCTCTGGAAGTTTATCGGGTGAGCGGATTGAGCATGACCGCACATCGCGAGCAACAAACTGCGCAAAGTACTGACGCAGCCGCTTCGGGACGTCATCAATTGCCCTATACTGTCGCAAACCTGGCCATCGCTCCGGCAGATCGCCACGTACTGCATGACCGTATTGCGCAACGATTTGTACATATGCTGGAACAGGGGTTCGTTGACGAGGTCCTAGCTCTGCGAGCACGAGGTGACCTGCATGCGGGGTTGTCGTCGATGCGAGCCGTGGGCTATCGCCAAGTCTGGGATCATCTGGATGGCAAACTGACGTGGGACCAGATGCAGGAGCGTGGCGTTATTGCCACGCGCCAGTTGGCCAAGCGACAGTTTACCTGGTTGCGTAGTTGGGCAGATTTGCAGTGGCTGGACAGTCTGGCTTGCGACAATCTGCCACGTGCCTTGAAATACATGGCATCGGTCTCCATATTGAGCTGATACCGTGCAATTGCCGTCTATCCTTGGGGGGTGGCGGCCTAAGTCAATTTGCTTACTATTTTTTCTATTGATCCTTAAAGGAGTGCGGCACATGTCAAAAGGGCATTCGCTACAAGACCCTTACCTGAATACTTTGCGTAAAGAGAAGGTTGGGGTTTCGATTTATCTGGTTAACGGTATCAAGCTGCAAGGCACGATCGAGTCCTTTGACCAATTCGTGATTTTGCTGAAAAACACCGTCAGCCAAATGGTTTACAAACACGCTATCTCTACCGTTGTGCCAGTTCGTCCAATTCGCCTGCCTAGCGCAGCCGAAACGGAGCTGGGCGACGCTGAGCCAGGTAACGCCTGATAGGAGTCTGCTTTGTTCTTTGAGCGCCACGGTGGTGGTGAACGGGCCATTCTCGTTCACTTGGATGGTCAGGACCCTGAGGCGCGTGAAGATCCGCAGGAGTTTCAGGAGCTGGCGATTTCTGCTGGCGCCGAGACCGTCGCGTTTGTCAGCGTGCCGCGTCATCGGCCAACAGCTAAATACCTGATCGGCAGCGGTAAGGTCGAGGAACTTCGCGACCTGGTCAAAGCCGAGCACGTAGATATCGTGATTTTCAATCACGTCCTCACGCCCAGTCAGGAGCGCAACCTCGAACGTGTTTTCGAGTGTCGCGTGCTTGATCGCACAGGTTTGATTCTGGATATCTTCGCGCAACGAGCGCGCACTCATGAAGGCAAATTGCAGGTCGAGCTGGCCCAGCTTGATCACATGAGTACTCGTCTGGTTCGTGGCTGGACCCACCTGGAGCGACAGGGCGGCGGCATCGGCATGCGCGGTCCAGGTGAAACCCAACTGGAAACCGACCGGCGTTTGTTGCGTGTGCGTGTGCGGCAGCTCAAGAGCCGTCTGGAGAAGGTCCGCAGTCAGCGGGACCAAGCCCGTCGCGGTCGCAAGCGCGCCGATATTCCTTCGGTGTCGCTGGTGGGATATACCAACGCGGGCAAGTCGACGCTGTTCAATGCGATGACCGACTCCAATGTCTTTGCCGCAAACCAACTGTTCGCGACCCTCGATCCCACCCTCCGTCGCCTCGAACTCGATGACTTTGGGCCGATCGTGCTAGCTGATACGGTCGGTTTCATTCGTCATCTGCCACACAAACTGGTCGAGGCGTTTCGCTCCACACTCGAAGAATCGAGCAACTCCGATTTGCTCTTGCACGTCATCGACGCTCATGAGCCTGAGCGCATGGCGCAGATTGAACAGGTGATGGCGGTGCTGGGCGAGATCGGTGCGGATGGCTTGCCGATCCTTGAGGTGTACAACAAACTCGATTTGCTTGAAGGGGTCGAGCCCCAGATTCAGCGAGATGCCGATGGCAAGCCGCAGAGGGTCTGGGTGTCTGCCCGTGATGGTCGAGGGCTGGATCTGCTTAAACAAGCAGTGGCTGAACTGTTGGGCGATGATTTATTCGTTGGCACCTTGCGCTTGCCTCAACGTTTTGCTCGACTGCGTGCTCAGTTCTTCAAGTTGGGCGCAGTTCAAAGCGAAGAACATGATGAGGAAGGCGGGAGTCTGTTGGCGGTACGTTTGCCGCGTGTTGAGTTCAATCGCCTGGTGAGTCGCGAAGGAATGCAGCCGCAGGAATTCATCGAGCAACACACTTTGCAATAAAAGCCTGAGAAAGCGGTTGTGCCGCGGACACAGGCATTCTGTAGCATTGGTTGGCGTGCCGTGGGCGCGTCTTTGCTTTATCAGATGGAGAGCGCTATGGCTTGGAATGAGCCGGGTGGCAACTCGAATAATCAGGATCCTTGGGGTGGTAAGCGCAAGGGCGGCGACCGCAAGGGGCCACCAGATCTCGACGAGGCCTTCCGAAAGCTGCAGGAAAGCCTGAACGGGTTGTTCGGTGGTGGTAAAAAACGTGGTGGCGGCGAGGACGATGGTCAACGCAAGGGCGGCGGTTTAGGTCTGCTCGGCATTGGTCTGGTCGTCATTGCGGCTGTCTGGCTGTATAGCGCCATCTATGTCGTGGATGAGCAGGAGCAGGCCGTAGTGCTGCGCTTCGGCAAGTACTACGAAACCGTCGGTGCGGGTCTGAATATCTATTTCCCGCCATTCGATCGTAAATATATGGAAAACGTCACGCGTGAGCGTGCCTATAGCAAGCAAGGGCAGATGCTGACCGAAGACGAAAACATCGTCGAAGTGCCGCTGACCGTGCAATACAAAATTACCAACCTGAAAGATTTCGTGCTGAACGTCGATCAGCCGGAAGTCAGTCTGCAGCATGCGACTGAGAGCGCTTTGCGCCACGTAGTGGGTTCCACTGCGATGGACCAGGTGCTGACTGAAGGTCGTGAGCTGATGGCCAGTGAGATCAAGGAGCGTCTGCAGCGCTTCCTCGATACGTATCGCACCGGCATCACCGTGACTCAGGTGAACGTACAAAGTGCTGCTGCGCCGCGTGAAGTTCAGGAGGCGTTCGATGATGTGATTCGCGCCCGGGAAGACGAACAGCGTTCGCGTAACCAGGCTGAAACCTATGCTAACGGTGTGATTCCCGAAGCGCGTGGCCAAGCTCAACGCATCGTCGAAAATGCCAATGGCTATCGCGATGAAGTCGTGTCCCGCGCCAAGGGTGAAGCTGATCGTTTTACCAAGCTGGTCGTCGAGTACCGCAAGGCTCCAGAAGTGACGCGTGAGCGTCTATATCTGGACACCATGCAAGAAGTATTCAGCAACACCAGTAAGGTTCTCGTGACCGGTGGCAACAAAGGGCAGAACAACCTGCTCTATCTGCCATTGGACAAGATGATCGAAAGCGGTCGTAGCACCACTGCTCCGACAACCGGCGCACCTGCCGCTGCCAATGAAATCGGCGCACGTGCTGCGACCGAGTCTCAACAGCAGCACGATGCGCGTTCAAGGGAGAGTCGCTGATGAGCAATAAATCGCTGATCGCCCTGATTGTTTGTGTCGTGCTGGCGGTCGTTGCCTGGAATAGCATCTACATCGTTGCTCAGACTGAGCGTGCGGTCTTGCTGCAATTCGGCCGTGTCGTCCAGGCGGACGTCCAGCCAGGTCTGCATGTGAAGGTTCCGTACGTCAATCAGGTGCGCAAGTTCGACGGGCGCTTGATGACCCTCGATGCACCGACGCAACGTTTTCTGACGCTGGAAAAGAAAGCGGTCATGGTTGATGCCTATGCCAAGTGGCGGGTGAAGGACGCTGAGCGTTTCTACACTGCGACTTCCGGTCTCAAGCAGATCGCTGATGAGCGTCTGTCACGCCGTCTTGAATCCGGGCTGCGCGATCAGTTCGGCAAGCGCACCTTGCATGAAGTGGTGTCGGGTGAGCGTGATGCGTTGATGGCGGATATCACCGCTTCGCTCAACACGATGGCAAGCAAAGAGCTGGGCATTGAAGTTATTGATGTCCGGGTCAAAGGCATTGACCTGCCGAAAGAAGTGAACCGCAGCGTTTTCGAGCGGATGAGTACCGAACGTGAGCGTGAAGCGCGTGAGCATCGGGCCAAAGGTAACGAGTTGGCAGAAGGCATTCGTGCCGATGCCGATCGTCAGCGTCGGGTTCTTCTGGCAGAAGCCTATCGTGAGTCTGAAGAAGCTCGCGGTGATGGCGATGCCCAGGCGTCCGCGATCTACGCCAAGGCCTACGGTCAGGATCAGGAGTTCTACGCGTTCTATCGTAGCCTGCGCGCCTACCGTGAAAGCTTCGCGAACAAAAGCGACGTGATGGTGCTGGACCCGAGCAGCGATTTCTTCCGTTATCTGGAAAAATCCAAGCCATAACCGGTTCACCCCGCCGGGCGGCAAAACCGCCTGGCGGGGTGATCGTTTAGGAAAACGTGTGTATGATGCGGCAGCCGGGAAAATCCCGGCTTTTTTGCGTCTGCACGATTGATTGGCCATGGCGTGGTAAAGCGCTGGGCAAGGTTTTTCGAGGAGAGCGGTTTGTAAAGCGGGTCTCGGACCGCTCGTTCTGTTGGGCTTGCATGTAAAAGCGCTCAGAATGTGACCGCACTCTGCTTCACTCAAGGCTCGCCCTCAGGGCTGGCCGCCCGGATCATAGGGGATTGGCGTAATGGCAACGGTTGACCGCTGGCTGCTACCAGATGGCATCGAAGAAGTACTGCCGCCGGAAGCGGCGCGCATTGAAGTGGCGCGCCGTCAGGTGTTGGATCTGTTCCAGAGCTGGGGCTATGAGTTCGTCGTCACCCCGCATATCGAATACCTGGAGTCGTTGCTCACGGGCGCGGGTCAGGACCTGGATCTGCGTACCTTCAAGGTGATCGATCCGCAATCAGGCCGGCAAATGGGTTTCCGTGCCGATATCACGCCGCAAGTGGCGCGTATCGATGCGCACACCTTGCGCCGCGAAGGGCCTAGCCGTCTGTGCTATGCCGGCAGCGTGTTGCATGCGCAGCCGCGAGCCTTGTCGTCCTCGCGTAGCCCGATTCAGTTGGGCGCCGAGTTGTACGGCGATGCCAGCCCGAGCAGTGATGTCGAAGTCATTAGCCTGATGTTGACTATGCTGCAGCTGGCCGACGTGCCTGATGTGCATATGGACTTGGGCCATGTCGGTATTTACCGTGGCCTGGCACGTGCCGCCGATTTGTCTGGCGAGGTCGAGCAGCTGTTGTTCGACGCTTTGCAGCGCAAGGCGATAGACGAAGTCATCGCGCTCACCGCTGATTTGCCAGCTGATCTGGCTGCGATGCTGCGCGCGCTGGTCGATTTGTGTGGTGGTCGTGAAGTGCTTGCGTCCGCTCGTGATCGACTGGCCCATGCGCCTGCTCCAGTGTTGGCTGCCCTGGATGATTTGCTGGCGATTGCCGAGCGCCTTTCCGCGCGCTTCCCGCAATTGCCGCTGTACTTCGATCTCGGTGAGTTACGGGGTTATCACTACCACACCGGCGTCGTGTTTGCGGTGTTCGTGCCGGGCGTAGGTCAGATGATCGCCCAGGGCGGTCGCTATGACGACATCGGCGCGGACTTTGGTCGGGCGCGCCCGGCTACGGGCTTCTCCACGGATTTGAAAACCCTGGTCACCCTGGGGCGTGCGGACATCGAGCTACCGTCTGGCGGTATCTGGATGCCGGACAGTACTGATGCGGCACTCTGGCAGCAGGTCTGCCAATTGCGTAGCGAAGGTCATCGTGTGGTTCAGGCATTGCCTGGGCAGTCGGTGTCTGCCGCGCGTGAAGCCGATTGTGACCGGCAATTGATTCAGCATGATGGGCTTTGGCAGTTAGTGCCGCTGGCTTCTTGAGTTTCCCTGTCGGCCGCAGCCGGCACCAAGTTTGCGCGAATGAGGACAAGTGTTATGGGTAAGAATGTCGTAGTCCTGGGCACCCAATGGGGTGATGAGGGCAAAGGCAAGATCGTTGATCTGCTGACCGAACATGCTACCGCTGTAGTTCGATACCAAGGGGGCCACAACGCGGGTCACACCCTGGTCATCGATGGCGAAAAAACCGTATTGCACCTGATTCCGTCCGGTGTGCTGCGCGAAGGCGTGCAGTGCCTGATCGGTAACGGTGTGGTGGTTGCGCCTGACGCACTCATGCGAGAAATCATCAAGCTTGAAGAGAAGGGTATTCCGGTACGTGAGCGTCTGCGTATCAGCCCTTCCTGCCCGCTGATCCTGTCCTATCACGTTGCGCTGGATCAGGCGCGTGAGAAGGCTCGTGGCGAGCTCAAGATCGGTACGACCGGTCGTGGTATCGGCCCGGCCTACGAAGACAAGGTCGCACGTCGCGGTCTGCGCATCGGCGACCTGTTCCACCGCGAGCGTTTCGCGGCCAAGCTGGGTGAGCTGCTCGATTACCACAACTTCGTTCTGGTCAATTACTACAAAGAGCCGGCCATCGACTTCCAGAAAACACTCGACGAGTGCATGGAATACGCTGAACTGCTCAAGCCGATGATGCTCGACGTCACTGCTGCGCTGCATGAAATGCGCCGCGAAGGTAAAGACATCATGTTCGAAGGTGCCCAGGGTTCGCTGCTGGACATCGATCACGGTACTTACCCGTACGTGACCAGTTCTAACACCACGGCGGGTGGCATCGCGACCGGTTCTGGTTTTGGTCCGATGTACCTGGATTACATCCTCGGCATCACCAAGGCTTACACCACTCGCGTCGGTTCGGGTCCTTTCCCGACTGAGCTGTTCGACGATGTTGGTGCGTTCCTGGCCAAGCGCGGTCACGAGTTCGGTGCAACCACCGGTCGCGCTCGCCGTTGCGGCTGGTTCGATGCCGTCATCCTGCGTCGCGCAATCGAGATCAACAGCATCTCCGGTCTGTGCCTGACCAAGCTCGACGTGCTCGACGGTCTGGAAACCATCAACATCTGCATCGGTTACAAGAACGAAAATGGTGCAGTGATCGATGCTCCAACCGATGCTGACAGCTACATCGGCCTGATGCCGGTTTACGAAGAAATGCCGGGCTGGACCGAATCGACCTTGGGCGCTAAAACCCTGGAAGAACTGCCCGCAAACGCCCGTGCTTATATCAAGCGTGTGGAAGAGTTGGTCGGCGCGCCGATCGATATCATTTCCACTGGCCCGGACCGCAACGAGACAATCGTGCTGCGTCATCCGTTTGCTTGATAAATCGTTGAAATAGTTACTGGAATGCGACAAAGGGCCACTTATGTGGCCCTTTGTCGTTTCTGTCTATCGGTTAGTGCTGGCGCGGCACGGCGCTTGCTGTAATTATCGTTCCAAAGAGTGCCATCATTTTAATGGCATCCGTAGTAGAGGAATAATCCCGTGTCCGCCGTCCTTTCTCTTTTACGTAGCCGCTTGTTGCGGCCTGTGTTCATTGCCCTGGGTGTCGCCCTTTTGGTGCAGGTGTTGGTCGCGGTTGCTCTGACCCGGAGCACGGTGACGGCGCTTGAGGCAGATTTGGCCACTCGACTAGGTGTAGATTCGCAACACCTGTCTGCGGAGCTGGAGCAAGCGAGTCGGGAAGTTACTTCCAGTCTGGATGCGTTGTCATCCAGCACTCGTCAACGCCTGAGTGCAGGTTTGTCATCGCGTCTGAAGGATGAGCAGGTGCAGCTGCGCGGCACGCTCGAAAAAGACCTCAAGGACTCGGCCAATGATATGGCGCAGTTGCTGGCGGCGGTCGCTCCGCGTGCCATGTGGGATAACGATACGCCGACTCTGTCGGAGTTTGCCCGCCGCGCTCAGCGCAATCCCAATGTGCTGTTTGTCATCTATGACGATGCTCAAGGTGAGCACCTGACGCGTTATCTGAATCGCGATAGCCCGCAGATCAAAGCCTTGCTCGCCAAAGGGGAGGGTGACCGGGCGATGGATAAAGTCCTGAACGCCGCCAGGAATGATCCTTCGGTGTATTACGTCGAGGCCGCGATCAGTCCTAATGGCGTCGAAATCGGCAAGGTGCTGATGGGGGTTTCTACCGCAACGGTCGAGCAGGACCTTGCGGCTCTGGACAAGCGCTTCTCCGCTTTAATTGTCGGTGGCGAACAGTTGGTCTCTGACAGTTTGGTGGGGGCGGCGGCCGATAGTTCCGCCGCGTTACGTACGCGTTTGCAGGGGGCGCAAACCGCTGCCTCGGCAATGGCCGCCAACACCAGCATCACGGTCCAGGAGGCGGCAGCGACATTGCGCTGGAGGATCGGTCTGGGACTGGCACTGGTCGGTCTCGGCGTATTGCTGCTGCTGGCCGTAGTGCTCGGGCGCCGGGTCGTGAGCAAATTGCACCTGCTGATTGCCGCGCTGGATGATCTGGCTGCTGGCGAAGGCGACTTGACCAAGCGCGTACAGCTCAACAGTAACGACGAAATCGGTGACATGGCGTCAGCGGTCAATCGTTTTGTCGACAAGCTTCAGCCTATCGTGCGTGAGGCGGGGGATGTGGCGCAGCGTACCGGGGTGGAAATTGGCGCCTTGAGCCTGCGTAACGCCGGGTCGGGCAAGGCGGCTGAATTGCAGCGAGATGAAGTGGCCGCCAGTCTCAAAGCCCTTTCGCAGATGGCGGATGAGGCTCAGGCAGAAAGTAATGCAATGCAGGCGGCCTTGAAGCAGGTTGTCGACATTCGAGTCGCGACCGACGAAAACACGCGGACGTCAACGCAGGTGGGTAACTTGATCGAAGCGTTGGCGGGGCAGGTTGATACCGGCGCCAAGGTCATTGAGCGTCTGGCCCAGCAAAGCGAGCAGATTGAAGTGGTGCTGACGGTTATTCACGGTATTGCCGAGCAAACCAACTTGCTGGCCCTTAACGCGGCAATCGAGGCTGCGCGGGCGGGTGAGACGGGTCGCGGTTTTGCGGTGGTGGCAGACGAAGTGCGTGCGCTGGCCAGCAAGACTCAAAGCTCCACAGGTGATATCCAGGCGCATATCGGGGCCTTGCAGCAGGGTGCCAAAGAAGCGGTGGCAGCCATTGGCTTGGCAGGTCGGCAGGCCAGCGAGGGGCTGGCGGTGTTGCGCAGCAGCGCCAAGCTGCAATTGACGGTGCAGGCATCGGTAGAACAGGTTCATGCCGCCATAGGTCTTGCAACCGAGGCTGCGGCGCATCAGGCGCAGGGCGCGCAAGCGGTGAGGGGCCGAGTGGAAGTTATTCATGCTCAGGCTCAGCGCGCGGCTCAGGCGGTTGTAGAAACCACGGCCAGCGGTAAGGTGCTTGATGGTCTGGCTGCACAATTGAAGGCAAGCCTGGGTCAGTTCCGCGCCTGACGGCGCTGAGCTACAGAGTTGGAAGAGGGTGCGCCAGGCGCACCCTGTGGTGGCGGCTTTTGATGGTTGATCTAGAATCTCAAACGCAGAAAACACAAAACCGAGCACGGGGCTCGGTTTTGTTTGAATTGGTGCCCAGAAGAAGACTCGAACTTCCACGACCTTGCGGTCACCAGCACCTGAAGCTGGCGTGTCTACCAATTTCACCATCTGGGCAGTTCGTTGGGTTCAGCAGCAGCTGTTAAGCTATTGTTTACTTTCAACTACAACAACGTTTGCCGTCGTTGTGGGGCGCATCATACGGAGGAGCTTAGTACCTGTAAACCCCCGTTGTGAAAAATATTTTTGAAATAGCGAACGGAGATAGCAAATGGTGTCTTCGCGTTTCAATCCGGTATATGCCAAACTAAATATATATAGATAAGGTGAACTCATTCTAATGGCCGATTGGCAGTCCCTCGATCCCGAGGCCGCTCGTGAAGCGGAAAAATACGAAAACCCTATCCCCAGCCGTGAGCTGATTTTGCAGCACCTTGCCGATCGAGGGTCTCCGGCGAGTCGCGAGCAATTGGTGGAAGAGTTTGGTCTGACAACTGAAGACCAGTTCGAAGCCCTGCGTCGCCGCTTGCGCGCAATGGAGCGCGATGCTCAGTTGATATACACCCGCCGGGGCACCTATGCCCCCGTGGACAAGCTCGACCTGATCCTGGGGCGGATTACCGGCCACCGTGACGGTTTCGGCTTCCTCATCCCTGATGACGGCACCGATGACCTGTTCATGAGCCCTGCGCAAATGCGTCTGGTGTTCGACGGCGATCGTGCTTTGGCGCGGGTTTCCGGTCTTGATCGTCGGGGTCGTCGCGAAGGCGTGATCGTCGAAGTGATCTCCCGTGCGCACGAAACCATCGTGGGTCGCTACTTCGAAGAGAGCGGCATCGGTTTTGTCGTGCCCGACAATCCGAAGATCCAGCAGGAAGTCCTGATTACCCCTGGCCGCAACTCCAGCGCCAAGATCGGTCAGTTCGTCGAGGTGAAGATTACTCACTGGCCGACGCCGCGCTTCCAGCCGCAAGGCGATGTGGTCGAAGTCGTGGGCAATTACATGGCGCCCGGCATGGAAATCGACATTGCCCTGCGCACCTACGATATTCCGCACGTCTGGCCTGAAGCGGTGCTCAAAGAAGCCGCCAAGCTCAAGCCGGAAGTGGAAGAGAAAGACAAGGAACACCGCGTCGATCTGCGTCATCTGCCGTTCGTGACCATCGATGGCGAAGATGCTCGCGACTTCGACGATGCGGTTTTCTGCGAAGCCAAGCCCGGCAAACTGCGTCTGTTTTCCGGTGGCTGGAAGTTATACGTCGCCATCGCCGACGTATCGAGCTACGTCAAAATCGGTTCGGCGCTGGACGCTGAATCGCAAGTGCGTGGCAACTCGGTGTACTTCCCCGAGCGCGTGATTCCGATGTTGCCCGAGCAGTTGTCCAACGGCTTGTGCTCGCTGAATCCGCACGTCGATCGCTTGGCCATGGTCTGTGAAATGACCCTGTCCAAAACCGGCGAGATGACTGATTACCAGTTCTACGAGGCAGTCATTCACTCCCATGCCCGCCTGACCTACAACAAGGTCAGCTCGATCCTGGAGCAGCCAAAAACGGCTGAAGCCAAGGAATTGCGTGGCGAATACGCCGGCGTCGTGCCGCACCTGAAGCAGCTTTATGCGCTGTACAAAGTGCTGCTGAGCGCTCGTCATACCCGTGGCGCGATTGATTTTGAAACTCAGGAAACCCGGATCATCTTCGGTACTGAGCGCAAAATCGCCGAAATCCGGCCGACCACGCGCAACGATGCGCACAAGCTGATCGAGGAATGCATGCTGGCGGCCAACGTGGCCACGGCTGAATTCCTGAAAAAGCACGAAATTCCAGCCTTGTACCGTGTGCACGATGGTCCGCCGCCAGAGCGTCTGGAAAAACTCCGGGCCTTCCTCGGCGAGCTGGGTCTGTCGCTGCACAAGGGCAAAGACGGTCCGTCGCCGAAGGATTACCAGGCGCTGCTGGCAAGCATCAAGGACCGTCCGGATTTCCATCTGATCCAGACCGTGATGCTGCGTTCGTTGAGTCAGGCGGTGTACGGCGCGGATAACCAGGGTCACTTTGGCCTGAATTACGAGGCGTATACGCACTTCACTTCGCCGATTCGTCGCTACCCGGATTTGCTCACGCACCGGGCTATCCGCAGCGTGATCCATTCCAAGCAAGATACCCCGCACGTTCGTCGTGCGGGTGCCATGACCATCCCGAAAGCGCGCATCTATCCATACGATGAGGCGATTCTGGAGCAGTTGGGCGAACAGTGTTCCATGAGCGAACGCCGTGCCGACGAAGCTACGCGTGACGTGGTCAACTGGCTCAAGTGCGAGTTCATGAAAGACCGCGTGGGCGAGTCGTTCCCAGGCGTGATCACGGCGGTTACCGGTTTTGGTCTATTCGTTGAGCTGACCGACATCTACGTCGAAGGCTTGGTGCACGTCACTGCCTTGCCGGGCGATTACTACCACTTCGATCCAGTGCATCACCGCTTGGCGGGCGAGCGCACCGGTCGCAGCTTCCGCTTGGGCGACACTGTTGAAGTGCGGGTCATGCGCGTCGATCTCGACGAACGCAAGATCGACTTCGAGATGGCTGAAAAAACCATCAGCGCGCCGATTGGTCGCAAGCGTCGTGGTGCTGAGCCGGCTGCGACGGAAAAAGCAGCTGCGCCAGCCAAGGCGGGGCGCCGTGGCGCTTCGACCAAGGCTGCGCCAGTGACTGAAGCCTATCGCCCAAGCGATGCCGTCGCGAAAAACGCGGAAGTGCGCAAAAGCCGTGAGCTGAAGCAGGCCTTGCTGGCAGAAGCGAAAGGTGGTGGAAGGGCGGCGTCGGGAAAGTCCAGTAAAGTGGATTCCGATTCGTCGGCCAAGCCAGCCAAACCGAGCAAACACCGTAAAGGCCCGCCAAAAGCGGGCTCGGCCCCTGCTGCGAAAAGCGGTGGGGTGCGTAAACCTAAGGCCAAGTCATGAGTCAGTTGGAAAAAATCTACGGTTTGCATGCTGTAGAAGCGTTGTTGCGTCACCACCCGAAACGCGTCAAGCAAGTCTGGCTGGCTGAAAACCGCAACGATCCGCGGGTTCAGGTGTTGATCCAACTGGCTAACGAAAATCGTGTGTCTGTGGGTCAGGCCGAGCGTCGCGAAATGGACGTCTGGGTCGAAGGCGTGCACCAAGGTGTGGTTGCCGAGGTCAGCCCGAGTCAGGTGTGGGGTGAAGCCATGCTTGATGAGTTGCTCGACCGTACCGAAGGCGCGCCACTGATTCTCGTGCTCGATGGTGTGACCGATCCGCATAACCTCGGCGCGTGCCTGCGCACTGCCGATGCGGCCGGTGCGCTCGCGGTTGTGGTGCCAAAGGACAAGTCGGCGACATTGACGCCGACGGTCCGGAAAGTGGCCTGCGGCGCGGCGGAAGTCATCCCGTTGGTGGCGGTCACCAACCTGGCCCGCACCCTTGAGAAGCTTCAGCAGCGCGGCCTTTGGGTCGTGGGTACGGCGGGTGAGGCTGAGGTTGAGCTGTATCAGCAAGACCTGACCGGCCCGACGATTCTGATCATGGGCGCCGAAGGCAAGGGCATGCGTCGCTTGACTCGCGATCATTGCGATTACTTGGTGCGCCTGCCGATGGCCGGCAGCGTCAGCAGCCTGAACGTCTCTGTGGCGACGGGCGTGTGTCTGTTCGAAGCGTTGCGTCAGCGCAGCGTCAAGGCAGCCGCGAAGAAGTAACCCTTGTAGGCGCGCGCTTGTCCGCGATGGAACGATAACGCTGTGTGTCAGGCAGACCGCGTCGTTGCTATCGCGGGCAAGCGCGCTCCTACAAGTATTGAGTAGTACTCATTGCTCAAATAATCACCAATTGCCTTGCGCCCCACCAAGCCCTTCTCTACAATTGCGCCCCTTGCTGTCATGGCAGGCGCTCATGTGCCTGTCCCTGAGCAAGACAAACAGTGTCATTCACTCCTTGTCTGACCGCTTTTTAGTTAGCGGCAGGCTACAACCCGTAAGGAGCATTCATGCGTCATTACGAAATCATCTTTTTGGTCCACCCGGATCAAAGCGAGCAAGTCGGCGGCATGGTTGAGCGTTATACCAAGCTGATCGAAGAAGACGGCGGCAAAATCCACCGTCTGGAAGATTGGGGCCGTCGTCAACTGGCCTATGCAATCAACAATGTTCACAAGGCTCACTACGTGATGCTGAACGTTGAATGCACCGGTAAAGCTTTGGCTGAACTGGAAGACAACTTCCGTTACAACGATGCCGTGATCCGTAACCTGGTCATCCGTCGCGACGAAGCCGTTACTGGCCAGTCCGAGATGCTCAAGGCTGAAGAAAACCGCAGTGAGCGCCGTGAGCGTCGTGACCGTCCTGAGCACTCCGACAGCGCCGATGGCGATGACGGCGACAACAGCGACGCCAGCGATAACGCTGACGAGTAATCCACGGACCTTTTGAGGAGCCAATTACATGGCACGTTTCTTCCGTCGTCGTAAATTCTGCCGCTTCACCGCTGAAGACGTGAAAGAGATCGATTACAAAGATCTCAACACTCTGAAAGCCTACGTATCCGAGACCGGCAAAATCGTTCCAAGCCGTATCACTGGTACAAAAGCACGTTATCAGCGTCAGCTGGCCACCGCTATCAAGCGTGCCCGCTTCCTGGCCCTGCTGGCCTACACCGACAGCCACGGCCGCTGAGACCAGGCAGTCGACAAAGTAGTAAGGGATAGAACGCATGCGCGCCATGGCTAATTTCATCATGCGCGGCCGCGTGCAGGCCACTCTCGTAGTGGTCGGATGTGCGGCGTTGCCGCTGTTGTTCTGGTTGAGTGCTGCCGCGGGTTGCCTTGTGCTTCTGCGGCGCGGTTTGAGTGATGCCGTTGGCATCCTCGCCTGGGCTCTGCTGCCGGCATTGGTCTGGTGGTATTTCGGTGAGCCCCGCACGCTTATGGTGTTGTTGGGTTCGCTAGGGTTGGCAGCGTTGTTACGTGCCAGCGAGTCTTGGGTCCGCGTGCTGCTGGTCAGCGTGGCATTGGGTCTGTTGTATGCAGTAATCCTGGGAGCGGTTTTCCGCGAACCCATCGACGCGATGGCGCTGGAGTTGCAAAAACTCCTGCCGCAAGTCCTCGATGGTCTCTACCAGCAGTTATCGGTAGAAGAGCGAGCGCGTCTAGGGGCACTGATTGCACCGGTCCTTAATGGCCTTATAGCGGCTTTGTTGCAGATCGTCAGTGTGTTGAGCCTGATTCTTGGGCGTTACTGGCAAGCGTTGTTGTACAACCCGGGTGGTTTTGGCCGCGAATTTCGTAGCATAAGACTCCCGCGGGTACCGGCGTTGGTGCTGCTGGTGTGCATGCTTCTGGGGCCGAATTTCGGTCCGCAGATGGCGATGTTGACACCGTTGTGCAGCGTACCGCTGGTGTTTGCAGGGCTGGCCTTGATACATGGCCTGGTGGCTGAAAAGCACCTTGGCAGGTTCTGGTTGGTGGGGTTGTACGTAACGCTGTTGCTGTTTATGCAGCTGATCTATCCGTTGCTGGTGGTGTTAGCCATCGTCGACAGCCTGATTGATTTTCGCGGTCGTTTCGCGTCGAAAGACGTCGATAACGGGTCTGCGAACGGTGAAGGTTAAAAGTTAAGAGGATTTTCACATGCAACTGATCCTTCTGGAAAAAGTCGCCAACCTGGGCAACCTGGGCGACAAAGTGAATGTTAAGGCCGGTTACGGTCGTAACTTCCTGCTGCCGTACGGTAAAGCTACCGCTGCGACCGCTGCCAACGTGGCTGCGTTCGAAGAGCGTCGTGCTGACCTGGAAAAACTGGCTGCAGACAAAAAAGCTTCTGCTGAAACTCGTGCTGCCCAACTGGCTGAGCTGGAAGTGACTATCACTGCCACCGCCGGTGACGAAGGCAAGCTGTTCGGTTCGATCGGCACCCACGACATCGCTGATGCACTGACCGCCTCTGGCGTTGAAGTTGCAAAAAGCGAAGTTCGTCTGCCGAACGGCACTATCCGTAACGTTGGCGAATTCGACGTAGCCGTGCACCTGCACAGCGACGTAGAAGCCACTGTACGCGTTATTGTTGTAGCCGCTTAAAGCAACACTCAATCGTCTGGCGACTTGCTCGTCAGACGGTTAACATCGGGCACGATCCTGTTCACAGGTCGTGCCTTTTGTCTTTTTGTTCCCCCTGATTCCGTGTGGCCATGAACGATATTTCCGCGCCCGAGCAATACGATCTGCAAACCGCTGCCCTCAAGGTGCCGCCGCACTCCATCGAGGCCGAACAGGCTGTGCTCGGTGGCCTGATGCTGGACAACAACGCCTGGGAGCGCGTGCTCGATCAAGTATCGGACGGCGATTTCTATCGACATGACCACCGCCTGATTTTTCGTGCTATCGCCAAACTGGCTGATCAAAACAGTCCGATTGACGTGGTCACCCTTGCCGAGCAACTGGACAAGGAAGGTCAGACCTCGCAGGTCGGCGGCCTGGGCTACCTCAGTGAGCTGGCGAAAAACATTCCGTCGGTCGCCAACATCAAGGCTTACGCGCAGATCGTGCGTGAGCGGGCGACCTTGCGTCAGTTGATCGGCATCAGTGCCGAAATCGCCGACAGTGCGTTCAACCCTGAAGGTCGCAGCGCCGCCGAGATTCTCGACGAGGCCGAGCGGCAGATCTTCCAGATTGCCGAAGCACGTCCAAAAAGTGGCGGCCCGGTCAGCGTCAACGACCTGCTGACCAAAGCTATCGACCGCATCGACACGTTGTTCAACACCGATAACGCGATTACTGGCCTGTCTACCGGTTATACCGACCTCGACGAGAAAACCAGCGGCCTGCAACCGTCTGACTTGATCATCGTTGCGGGTCGTCCGTCGATGGGTAAAACCACGTTCGCCATGAACCTGGTAGAGAACGCGGTTCTGCGCAGCGATAAGGTAGTTCTGGTCTATTCGCTGGAGATGCCAGGCGAATCGCTGATCATGCGTATGCTGTCGTCGCTGGGTCGTATCGACCAGTCCAAAGTTCGCGCCGGGCGCCTGGAGGACGACGATTGGCCACGCCTGACCTCGGCGGTCAATCTGCTCAACGACCGCAAACTATTCATCGATGACACCGCTGGCATCAGCCCTTCAGAGATGCGCGCGCGTACTCGCCGCGTGGTGCGTGAACACGGCGAAGTCGGCCTGATCATGATCGACTACCTGCAACTGATGCAGATCCCGGGTTCCAGTGGTGACAACCGTACCAACGAGATTTCCGAGATTTCTCGCTCGTTGAAATCCCTGGCCAAAGAATTCGCCTGCCCAGTGGTCGCCTTGTCCCAGCTCAACCGTTCCCTTGAGCAGCGCCCTAACAAGCGCCCGATCAACTCCGACTTGCGTGAATCCGGAGCGATCGAGCAGGATGCTGACGTCATCATGTTCGTTTACCGGGACGAGGTGTACCACCCGGAAACCGAGCATAAAGGCATCGCCGAGATCATCATCGGCAAGCAGCGTAACGGTCCCATCGGTACAACGCGGCTGGCGTTCATCGGCAAATACACCCGTTTCGAGAACCTCGCGCCGGGCAGTTACAACTTCGACGACGAGTGATTCGCTGGCGACCTTGCAGGCACGTCAGCGCCTGCAGGGGATTTCAGCCTGCACACCCTTTTCCGACCATTGCGGTCGGAATTGGTTATTTTTTGTGCTATATTCCGCGACCGCGATTTTGTCGATAAAAATCGCCTCCCTGAACACCAACGCCGGTCATCGTCATGCAAGCAGCCAAGCCGTTATTTGACTATCCCAAGTACTGGGCCGAATGTTTCGGACCAGCGCCTTTCCTGCCCATGTGCCGGGAAGAAATGGATCAGCTGGGTTGGGATTCCTGCGACATCATCATCGTTACCGGGGATGCGTACGTTGACCATCCGTCGTTTGGCATGGCAATCATCGGCCGGCTGCTGGAGTCCCAGGGCTTCCGCGTCGGGATCATTGCCCAGCCGAACTGGCAGTCCAAAGACGACTTCATGAAGCTCGGTGAGCCAAATCTGTTCTTCGGTGTCGCTGCCGGCAACATGGACTCGATGATCAACCGCTACACCGCCGACAAAAAAGTGCGCTCCGATGACGCGTATACGCCTGGCGGTATGGCCGGTAAGCGTCCAGACCGTGCCAGCCTGGTGTACAGCCAGCGCTGCAAAGAAGCCTACAAGCATGTGCCGATTGTATTGGGCGGTATCGAAGCCTCGTTGCGCCGCATTGCCCACTACGATTACTGGCAGGACCGGGTTCGCAACTCGATCCTCATAGACGCCTGCGCCGATATCCTGCTGTACGGCAACGCGGAGCGGGCCATTGTCGAAGTCGCCCAGCGTCTGTCCTACGGTCACAAGATCGAAGACATCACCGACGTGCGCGGCACCGCATTCATTCGTCGCGACACGCCGCAAGGCTGGTACGAAGTTGATTCCACGCGTATTGACCGTCCGGGCAAGGTCGACAAGATCATCAACCCGTACGTCAACACCCAGGACACCCAGGCCTGCGCCATCGAGCAGGAAAAAGGTCCGGTGGACGATCCGCAGGAAGCCAAGGTCGTGCAGTTGTTGGCCAGCCCTCGGATGACTCGCGATAAGACAGTCATTCGTCTGCCGTCCATGGAAAAAGTCCGCGCTGACGCCGTGCTCTATGCCCACGCCAACCGCGTGTTGCACCTGGAAACCAACCCGGGCAACGCCCGCGCACTGGTACAGAAGCACGGCGAAGTGGACGTCTGGTTCAACCCGCCACCGATTCCGATGACCACCGAAGAAATGGACTACGTGTTTGGCATGCCCTATGCGCGTGTTCCGCACCCGGTGTATGGCAAGGAGAAAATCCCGGCCTACGACATGATCCGTTTCTCGGTGAACATTATGCGTGGCTGCTTCGGCGGCTGTACCTTCTGCTCGATCACCGAGCACGAAGGGCGGATCATTCAGAACCGTTCCGAAGAGTCGATCATTCGCGAGATCGAAGAAATTCGTGACAAGGTTCCGGGTTTTACTGGCGTGATCTCTGACCTCGGCGGCCCGACCGCGAACATGTATCGCATCGCCTGCAAGAGCACCGAGATCGAATCCGCCTGCCGTAAACCGTCCTGCGTGTTCCCTGGCATTTGCCCGAATCTGAACACCGACCACTCGGCGCTGATTCAGCTGTACCGCAGCGCCCGGGCATTGCCCGGCGTGAAGAAGATCCTGATCGCCTCCGGCCTGCGCTACGACCTGGCGGTCGAGTCACCGGAGTACGTCAAAGAGTTGGTGACTCACCACGTCGGTGGTTACCTGAAGATCGCCCCGGAACACACCGAGGAAGGTCCGCTCAACCAGATGATGAAACCGGGCATTGGCAGCTATGACAAGTTCAAGCGCATGTTCGAGAAGTATTCGAAAGAAGCCGGTAAAGAGCAGTACCTGATCCCGTACTTCATCGCAGCCCACCCAGGCACCACCGATGAAGACATGATGAACCTGGCGCTGTGGCTCAAGGGCAACGGTTTCCGCGCCGATCAGGTGCAGGCGTTCTACCCGTCGCCGATGGCCACCGCCACCGCTATGTATCACTCGGGCAAGAACCCGTTGCGCAAAGTGACCTACAAGAGCGACTCGGTCACTATCGTTAAAAGCGAAGAGCAACGCCGGCTGCACAAGGCATTCCTGCGCTACCACGACCCGAAAGGCTGGCCGATGCTGCGTGAAGCCCTCATACGCATGGGCCGCTCCGACCTGATCGGGCCGGGCAAGAATCAGCTTATCCCGCTGCATCAACCCGCGACGGATAGCTATGAAAGCGCCCGTCGCAAGAACTCGACGCCGGCTGGCAGCCATAAGGTTGCCAAGACCACGAAGAGCACGCTGATTCAGACCCAGCACACGGGTCTTCCACCTCGTGCAAGCGATGGCGGCAACCCGTGGGACAAGCGCGAAGAGGCTAAAGCCGCGGCGTTTGCCCGCAACAAGCAGGCGGCCAAAGAGCGCATTGAGGCCGCCAAGGGCGGCAAGAGCCAGCGGCCCGTGCGCAAGCCAGTGGTTCCACGCTAAGCAGCGAGCCCATGCACCACAACGCCAGCCTCAGGCGAGCGTTGTGGTCAGGCCGTCAGGCGTGTTTAACGTCTTCGGTCAAGGTAGCCGGCCTCCTTCGAACACCGTGAACTCCCCATCAGGCACTTTCGATTTAAGTGCCATGAGCCCCGCAGTGCAGGACTGGCAGGTCGGATAGGTTGAAAAAACCTCTATCGATTCCACCTTGGTAAAGTCAATTTTATCGGCGTTTAGTGCGTTCAATATCATGTGCTCGCTGTCCATCATCCTGTGATTTCCTGACGCGTTAGCGGTCAGGTCGGGAAGGAAGAGGGCCTCGTGAGGGTCCGCTTTACGCGTGCCGACCGGGTTTTTAGTTCGCTGAGCATTGATGTAATGCGTTTTGTCCGGCGACACCGCGATGCCTGCCTTGGTGATGTTCCAGTTTTTCAGCGTGGAGTCATCGCCTTTGTCGACCTGTTTTGTCAGTGGAAAATCAAGACGAGGCTTTTTTAAGCCTGACAGGCTGTAATAGACTTTCGTCGGTTGGCTGTCTGAATCTTTTGATTTGATTTTTACGTACGCGAAGTTTTTGTTTTCAGGGGTCAGGCGTTGTGTCGTTGCCCGCTGTGTAATGTTGTCTGCGGTAAATGTTGTCTCTGACACGTGCAGCCTGTTCAGTTCAGTGGCAATCCCCGCTCTCGCTGTCAGCGGAGTGTTCAGGTCGAGCGACGTCCATGAGGGCCTGTTAACACGAGCAGCCACAACAGCGCGGTCTTGAGTATATTTGCAAAAGAGTGCCGCCTGCTGAGGCGTAGTACCCATGTCGAAAGGCCCCCCTACAAATGTGCTGATGTAGGTTTCCCTTCCCGCAACGATGTCCCGCCTGATCGCGTTCAGGTCGGCGTCGATGACGGCGGGGCTAAGTTCTTTTATGTACCTGTTCGCATCATAAGAGCCATTATAAATATAGATAAGATAGTGTTCATCTTTGAGGCGGGTTGCCGAGTCCACGTTATTAATGTTCACCTGTATTCTGGTTAAGGCCAGCGACCGGTCGTCAAAAAAATTTCCAGAGTAATAAATGCCCTCGTCCGCCTGGGTAACGATGACTCTCGCGCCGCCGACTGTTCGTTTTGCGACAACAGCCGAAATGATACGGGTATCTTTTATACCCTCCACCAGACCCTCTTTAATCTCGATCTGTTTGAAAATATCGTTTCCCCCCGTAACGTTTGCCGTAATTTTCTGCTTGTAGTTTTTAGGCAGAAGTAGCGTGGTTGCTGGTTGTTTAATGAGTCGGCCGTTTTTTATTTCATGGACACTGCGTTGATGAACCAGTGTGCCCGTATCGGCGGCGGTCACGCGCCTATCTGTAAACCAGGGCACGGCATCGACCCCCTGTGTCCGGGCCGCGTCAACGTTACTGTGTCCTGCATTAATGAACCTGTTCGCGGCACACTTAATAAGGTCGTCCGGTGATCTTTTAAGTCGGCAAGGCACTTTCAAGAGCGGGTCCAATTCATCTGCTTTGTTTAAAGCCCGTGCCCGCTTCAATACAGACTGCCCGTTCTCGCGGGTTATCTTTTTATACGTAATGCCGCCAGCTTCCAGAAAGAGATCATCCCCCCAGCGCGTCCAATGTTTAGTAAGGTTCGGTGTCGTGTCCAAAAGCGTCCAGCCGCCATTCTGATCATTGAGTGCGATGTCTGTGGGCACATGGCGACTGAGGCTGCCTTGGTCGTTGATACGCATCAATGGCGCGCCATAGGGCTGACGTGTCATGGGGTCGACAAGATAAGGTGTCGAACCTTTTGCCGATGAACGAAGGTCATGATAAGTCAGCACGTTTTGATGCTGATTGACCTTTCGCACGCGATAGCGGCTGTCTGATAATGTCCAGGCGGCTTGTTGTTCGTCGGTGACCAGACGTAAACCCTTATTGCCATGACGGACTGTCGTCAGCCGATCCCTCAACTGTTTGACGCCAACCCGAAGTAAGCGCGTGCCTGCATGATTCAGTTTCAGGACGACGTGCGTGCCGGAGGTGAACAGGGTGAAAACTCCGTCTAACGGGTTAATTGCCGTCACTGCGGTGACAAGGTAGTTGCCGGCAAGAGGCGCCAGGCGGGGCAGGTTGGCTCTGAGGCCAAATGTCGCGGCATTGCGCACGAAGCGAAACGTGAGGCTGCCGACTTTTGCCAGCGGCGCTATTAGAGAAAGCACATCAAAAGCAAGTCCGATCGTGGCCATGATGATAGTGCGAAGGTCGCCCGACTTGATGCCCGAAACAAGATCTTCCAGTGGACCCCATATAGGGATGACGTAGTCTTTCAGAAACGCCACCGCATCGACCGAGCCGTCGAACAGGGTGACTCCCCTGGCCGCTTCGCGCAGTTTACTTTCGCTTTCGAAAAGATAACCTTGGGCCACGTCACGGCCTATCTGCGCCGCTCGCAACGGTCGCCAGGTCTCCGCCAGCGCTGTTGTGTGCTGGGCAGGAAGATACCCGTGGAGAAAGTGAACAACCGCGGTAGAAGTGGTGTTTAACAGCGGCGCAGCCCCTGTGGCGTGTGCGTTCAGGTCGAATGGCAGCAGCGTCCCACGACGCATAAAGGCGCTGTTGCGGAGCTTGATTGCATTGGATATCGGCGCAAGAGCGAGGTCATCCCTGCGACGGATAAACCCTGCATAAGGCAACACTTCATGAACGTTTTCTCGGCCTTCATGGGTGGCGTGGATGATGAATCCATACCGCGCCATCAGTGGCAGGAAATTGCGATCATCATCGTCCAGCGCAATGTTGGCGGTAGGTTTACGCAATCCATATAACTGAACATGGCCTTGTTCAATGGCGTCGCGTTCTTGCTTGGGAAGATCGCTGATGAGCGCCATGATGATGTGTTCATAGGCAGCCTTTGTGCTTTTCAGCCATGACCCGAAGTCGGCCTCGAATGCGGTGGGTATGTCAGGAAGGCCTTTGTATCTTAAAAACTGCGGGTGGAAGGCGCCAAGCTCATAGAGATAGGGCGGGATCCACGCAGGGTTATCCCCCTTTAATCGACCAGAGGCCAGCAGGTCCAGAGCCGAATAACTCGCGGGTCCGTTAGGGTAGAAGTTTCTGTAGTCGACTGAATAACGGCGTCTGTTGGCCTGTAGGGTCATGTCCAGGTCTGTCTCCGGAAAACTGATGAATTCAGTCTCTGGAGGCAAGTTCCATTCGGCCAGTGTTTTTCGTGTCATGTCCAGGCGTTGGGGGGCAGGTTGTTTAAGCTGTTGTATGGCGTTCTCTAGCGTTTCTTCGTGGTCGGTAAACTGCGCCATTGCCGTGTTGCGCTGTTCCGTTGAATAGCCTCCGTCTTCCGTGGGCTGGATCACTGTGTGCGCAGTGGCCCACTGTATGGCTGGCGGTGTAAGTGTTGCCGAAATCAATAACTCTTGTTCGGGTGTCGCCGTGCCGAGCAAGGTCGATGCATAGGTTGAGAGCTGCTGGTAATTCATCGTCAGCGCCGAGCCGGGTTCAATGGCGTGGGCAAGGTTGATGCCGTGTTGAAAATGCACCCACGCCGAACTCCATCGGTACCCGAGTTCGGGGGGCGAACCTTCAATCTGGAAGTCGACCGGGTAATGCGCTCTCAGCAAGAAACTGACCAGCACTGCCGTTTTGTCATAGGCCGCTATGCCGTGCTGCTGGTAGTGCTTTTCAATGTCGTCACGCAGGGCGCTGTAACTTTTCCCCGCGTTTTCTGGGCTTTCAAATTCATAGCCCAGCAGGTTTGAGGCAGGGTCCAACGCCCGCGCGAGCGCGTGATGTACCAGTTTCGCAACGATGGCCGGTGATGTCCTCTGGTGTGCGTGGGCTCCATACCAGCCCAGGGCAACTAGCAGGCTATGGGCAAGACGTTGTCCTTCGGCAGACTCCACGATCTTTGCAAACGTGGTCATTGGATAGGCGCGAATGTCGGCGATCAGCGACGACCTCAGAAAGGTCCCGCCGAGTTGATCCACCCAAGGCGCAGCACTGCCTGACATGAAGTGTTTGAGCGTCTCGATGACGAGTGCGCCGTCGATGTTCTCGCCGATATCTACCGTTTCACGGGTGATGATTCGAAGTACTGCTTCTTGGGTGGCTTGCAGCGCATCAATGCAAACCCGACTCTCGACCTGATTTGTTGGCGGCGTCAAACCATAGCGTTTCAGCAGTTGAAAGGGTTGTACCGTACCGTCGCCGTACAGTGCTCCACCCAGTTGATCTGCGGTATCAAACAGTGCTTTCAGGGCGTCCCTGAGTTCGTCCGATGCCCTGATGATCAGGGTCAGATCGTGATCTGTTCGTTCAGCATCATATCCGCGAAGCCCCTGGGTCCTGGTAATACTGACCTCGGTGAGTGACCCTATTTTTTGAGCCGCACAGACGTCGATAAATGTACGGGTGGCCGCGAAGGCATTCAACGTGTCGACTGCCGCGGCATAGTCCTTGTGAAAGGGCGTGCCGGGAGTGGGTTGAAGACGGGGTATTTCGAAGTTGAAATCGCTGGCAGTTTTTTTCGCAGTAAGCACGTCCAGCAACAGTGCGAAGTCACCCAATTCAGGGCGGCCCCAATGAGTGAAAGGTGTGTGTTTGGTCGGTGCTGCTAATGAGGTTTCAATGTTGGCGTTGAGCATTTCTATTGAGGTTGTCTCTAAAGATGTCATTTCCACGACTCGATCTATGCCCTCGCTGGGGGAGTCTTGTTCGTGCCCGCCCATGATCAATGGGTGGACCATCTAAGCCGGGAGCGCCAGGAAGCCTGCTTTACATAGTTATTGTGTGTGTGGGATTCACCAGGCGCTGGGCCGCAGAGGGACTTTCTGAAGGAAACCGTTCAGGGCGCAGGTTTTTTGGGCGCAAGCACTGTTTGTGTGCAACGCTTGCACCGCAGGTCAGACATGGCGCTTTAATGGTGCCCAACGCTGCTGCTGTACCGAGGAACCGCCGTATTTGCCCGGATGGCATAAGTCTTGCGCGGTTCCATTACCGTCCAGGCTCGCAGGAGGCACGCCGTGTCGATTCATATCGCCTTGCACCATGTCACGCATTACCGCTACGACCGCGCGGTCGAGTTGGGTCCGCAGATCGTTCGACTCCGTCCGGCGGCGCATAGCCGTACACGCATTTTGTCTTATGCCTTGAAAGTCCAGCCTGAGCAGCACTTCGTCAACTGGCAGCAGGACCCTCAAGGTAACTATCTGGCCCGCCTGGTCTTCCCCGAAAAGACCAACGAGTTACGCGTAGAGGTTGATCTGGTCGCCGAGATGGCGGTGTTCAACCCGTTCGACTTCTTTCTTGAGCCGTACGCGGAAAAAATCCCCTTTACCTACGCCAGCGATGAACAGCGAGAGCTGGCGCCGTACCTTGAAAAATTGCCGCTGACCCCGAAGTTTTCGGCTTATCTGGCGAGCATTGATCGCACGCCATTGCCTGCCATCGATTTTCTGGTGGCGCTGAACCAGCGCTTGAGCCAGGACATCGATTACCTGATTCGTATGGAGCCTGGCGTGCAGACGCCGGAATTCACCCTGGAAAACGCTTCCGGCTCATGCCGCGATTCGGCCTGGTTGCTGGTGCAGTTGCTGCGTCACTTGGGCATGGCTGCGCGTTTCGTGTCGGGCTACCTGATCCAGCTCAAGGCGGATGTCGAAGCGCTCGACGGGCCGTCCGGCACCGATGTCGATTTCACCGATTTGCACGCGTGGTGCGAGGTGTATCTGCCCGGTGCTGGCTGGGTCGGACTTGATGCAACGTCCGGTCTGTTCGCGGGCGAAGGCCATATTCCATTGGCTTGCAGCCCGGAGCCGTCTTCTGCGGCGCCGATCAGTGGCCTGGTCGAGCCCTGTGAAACCGAGTTCACTCATGAAATGTCGGTCGAGCGCATCTGGGAAGCGCCCCGCGTCACCAAGCCCTACAGCGAAGAACAGTGGCTGGCGATCCAGGCCCTTGGGCACAAGATCGACAGTGACCTGACCCGTGATGACGTGCGCCTGACCATGGGCGGCGAACCGACGTTTGTATCGATTGATGACCGTGATGGCGATGAGTGGAACACCGCCGCCCTCGGCCCAGAAAAACGTCGGTTGTCTGCCGAGTTGTTCCAGCGCATGCGTAAGCATTACGCGCCAAAGGGCCTCGTGCACTTTGGGCAGGGCAAGTGGTACCCCGGCGAGCAATTGCCGCGCTGGTCTCTGAACTGTTTCTGGCGTCGCGATGGGCAGCCGGTATGGCGTAACAACGCCTTGGTCGCAGATGAAACCGAAGACTACGGTGCCGATGGCACGTTGGCCGGACGTTTCCTTGCCAGCGTTGCAGAGCGCCTGAAACTGCCCGCGCGCTTTGTATTCCCGGCCTATGAAGATAATTTCTATTACCTGTGGCGCGAAGGTGCGTTGCCGCTGAACGTCGGGGCCGAGGATTCGCGTCTGGCTGACCCGCTGGAGCGTGATCGCCTGCGCAAAGTGTTCGCCCAAGGGCTGGACAAGGTCATCGGGCAAGTTCTGCCCCTGGCGCGCAATGCGGCGGGCGACCTGTGGCAGAGCGGTCGCTGGTTTCTGCGCGACAATCATTGCCGGCTGGTGCCGGGGGATTCGGCACTCGGTTATCGACTGCCGCTGGCGTCGCAACCGTGGGTCAAGGCGGCGGAATACCCATTCATTCATCCGACTGACCACAATCAGGCGTTTGCTGAACTGCCTGCCAGCGAGCAGTTGCAGACGCAGCTCCGCGGCTTGACCGAGCACGCAAACCCAGGCGCCGAGCGCGAGCCCAAGATCGATGAGTCGGCCGATTGGCTGACGCGTACCGCGTTGTGCGCCGAAGCGCGAGAAGGGCGGTTGTACCTGTTCATGCCGCCGCTGGAGAAACTCGAGGACTACCTCGAACTGGTCGCTGCCATCGAAGCCACTGCCGAGGAACTGCACTGCCCGGTATTGCTCGAAGGGTATGAGCCGCCCAGCGATCCACGGTTGTCGAATTTCCGGATCACCCCTGATCCGGGTGTCATCGAAGTCAATGTGCAGCCCTCTGCCAGTTGGGATGAGTTGGTTGAACGCACCGAATTTCTCTATGAACAGGCGCGGCTGACACGTCTGACCACCGAGAAATTCATGATCGATGGTCGCCACACCGGTACCGGCGGTGGCAACCATTTCGTCCTCGGCGGCGCGACCCCTGCGGACTCACCCTTTCTACGGCGTCCGGATTTGCTGCGCAGTTTGCTCAGCTATTGGCACAACCATCCCTCATTGTCGTATCTGTTTTCCGGCTTGTTTATCGGCCCGACCTCACAAGCGCCGCGTGTCGATGAGGCGCGCAACGATTCGCTGTACGAACTGGAGATTGCCTTCGCGCAAATGCCGGAACCGGGCGAAGAATGTGCGCCGTGGCGGGTGGACCGGTTGCTGCGAAACCTGTTGATCGATGTCACCGGCAACACGCACCGCGCTGAGTTCTGTGTCGACAAACTCTACTCGCCTGATGGTGCGACGGGGCGTTTGGGCCTGCTGGAGCTGCGCGCTTTTGAAATGCCTCCCCATGCCCGCATGAGCCTGGCTCAGCAGCTGTTGCTGCGTGCATTGGTCGCGCGTTTCTGGCGTGAGCCGTATGCGCCCGCCAAGTTGGCGCGTTGGGGCACCGAGCTGCACGACCGCTTCATGCTGCCGCACTTTATCGAACAGGATTTTGCCGATGTCATCGTCGAGCTGAATGCCGCCGGTTATCCAGTGCGTGCCGAATGGTTTGCCGCGCATCTGGAGTTCCGTTTCCCGAAAGTCGGCGATTACGCGGTCAGCGGCATCGAACTGGAAGTGCGTCAGGCACTGGAGCCCTGGCATGTGCTGGGTGAAGAAGGGGCTGCGGGAGGCGCGGTGCGCTATGTCGACTCGTCGCTGGAGCGCTTGCAGATCAAGGTCAATGGCTTGCCGCCGCAGCGTTACATGCTGACCTGCAATGGCATCGCGGTGCCGCTGCAGCCGACAGGACGGGTCGGCGAGTTCGTTGCGGGCGTGCGTTATCGTGCGTGGCAGCCCTCCAATTGTTTGCAGCCGACCATCCCGGTGCACGCGCCGTTGGTGTTCGACCTGCTCGACACGTGGATGCAGCGTTCGCTGGGGGGTTGCGAGTATCATGTCGCGCATCCTGGGGGGCGCAATTACGAGACGTTGCCGGTGAATGCCAATGAGGCAGAAAGCCGTCGTCTGTCGCGTTTCTTCCGTATTGGCCATAGCCCCGGCAAGCTGCAAGTGCCGTTGTTGAGCATTAATGATGAACTGCCGATGACGCTGGATATGCGCCGCCACTAGCAAGCCCATTGAGGGAGATGCCACGCGCAGGGTTTGCCTGAGCGCGTGACATTTTTCTGTACTCATTCGATGTCTTTTGTTGTCTGCCGAGACTTTCATGCCTGACCTGCTTGACCGTTATCCGCTGACTGCGGGTACTTATCACGAGATGCTCGATGCCAGTGGCGCTGTTCGTCCGCATTGGCAGCGCCTGTATGAGCATCTGCAACGCAGCACGCCCGCGCAGTTGATGCAGCGTCAGGCGTTGCTGACTCGGCAGATTCAGGAAAACGGGGTGACCTACAATGTCTATGCCGATCCAAAAGGCGCAGACCGGCCTTGGGAACTCGATCTACTGCCACACCTGATACCGGCTCAGGAATGGCAGCACGTCGCTGCGGGCATCGCTCAGCGGGCGCGATTGCTCAATGCGGTACTGGCCGACCTGTACGGTCCTCAGCAGTTGATCGCCGACGGCTTGCTGCCGGCGGAACTGGTGTTCGGGCATAACAATTTTCTGTGGCCGTGTCAGGGCGTGAAACCGCCCGAAGGCACGTTCCTGCACATGTACGCTGTGGATTTGGCGCGCACTCCCGACGGCCGCTGGTGGGTAACCGCCGACCGTACCCAGGCGCCCTCGGGGGCCGGTTTTGCGCTGGAAAACCGGCAAATCGTCTCGCGCGCGTTCCCGGACATGTACCGCGACTTGCAGGTGCAGCACCTGTCGGGCTTTTTCCGCGCCTTGCAAGAGACGCTGGTGCGCCAGGCGCCCAGCGACAACGAAGCGCCACTGGTGGTTCTGTTGACCCCCGGCCGCTTCAACGAAAGCTACTTCGAACACCTTTATCTCGCTCGCCAACTGGGTTATCCGCTGGTCGAAGGCGGCGATCTGACGGTGCGCGACGCCACGGTTTACCTGAAAACGCTCAGTGGCCTGCGTCGGGTTCACGCGATCATGCGTCGGCTCGACGATGACTTCTGCGATCCATTGGAGTTGCGCACCGACTCTGCGCTGGGCGTTCCCGGCTTGCTCGAAGCGGTGCGCCAGGGGCGGGTACTGGTCGCCAACGCCTTGGGCAGCGGCGTTCTGGAATCACCTGGCTTACTGGGCTTTCTGCCGAAAATCAATCAGCACCTGTTTGGTGAAGAATTGATCCTTCCGTCCGTGGCGACATGGTGGTGCGGCGAACCTCCGGTGCTGGCCCAGGCGCTGGAAAAACTTCCCGAACTGCTGATCAAACCTGCGTTCCCGTCACAAAGTTTCACGCCGGTGTTCGGTCGCGATTTGAATGTCGAGCAGCGTCAGGCATTGGCAGAGCGGATGCAGGCCCGGCCTTACGCGTATGTTGCGCAGGAGCTGGCGCAACTGTCCCACGCACCTGTGTGGCAAACCGATGGCGATCAGTTGCAACCTCGGGCGATTGGTATGCGGGTGTATGCGGTCGCCAGCGCCGACGGTTATCGGGTGCTGCCGGGTGGGTTGACCCGGGTGGCTGCCGAGGCCGATGCCGACGTAGTGTCGATGCAGCGCGGCGGAGCGAGCAAGGACACCTGGGTCTTGGGTGAGCGTGTCTATGGTGTTGAACCGTGGAAAGGCCAGCGTGCCCTGGGTGTGCGTGACCTGATTCGACGTGATCCTTATCTGCCATCGCGGGTGGTGGAGAATTTGTTCTGGTTCGGCCGCTACTGCGAGCGTTGCGATGACAGCGCACGGTTGCTGCGGATCATGCTGGCGCGCTATGTCGATGGTGACGACCCTTTGGCCCTGCAAGCGGCGGTAAAGCTGGGCGAGAGCCTGCACTTGCTGCCAGACGAGGAAGAGGGGGGCGAACTGCACGAGCGTTTGCTCGCGGGACTGTTGGGCGAAGACGGGGTCTTCAGCCTGCGGGCCAACCTGCAACGCCTGCAGTGGGCGGCATCGCAAGTGCGCGGCAAGCTGTCGCGAGAGAACTGGCAAGCGTTGGTTGAACTGCAGCGCGAAACCACAAGTCTGGAAACAGACGATCCTGACTTTGGTGAACTGCTGGACTTCCTCAACCGTCTGGTGATGTCACTGGCAGCCTTGTCCGGCTTTGCTCTGGACGACATGACCCGCGATGAAGGCTGGCGCTTTTTGATGATCGGTCGACGTATCGAGCGGCTACGGTTTCTCAGTACCAGCCTGGCGGCGTTTCTGCGCGATGCTGCGGTAAACGATGACGCGGGCCTGGAGTGGCTGTTGGAGCTGGGCAATAGCAGCATCACCTACCGCTCGCGTTACCTGGCAGTGCCGCAATTGATTCCGGTGCTCGACTTGCTGTTGCTCGATGAGCAAAACCCGCACGCGGTGTTGTTCCAGTTGAAGCTGGTGTCGAGTTCGCTGGTCCGTTTGAACGAAGACTTCGGCGCGCCTCGCGATACCAGCTTGCCGTTATTGATCAGACGCCTGTCGGCCTTCGACCTTGGCAGCCTGGAGAACTCGCTGTTCGGCCAGGGCAGCGTGCGCGCTGTACTCGATGGTCTGGCCGATTTGCTGCAGAGCATCGGCGAGGCCAGCGGCCAAGTGTCGGACCGATTGGCCTTGCGCCATTTTGCCCACGTCGATGATGTCAGCCAGCGTACGGTGTCCGTCTGATGAGCGCCCATTACCAGATTTTTCACGACACTCATTATGAATACGACAGCCCGGTGTCCCTGGCGCAGCAATTGGCCCATTTGTGGCCACGGCCTTGCGCTTGGCAGCGTTGTACCGAGCAGCAATTGCTGATCACTCCGACGCCCACCAGCCGACGGGATGAGCTGGATGTATTTGGCAATCCGCTCACGCGTCTGGCATTCGAGCGACCGCATGATGAGTTGCGGGTCAACGCACGACTGCGGGTCGAAGTGTTGGCCCGGCCGTCGCTGGACTTTAGCCTGTCCGCCGATTGGGATGCCACGCGCAGCGCGTTGACCTACAGCGGGCGGCCGATGTCACCAGCGATTCTAGAAGCGTGCCGGTTCCGCTTCGAGTCCCCGTATGTGCATTTGAAACAAACCTTCGTCGACTTCTCCGAAAGCTGTTTTCCGCACGATCAGCCGTTATTGCTGTGCGTGCAGGCGTTGATGGAGAAGATTTTCAGTGAGTTCACCTTCGACGGTGAAGCCACTCAGGTGGCAACGCCGCTGGTCGAGGTGTTGGAAAATCGACGCGGGGTGTGTCAGGACTTTGCCCACTTGATGCTTGCCTGCCTGCGTTCGCGCGGCCTTGCGGCACGCTATGTCAGCGGTTATCTGCTCACCCAGCCACCGCCCGGCCAGCCACGCATGATTGGCGCAGATGCGTCGCATGCCTGGATTTCGGTATTTTGTCCGGTGTTGGGTTGGGTCGATTTTGATCCGACCAACAATGTGCAGCCAGCGTTGGAGCACATCAGCCTGGCCTGGGGCCGGGATTTCTCCGATGTATCGCCGTTGCGTGGGGTGATTCTGGGGGGAGGCAGTCATGACCCGGAGGTTCGGGTGACGGTGATGCCGGTCAGCGCCGAGGCCGATTGACCTTGGTTAATACATTCTGAAGGGGGAGGTGCCATGGTCTGCCGCATGAGCGACAGACGTGGCGTACGGGCTTCGTCGATTGGCGAAGCCCCGCGGTTTCAGCTGGCAGGCGTTTGCTCTGGAGTCGCCTCAGCGTCGTCGGCAGGCTCTTGGCCTTCAACGGTTTCGCCTTCTGCGCCGGTTTCAGTCAGGGCAGCATTCTTTTTCTGCAGCTTTTCCTCTTTCTTCTGCTCTTTTGCCAGATCTCTCTGACGTTTGGCGAAGGAATAGTTAGGTTTAGCCATGGGCGGTCCTCTGTATAAGGCGGGAAATGCCGCTATTCTGCCTGAGAACCGGGTCGGGCACACGGCGTTGTGTGCTCAACGGTCTCTGCGAGGCATTTGACCGGCTGGTCAGGTCGGTTTTTGGTCTGCCCACTTCGGGGCTGCCAAGGGTTTCCAGGCCTCCAGGGCGTCCAGCAGTTCGCTCGGCGACTTGCTGATCTGCAGCATGCCGCGGTGCTGCTCGCGGACAAAACCTTCGCTGGCCACGTGGTCGAGAAAGTCGGTCAGTTTGCTGTAAAAACCGTTCACGTCCATCAGCCCCAGCGGTTTGGCGTGATAGCCCAACTGGCCCCAGGTCCAGACTTCGAACATTTCTTCCAGCGTCCCCAAACCACCCGGTAGAGCGATAAAGGCATCGCTTAGTTCCGCCATGCGCGCTTTGCGGGCGTGCATGCCATCGACGACTTCGAGTCGGGTCAGGCCTTTGTGGCCGATTTCAGCATTTTGCAGGCTTTCGGGGATGATCCCGATCACTTCGCCGCCCGCCGCCAAGGCGGCATCGGCCACGATCCCCATCAGGCCGACGGCACCGCCGCCGTAGACCAGAGTCAACTTGCGTTCAGCCAAGGTACGGCCCAACGCAATCGCAGCTTCGCGGTACACCGGGTTAGTACCGGCGCTGGCACCGCAAAATACACATACGGATGTTAAAGACATTGCCTGCTCCATGATCATCGATGCTCACAGAGTAAGGGCTCGGGCACCTCAGTCCAAGCGCCAGTCGCGTCCTGGTTATTCGTAATGGTGTTCATAGGTACCGCTGGCGCCGCACGCATAAGCGGCAAACAAGCTGCGAAACAGGCTGTTGAGGTGCATGATGTGTGCTCCAGTGAGTGATGATGGCCCCATGTTAGGGCGTCGCTACTCGCTTGGCTGGTTGATTGTTTCGATGACGTCGATAGCTGTAGACAGTGACATGCGTTGCGTTGACGCAGGTCATTGGAACTTGACCGCAGATCAGGCAGTCTTCCAACAGACAGTTTTTTCAAAAAAATTACCCTGCCTTGGAGATTCACCATGCTTCGTAAACTTGTTGCTGTATCCCTGCTGACATTAGTCAGTGGCCACCTGTTGGCGGCAGAGTGCAAGGTCGACATCGATTCCACGGACCAGATGTCCTACAGCACTAAAGAAATCACTGTCGACAAAACCTGCAAAACGTTCACTGTTAATCTGACCCACTCCGGCAGCTTGGCAAAAACTGTCATGGGCCATAACTGGGTGTTGGCCAAAGAAGCTGACGCGCAACCCGTCGCTACCGACGGTATCGGCGCAGGCATCGACAAAAATTACCTGAAAGACGGTGATGCCCGGGTCATTGCGCACACCAAAGTCATTGGTGCTGGCGAAAAGGATTCGGTGACGTTCGATGTGTCGAAGCTTAATGCCGCTGAAAAATATGCGTTTTTCTGCACGTTCCCAGGCCACATCAGCATGATGAAAGGCGCTATCGTCCTGAAGTAACGCTTGCGCACAGTGTCATGGCCCGGCCCCGCGTCGGGCTATGACGCTTCAGCCATCCTGAATGTCATGCGAATGGTTTTACCCGCCAGCTCATTGCGGCTCACGGCGCCTCCCGGGCGACGCGGCCTGCGCTGATCGCTGATCAGTGTCCACTGCCGATTCGCGGCATGGCAGGTCAAGAGCGATTGCAGGTTTTGCCCATCCGGCTGGGTATACGTCTGCCAACTGCATATCCCGCGATATTCCTTTTCCCCGGATTCGGGAAACCCCGGTACACCTTTTTGCAGCGCATCACGCACGGCGATTGCGCCGCTGGTCGTACTGCTGCGTTGCGCGTACCCGGCCCCATAAAAACCCTCCGTGACGAAATCCACTTCGCTTAACTGCAGCGTGCAGTCTGGAAGGTGCCACGCCAGCGGTACTTCAAAGCTGAATGTCTGCGGTAAATCGCTTGGGCGAGTGTCCAGGTGTAACTGTGGGTGGTGATAAGGGCAGCCGTGCTGGCCCGGCATCGGATCGTATTGGGCCGTTCCCCGCAGGGCGGTGTTCGCGGGCATTTCGCCAATCAACATAAAGTGGGTGCTGCTGCGGTAACCGCTGTCGTTGGCGGGGGGCTCGCAGGTGGCGATTGCGATCCAGCTGATGACGCCGAGACCAGCGAACAGTGGAAGAAACCAGGCACGCTGAATCATCGAAAGGCGTTGAAGGTGATAAGCCCTGTAGGCACTGAGCATCCAACTGAGTCCTTGCGCGAAACGTCTGACAACAGGTTGCCTAACGCATCGCGCCAACTCAATGGGTTAACAGAAATCGGGAAGTTTCCTACAGCGCTATGCTCGGTGCAGTGTGTTCTTCTTCAGGACGTCATCTTAAAGATGGCCTGCGCATTGCTGCTGTCGAAGTTCAGATCGAGCTTGTCGTCGACGGGGTCGAGTTTGCGCTGGATAAATTCGACAAACGAGCCGGGCACCTGATGCTCATGCAACTGGCCATTGGTGTCCGCCATTGCGCGACTCACGGTGCAGGCCTTGTAGGCGGTTTGCATCACTCGGCCCGATGCGGACACTTCGATGCAGGCCTTCATAGGCCGATCCTTGCGGTTCTGGTCGGCCACTAAAGCCTCAAGGTCGGTGACCCGGTCGGTCAGGTGATTGAAGCTATTGCCTTCGGTGGCGATCCAGGCCATTTCCGCGCTCTCGCTCAGGACTTGCTGATAATCCGCGTGCTGCACCACGCCATGCTGGCGCTCGAATGCGTCGTACAGCCCCGGCAGCAAGCGATACGCTTCGGCCAAGGTGCAGTGACGGGTCAGTTGCAGGCGTTTGAGGATGCTCAAGTGCTCGGCGTTCAGCGGATCGCGGCTGGAGCGGGCCACGCGGCTGACGGCCCCCTGAAACGCTTCGCTGAACCGACCGGGATGCAGTTCGGAAACGAAGAACTGGGCGATGTCTTCCGGCAGATCTTGCTGGCGATAAGCCCAGCCAGTCATGTTCAGTTTGGTCAGTGGATACGTGCGCACGTCAGTAAAGCCCAACGGCTCCAGTAAGCGAGTGAACGCCAGGCGACCGCGCGGCAGTTCGCCGTTATCGAACCAGTCCACGGTACGAATCGCGCCGTGGTCGAACAGCACTTTGCGGCCATTTTCGGCTTGTTCGTCGACGTATACGCGACCTGCTGGCACAGCCTCCACCAGCTTGTGGAGTAGGCACAGGTTCAGCGCTTCAGCCAACCACGCGCGATGCAGCGCGCTGTCGCTCCAGCTGAAGGCGTGCAGCCCTTCCGGTACTTCGACGTGGGATTCAAGCCACTGCGCAGCAGGTTGGCCGACGACGGAGGCGACGAGAGAGAAAAGGCCTTGGAACGAGGACATGGGCAGCGGCTCTGGCTGAATGAGAGGTGCCTATGAAAGCGTTGATCAGCCAGCCGGACAAGCGAAAAAAAACGGCAGGTTCATTCCGTTTTCTATTGTTGAAACGCCATCCCTCTGTAGGCGCGGGCTTGCAACTACGCGTCCCGCCGCGATCAGCTTGATACGGTGTGTCAGTTACACCGCAATCGCGGGCAAGCCCGCTCCTACGTGGGTTCTGTGTTGTTTTACGGCGCGAATGGCAGTTCGCGCTTGTGCTGCGTTTTTGCGTAGGTGTCGCGGATGATCTTGAAGGCTTCTTCGCGGACCGTCTCGCCATGCAGGAACGCATCGATCTCGGCATAGGTCACGCCGTGGGACGCCTCATCCGGTTTGCCGGGTACTAGGTCTTCAAGGTCAGCGGTGGGGACTTTTTCCACCAGCGATTGCGGGGCGCCAAAACTGCGGGCAATGGCCCGAACCTGATTTTTCACCAGCCCGCTGAGCGGTGCCAGGTCGCAGGCACCGTCGCCGAACTTGGTGAAAAAACCCATCACGGCTTCCGCCGCATGGTCGGTGCCGATCACCAGCCCCTGGCGCGCGCCGGCGATGGTGTATTGCGCGACCATGCGCATCCGCGCCTTGGTGTTGCCCATCACAAAATCTACCGCGCTGGCGTGTTGGCCTTCGAATGCCTTGATCTGCGCTGCCAGCGCTTGCACGGACGGACCGATATTGACTGTGTGCGACTCGTCCGGCGCAATGAACTCCAGACATGCCTGGGCTTCGTGCTCGTCGAACTGGACCTGGTACGGCAGGCGGACTGCGATGAACCGATAGCTGTCATCCCCGGTGCTTTTACGCAATTGCTCGACGGCGCGTTGCGCGAGCAAACCGGCGGTCAGCGAGTCGACACCGCCACTGATGCCCAGTACCAGGGTCTTGAGCCTGGCGTTCTGCAGGCATTGCTGGATAAAGGCGATCCGTCGGGCGACCTCGGCTTCAAGTGCATTCTGGTTGGCGAAAGGCGGCTGGACCTTGAGCTGTTCAGCGATCTGGAGCTGTACGGCTTGCATGATTCACTCCTTAACAGGTTGTGCAGAAACGGAAGGGTTGGAAACCGGGCTCGCAGGCACTTCGAACACATGCCGCAGGTAGGCGACAAAGTTGGGGTCCTTGCATTGCGTCTTACCGGGTTCGTCGGAAATTTTCGCCACGGCCTGACCCGCGCAAGCCGTCATTTTAAGCACAATGCTCAAGGGCTCTACACCGGGGATGTCGGCGGTGAGATTGGTCCCGATGCCGAAGCTGACGTTGATTCGACCTCGTAGCGTACGGAATATATCCAGCGCCTTGGGCAGGTTCAGGCCGTCGGAGAACACCAGGGTCTTGCTCATCGGGTCGATGCCGAGCTTCTGGTAATGATCAATGCATTTTTCGGCCCACATGATCGGGTCGCCGGAATCATGGCGTAACCCGTCGAACAGTTTGGCGAAGTACAGATCGAAATCGTTGAGGAAGGCGTCGGTGGTGATGCAATCGGTCAAGGCAATACCCAGCAGGCCACGGTATTCACGGACCCAGCAGTCGAGCGCGGCACTTTGACTGTCGATCAGCCTCGGGCCGAGTTGCTGGTGGGCCATGATCCATTCGTGGGCCATGGTGCCGAGCGGTTTGAGGTCCAGCGTGCGGGCCAGTTGCACGTTGCTGGTGCCGACGAACTGGCCGGGGAAGTCGCGCTTGAGCACGCTGACCACTTCCTCTTGCACGCGGTAGGAGAAGCGCCGACGGGTGCCGAAGTCCGCAACTTTCAGTTCTGCCAGCTCATCGGCGGTGGCGTTGGCGTATAGCCAGTCGAATTTGCGATACAGCTGATCACGCGCCTGCACGAGCAATGTGTCGGGGTGGCGATGACGGTTGCGCACTTCGCTGACAATGGCCAGCAGCGGCACTTCGAACATAATCACGTGCAGCCACGGCCCGTGCAGACGAATGCACAGCTCACCGTTCTCGATGCTGGTCTGCACATAGCGCATGTTGAAGCGGAACAAGCCGAGGAAGCGCAGGAAATCGGGCTTCATAAAGCTGATGCGCTCAAGAAAACCCAGTTGAGCGTCGCTCATGGACAGCTCGCAGAGCAGCTCGATCTGATGACGGATCTCGGCCAGATAAGGCCGCAGGTCTTCGCCATTGCGGCAACGAAACTCCCACTCCACGTCGACGTTTGGGTAGTTGTGCAGCACCGCTTGCATCATGGTCAGCTTGTAGAAGTCGGTGTCGAGCAGGTTCTGCACGATGCGATCGGAGAAGGCGCTCTCACTCATGTTGTCAGCTCTCCAGAGCGGCCGATGGGGTTGGGCTCGCAACGCTCAGGCAACGCTGTAAAGGCGCTGCTGACGTCCGTGCGGGCTGCTGGGCCGGCATTGTCGCCCCTAACTTGTCGGGTTATCCAACTGTTCCAGCATCCAGCGCACGAAATCCCGGATTTTAGGCACTTCTGCCGTGTGCTCCGGGTAGGCCAGGTAATAAGCATCACGGCTAGGCAGCGCATGGGGCCAGGGGATGACCAGCTTACCGTCCGCCAGCTCCTCCTCGACCAGAAACCGCGGGAGCAGCGCGACCCCGCACCCGACCTGTGCGGCGCGTATGCACATGTAGAACGTCTCGAAGCGCGGCCCGTGGTAGCTGTGTTCGGTGTGGTAACCCTGGCTGTCGAACCAGTCATGCCAGGCTTGCGGGCGTGAGGCGCTTTGCAGCAGCACCAGATCGCTTAGCTGGGTCGGGTCGGTAAACGGTGTGTCCGGCAGGCTGCCGGGCGCGCAGACCGGAATAAGTTCTTCGCTGAACAGTTTTACCGACTCGGCACCCGGACGGGCGCCTTGGCCGAAATAAAACGCCATGTCACAGCGGCCCTGAATCAGGTCGTCGGGTTCCTGTTCATCCATTAGGTCCAGGTGGATGTGCGGATGGCGCAATCGCCAGCCCTTGAGCCGGGGCACCAGCCAGCGGGCGCCGAAGGTCGATGGCGTGGACACGCGCAGCACTTCGGTTTCGCCACCGTAGGACCGCAGGTAGTGGGTCGACATTTCCACCTGTGTGAGGATTTTGCGCACTTCGCCCAAGTACAGCGCGCCGGCCGGGGTCAGTTGCAGGCGTCGGCGCACGCGGCGAAACAGCAAGTGCTGCACCAGTTCTTCAAGCTGGGCGACTTGTTTGCTGACGGCGCTTTGCGTCAGGTTCAGCTCTTCGGCCGCGCGGGTAAAACTCAAGTGCCGGGTCACTGCCTCAAAGCATTGCAACGCGGTGATTGATGGCAGATAACGTTTGTTGAGCATGCTCAGGCCTTATGTTTTTCGAGGCTGCCACGTGCAGACGGGAGGGGCAGCATGAATAAACGGAATGATATCTCGCCTAATGGTCGTTTGTTCGCACGTCTCAGGCCAGCTATTAGTAGAGCCTGACGCTTCACCTATCTTTCGATTTCCGTTTTTCATGTCCAGAATCAAGGAGACAACATGCTTACCGACTTGCTCAATCGCCTCGGTGTCGATCCCGCCCTGTATCAGAACGGCGATCAGGCCGTGCACACGCCTGTCGATGGCAGCCGTATCGCTTCCGTGCATTGGGAAGGGCGAGCGGAAGTCGAGCAGCACGTCACCCGTGCCGAGCACGCGTTCGAAGCCTGGCGTAAAGTTCCGGCGCCTCGCCGTGGTGAGCTGATTCGTCTGTTCGGTGAGGCCCTGCGCAAGCACAAGGCCGAGTTGGGCCAGTTGGTGTCTTGGGAAGCAGGAAAAATCACTCAGGAAGGTCTGGGTGAAGTGCAGGAAATGATCGACATCTGCGATTTCGCTGTCGGCCTGTCGCGCCAGCTGTACGGTCTGACCATCGCTTCCGAGCGCCCAGGTCACCATATGCGCGAAACCTGGCACCCGCTGGGCGTCGTCGGTGTGATCAGTGCGTTCAACTTCCCGGTCGCGGTCTGGGCCTGGAACACCGCACTGGCGCTGGTCTGCGGCAATGCCGTGATCTGGAAACCGTCGGAAAAAACCCCGCTGACCGCACTGGCCTGCCAGGCGCTGTTCGAAGGCGTGCTCAAACATTTCCCTGATGCGCCTGCTTACTTGAGCCAGGTGGTTATCGGTGGGCGTGAAGCCGGCGAAGCACTGGTCGACGACCCACGCGTGGCGCTGATCAGTGCCACTGGCAGCACGCGCATGGGCCGCGAAGTCGCGCCGAAAATCGCGGCACGCTTTGCCCGCAGCATTCTTGAACTGGGCGGCAACAACGCAATGATCCTCGGCCCAAGCGCCGACCTTGATCTCGCCGTGCGCGCGATTCTGTTCAGCGCAGTCGGTACGGCCGGCCAACGCTGCACCAGTTTGCGTCGCTTGATTGCCCACGAATCGGTCAAGGACGAAATCGTCAGTCGCCTGAAAACCGCCTACGCCAAAGTACGCATCGGTCATCCGCTGGAAGGCAATCTGGTCGGTCCGTTGATCGACAAAAACAGCTACGAAAATATGCAGGACGCCCTTGAACAGGCCCTGAGCGAAGGCGGTCGAGTATTTGGCGGCAAGCGTCAATTGGTCGAGCAGTTCCCCGATGCTTACTACGTGTCCCCGGCCATCGTCGAAATGCCAGAGCAAAGTGATGTGGTTTGTACCGAAACCTTCGCCCCGATTTTGTACGTGGTGGGTTACGACGATTTCGCTGAAGCCGTGCGCCTGAACAACGCCGTGCCGCAAGGCCTGTCGTCGTGCATTTTCACGACGGACGTGCGCGAAGCAGAGCAGTTTATTTCTGCGTTGGGCAGCGACTGCGGGATCGCCAACGTCAACATCGGCCCAAGCGGTGCGGAAATCGGCGGCGCTTTTGGCGGTGAGAAAGAAACCGGTGGCGGTCGTGAGTCGGGCTCGGATTCATGGCGCGGTTACATGCGTCGCCAGACGGCGACCGTGAACTACTCCCTTGAATTGCCGCTGGCGCAGGGCATTACGTTCGACTGACAGTCCCTTGTCGCGGGCAAGCCCGCTCCTACAGGTTCTGCGTTGTCCTTGTAGGAGCGGACTTGCCCGCGATTGACTTGATTTGGGGTTTTTGCGATGGCGCTACGCGAAGAATGTCTGTGGGAAAAGCTGACGCCACAACGGCCTGAGGCCGAGGCGCTCAAGGGCGAATTGACGGTCGATGTGTGCGTGATTGGCGCGGGCATCACCGGGTTGTCGGCAGCGATTCATTTGTTGGAGCAAGGCAAACGGGTCGCCGTGCTTGAGGCCCACCGCACCGGCCATGGGGGCTCTGGGCGCAATGTAGGGCTGGTCAACGCCGGGTTGTGGATACCTCCAGACGAGATTGAAGCCGGCTTCGGAAAGAAAGTCGGCAGTCAGTTGAATCAGATGCTCGGCGCCGCGCCGTCGTTGGTGTTCAGCCTGGTCGACAAATACAACATCGATTGCCAGTTGCGCCGCGAAGGTACACTGCACATGGCGCACAACGCCCGTGGCGAAGCCGATCTGCGCAGTCGCGAGGAACAATGGAAGCGTCGGGGCGCGCCGGTCGAGTTACTCACCGGCAAGGCGTGCCAGGACGCCACCGGCACTCAGAAAATATCCGCAGCCCTGCTGGATCGCCGTGCAGGCACATTCAACCCGATGGCCTTCACCAGCGGGCTCGCAAAAGCCGTGGGCAGCCTCGGCGGTCAACTATTCGATCACTCCCCGGTCACCCGCCTGGAACGTCAGGGCGAGCGTTGGTGCGTCATCACCGAACACGGTGCCGTGCTGGCCGAGAAAGTGGTGATTGCTTCCAATGCGTATACCGAAGGCGAATGGACGGAGCTGCGCCGTAACTTTTTCCCGGGTTATTACTATCAGGTCGCCTCGGCGCCACTGACCGAAGAGGCTGCACAGCGGATTTTGCCGGGTGGGCAGGGTTCCTGGGACACGCGCCAGGTGCTCAGCAGCATTCGTCGCGACGCTGATGGTCGTCTGTTGTTAGGCAGCCTGGGCAACGGTAATCAGAAGCCGGCCTGGTTCCTCAAAGCGTGGGCAGACCGCGTCCAGCAGCATTATTTCCCCTACCTCAAACCGGTGGACTGGGAATTCACCTGGACGGGCTGTATCGCGTTTACCCCTGACCACCTGTTGCGGCTCTTTGAGCCTGCGCCGGGGTTGGTGGCCGTCACCGGTTATAACGGTCGAGGCAACACCACGGGCAGCGTCGTGGGTAAGGCGTTTGCCGATTACCTGTGCCATGGCGATACCAAGGTGTTGCCGATTCCGTTTGCGCCGATGCTGCCGTTGTCGGGTGTGGGGCTGCGCAGCCGCCTTTATGAGGCGGGTTTTTCCCTGTATCACGCGGGCCAGTGCCTGCGAATCGTGATTTGAGGAGAATTTTCTGGCAACGAGCGGCGCTTTTTCGCGCACCAACTAACCTCTAATGGTGCGTCCCGTAGCGGACGCGCACCGCGGATGTGCACTTCGGTTACGCGTACGGTTACAGTCGGGTTGCACGGGGTCGCCTGCATGGGTTGCAAGTTTTAAGGGGGAGGGTTGCTCTTTTATATAAGGAGGGTTGTACCTGTTCCGGTTTAGACGGTTGCACGCCCAATGAAAAAGGGCACAAAACGGTCGAATAACAACAAAACAACGACTTTTTTCAGAATAAAAAACCTATGGCACGCCACTTGCTCTGCGCTTGTAGCTGAATCGAAGCTTCCGCTGAAGTTGCTGTGCTAACTAAAACACCTCAGGAGCACCGTCACATGTCGCAGACGTTTTACAGGAAAGGTTTTCTGGCACTCGCAGTTGCTACTGCATTGGGTGTTTCTTCGTTTGTTCAGGCAGATGTCAAAATTGGCGTAGCAGGTCCGATGACCGGTGCGAACGCGTCCTTCGGTGAGCAATACATGAGAGGCGCCCAGGCTGCAGCGGACGCGATCAATGCCAGCGGTGGTGTAAACGGCGAGAAAATCGTATTGGTCAAGGGCGATGACGCCTGCGAACCGAAACAGGCGGTCGCGGTAGCCAACCGTCTGACCGATCAGGACAAAGTGGTGGGCGTGGTTGGGCACTTCTGCTCATCGTCGACGATTCCTGCTTCAGAAGTGTATGCCGACGCAGGCATCATCGTGATGACCCCGGGTTCCACCAACCCCGTCGTCACCGAGCGCGGCCTGAAAGCCATGTTCCGTATGTGTGGGCGTGATGATCAGCAGGGCATCGTCGCCGGCGATTACATCGTCGATGTGCTCAAAGGCAAACGCGTTGCTGTGATCAACGACAAAGACACTTACGGCAAGGGTCTGGCTGACGCTACGTCGAAGCAGTTGACCGCGCGTGGTGTTAAACCGGTTATTGAAGAAGGTCTTACCCGCGGCGAAAAAGATTTCAGCGCCCTGGTCACCAAGATCCGTTCAGAAAAAGCCGATGTCGTTTACTTCGGTGGCCTGCACCCGGAAGCCGGCCCACTGGTCCGTCAACTGCGTGAACAGGGCCTCAAAGACGTTAAGTTCATGTCCGATGACGGCATCGTGACTGACGAGCTGGTGACCACCGCCGGTGGTGCTCAGTACGTCGACGGCGTGTACATGACCTTCGGTGCCGACCCTCGCATGTTGCCAGACAGCAAGGTTGTGGTTGAGAAGTTCCGCTCCTCCGGTTACGAGCCTGAAGGCTACACCCTGTATGCCTACGCGTCTGTGCAGGCCTTGGCTGCCGCGTTCAATGGTGCCAAGTCCAACAAAGGCGAGGCTGCCGCCGAGTGGCTCAAAGCCAATACGGTGCAAACCGTAATGGGCAAGAAAAACTGGGACGGTAAAGGCGACTTGAAAGTCTCCGATTACGTGGTTTACCAGTGGGATGCACAAGGCAAATACCATCAGCTGGAAAAACAGAAGTGAGATAAACGCATCGCAGAGCCTGCGTCTCCCGACATAAGTCGTCAGAAGCAGGCTCAGCTTTGGTAATGGGTTCTAATTTCTTCTGGAGCCACTTGAACCCGGCCAGATGCGCCTCACAAGGGCTCATCGAAACCGGATTCAACGTGGCCTCTCAAGCGTGTGAGAGTGCATGATGGACGGTATTTTCCTGCAGCAAATTATCAATGGCCTGACCCTCGGGTCGGTCTACGGCCTGATCGCCATCGGCTACACAATGGTCTACGGCATCATCGGCATGATCAACTTCGCCCACGGCGAGGTGTATATGATCTCTGCGTATCTCGCGGCGATCAGCCTGGCTCTGCTGTCCTCCTTCGGTATTCAATCCTTTCCGCTGTTGATCTTCGGGACGTTGCTGTTCACCGTCTTTGTGACCGGTGTGTATGGCTGGGTCATCGAGCGTATCGCTTACAAACCGCTGCGTAACTCCACCCGACTGGCGCCGCTGATCAGTGCCATCGGCGTTTCACTGATCCTGCAGAACTATGCGCAGATCAGCCAGGGTTCACGGCAACAAGGTGTGCCGACGTTGCTGGCCGGGGCGTTGAAACTGGATATCGGGACAGGTTTCGTCCAGATCACCTACACCAAAATCTTCATTCTGGTTGCAGCGTTTGCCGGGATGGCCCTGCTGACCTACATCATCAAGTACACCAAGCTGGGCCGCATGTGTCGCGCGACCCAACAAGACCGCAAAATGGCTTCGATCCTCGGGATCAACACGGATCGGGTCATTTCCTACGTGTTCATCATCGGTGCAGCCATGGCTGCACTGGCCGGTGTCCTGATCACCTTGAACTACGGCACCTTCGACTTCTACGCAGGCTTCGTGATCGGTATCAAAGCGTTCACCGCTGCGGTGTTGGGCGGGATTGGCTCGCTGCCTGGGGCCATGCTCGGCGGGATTATCCTGGGCATCTCCGAGTCGCTGTTTTCCGGACTGATCAACTCTGACTATAAGGACGTCTTCAGCTTCTCGCTGTTGGTACTGATCCTGATTTTCCGTCCTCAAGGCCTGTTGGGTCGCCCACTCGTGGCGAAGGTGTAAGTATGTCTGCAGCCAATAATAAACCTATCGATATCAAGAAAAGCCTGGTTGACGCCATTCTGGCCGGGCTGATCTCCCTGATTGTGTTCGGCCCGGTTGTCGGCGTGGTGCTCGATGGCTATAGCTACAACCTGCAACCCACCCGTGTGGCGTGGATGGTCGGGATTGTCATGGTCGGGCGTTTTTTCTTGAGCCTGTTTCTGCAGACTGCACAGGGCCTGAAAGTACTGCAAGGGTTCGAAGTCACCGGCTCAGGCGTGCATGTGCGGGCACCTGACCACAAGTCAAAGCTGTACTGGGTCATTCCGCTGCTGATCGTGATTGCCATCATCTTCCCGATCTTCGCCAACAAGTACCTGCTGACAGTGGTGATTCTCGGCCTGATCTACGTATTGCTGGGCCTTGGCCTCAATATCGTGGTCGGTCTGGCCGGTCTGCTCGACTTGGGTTATGTGGCGTTCTATGCCATTGGTGCCTATGGCCTGGCGCTGGGTTATCACTACCTTGGGCTGGGGTTCTGGACGGTCCTGCCGCTGGCGGCCATCACGGCTGCGCTGGCCGGATGCATACTTGGCTTCCCGGTATTACGAATGCACGGTGACTATCTCGCCATCGTGACCCTGGGCTTCGGTGAAATCATTCGTCTGGTGCTGACCAACTGGCTGTCTTTTACCGGCGGACCGAACGGCATGCCGGTGCCATCGCCGACCTTTCTCGGCCTGGAGTTCGGGCGGGTGGCCAAGGATGGTGGGATACCTTTCCACCAGTTCTTCGGGACTGAATACAACCCGAACCTGAAATTCCTGTTCATTTACACCGTGCTGTTCCTGGTGGTCCTGCTGGTGCTCTACGTCAAACATCGCCTGACTCGCATGCCGGTCGGTCGTGCGTGGGAAGCGCTGCGTGAAGATGAAATCGCCTGCCGCTCCATGGGCCTGAACCATGTTCTGGTGAAGCTCTCTGCGTTCACTATCGGTGCGTCCACTGCCGGTTTGGCGGGTGTGTTTTTCGCCAGCTATCAGGGGTTCGTCAACCCGACGTCGTTCTCCTTCTTCGAGTCGGCGCTGATCCTCGCCATTGTGGTGCTGGGGGGCATGGGCTCGACCATCGGTGTGGTGATTGCGGCATTCGTTCTGACCGTCGCCCCGGAACTGCTGCGCAGCTTCTCGGAATACCGTGTGTTGTTGTTCGGCATCCTGATGGTGTTGATGATGATCTGGAGACCGCGTGGCTTGATCCGTATCAGCCGGACCGGTATTACCCCGCGTAAAGGAGTGGCGCCATGAGCGATGAAGTCATTCTTTCGGTAGAGAACCTGATGATGCACTTTGGTGGGATCAAGGCGCTCAGCGACGTCAGCCTGAAGGTCAAGCGCAACTCGATCTTCGCCTTGATCGGGCCTAACGGTGCCGGCAAAACCACGGTGTTCAACTGCCTGACCGGTTTCTACAAAGCCTCGGGCGGTCGGATCGAGCTGAATGCCCGCGGCACCCGTACCAATATCATCCAGTTGCTGGGTGAGTCCTTTCGCGCCACTGATTTCGTCGCGCCAAAAGCCTTCGCCAGCCGTCTGTTCTACAAAATGTTCGGCGGCACGCACCTGGTGAATCGTGTCGGTCTGGCACGCACATTCCAGAACATCCGCTTGTTCAAGGAAATGTCGGTACTGGAAAACCTGCTGGTGGCTCAGCACATGTGGGTCAACCGCAGCATGGTGGCCGGGATTCTCAACACCAAGGGTTACCGCAAAGCTGAAAGCGATGCCCTGGACCATGCTTTCTACTGGCTGGAAGTGGTGGACCTGGTGGACTGCGCCAACCGTCTTGCGGGCGAGCTGTCCTACGGCCAGCAACGGCGTCTGGAAATCGCCCGGGCCATGTGCACACGGCCGCAGATCATTTGCCTGGACGAACCGGCTGCGGGCCTCAACCCGCAGGAAACCGAAGCCTTGAGCAAAATGATTCGGTTGCTGCGCGACGAACACGACCTGACAGTGGTGTTGATCGAGCACGACATGGGCATGGTCATGAGTATTTCCGATTACATCGTGGTCCTCGACCATGGCAACGTGATCGCCGAAGGTGGCCCCGATCAGATCCGCCACGACCCGAAAGTGATTGCCGCGTACCTGGGCGCTGATGAAGAGGAGTTGGTATGAGCGAACCGATCCTCGAACTGAAAGAGATCGATGTGTTTTACGGGCCGATCCAGGCCCTGAAAAAAGTGTCATTGCACATCAACGAAGGTGAAACCGTCAGCCTGATCGGCTCCAACGGTGCCGGCAAGTCGACCCTGTTGATGTCGATCTTCGGCCAGCCACGGGCCGCCAGTGGGCAGATCATTTATCGCGGCGTCGACATCACACAGAAGTCTTCGCACTACATCGCCTCCAATGGCATTGCGCAGTCGCCAGAAGGGCGGCGGGTGTTTCCCGACATGTCAGTCGAGGAGAACCTGCTGATGGGCACTATTCCGATTGGCGACAAGTTCGCCACGCAAGACATGCAACACATGTTCGACCTGTTCCCACGGCTCAAGGAGCGCCGTAATCAGCGCGCCATGACCATGTCCGGTGGTGAGCAGCAAATGCTCGCCATCGCTCGCGCATTGATGAGCCGACCCAAACTGCTGCTGCTCGATGAGCCGTCGCTGGGGCTGGCGCCGATCGTGGTCAAGCAGATCTTCCAGACCCTGCGTGAACTGGCCTCCAGCGGAATGACGATCTTCCTGGTGGAACAGAACGCCAACCACGCGCTGAAGCTCTCTGATCGCGCTTACGTGATGGTTAACGGTGAGATCCGCCTGACAGGTACCGGGCAGGAGTTGTTGGTCAACGATGAGGTCAGGAACGCTTATCTCGGCGGTCACTGATCCGCACTCAAACAGGCTGTAAATACCAAGCGCGCCCCGGGTGAATTCACTCGGGGCGCGCTTTTTTCAAATTGTGGAAAACAATTTTCACAAGCTCTGAAAGCGCGGCATAAAGCCGCTGCAAATAGTTGTTTTGTCACGCTTTTGACTTGTCCAAGATTGCTGTGGAGGCGGCTGTGGGTAACATGGGAGTAGCTGGCTGAAGCCCTTGTTGTACGCGGGCTGTAGAAGGTTGGTTGTTTTTTGATCAGTGGTTTTTACGCGAGCTCCAGTGCGTTCTGTCAACGTTTTTATAGCTGGTTATTCATACAGCTAATTTATCGGTGCAACCTGTGGATAAGTCTGTGGGCAAGCACTGGAAAGGTTCGGCTAAGGGCCGTAGTTACTGGCATGGGGCCTTCACCTGCAGTTTTGGCCTGGCCGGCTGATTTTTGCCTGCTACACGCGCGGACCCCAGGGTCAAGTGAAAAACTTCCGATATCCGCACGCCGGCCCTGAATTGGCGGGTTTGAGCGAATGTGCACTTGCCCCCAAAGACTGTGGGTCTGGCTGTGGATAAGGTGGGTAAAACCCAGTGCAGCCCATATGGAACGTGGCTTTGCCTCGATAGAGTGTTTTTTGTACAGTCGCAGCCAGCGCAGAAGGCTGATTTATCCCCAAAGGGTTGCTGGAAACCCGCTTGGGCGGGCATTCTGCTGACCTGTTTCCCTTATCCGTCATCATGGCTGCGCTACGTTCAAGCCAAATCAGGAGAAAGACATGACTTCCACTGTGTTCATTACCGGTGCCACTTCCGGCTTTGGCGAAGCGTGCGCCCGTCGATTTGCCGACGCTGGCTGGTCGCTGGTGCTGACGGGCCGTCGTGAGGAGCGCCTTGACGCGCTGTGCGCCGAGTTGTCCAAGCAGACCAAAGTCCATGGCCTGGTGCTGGACGTACGCGACCGCAAGGCCATGGAGAGCGCTATCGAGGGCCTGCCGGCTGAGTTCGCGACCCTGCGCGCGCTGATCAATAACGCCGGTTTGGCACTGGGTGTGGACCCTGCGCCGAAATGCGATCTGGATGACTGGGACACCATGGTCGACACCAACATCAAGGGCCTGCTGTACAGCACCCGTTTGTTGCTGCCACGGTTGATCGCTCACGGGCGTGGGGCCGGGATCATCAACCTGGGCTCCATCGCGGGCAATTATCCGTACCCGGGCAGTCACGTGTATGGCGCGTCCAAAGCGTTCGTCAAACAGTTTTCGTTGAACCTGCGCTGCGACCTGGTAGGCACTGGCGTGCGTGTGACCAACATCGAGCCGGGCCTGTGCGAAAGCGAGTTCTCGCTGGTGCGTTTCGCCGGTGACAAGGCGCGTTATGACGCCACGTACGCGGGTGCCGAGCCGATTCAGCCACAGGATATCGCCGAGACCATCTTCTGGGTGCTGAACACGCCTGCGCACATCAACATCAACAGCCTTGAGTTGATGCCGGTGAGCCAGACCTGGGCTGGTTTTTCGATTGATCGCAGCCGGGGCTGAGTCAGCGGCTGCACATCGTTTATGGCGTGCTCAACCCAGGCAAACCGGTTGACCCACAATTTGCGCTTGCGCGGTGAGGGTCAAGACGGAATCTACAGATTCTTTGCCCGCGAAGGTGGTGTCAGGGTTGGCCGAAATACTCAGCCAATCCGCTGTAGCAGGTCGCCAGGTGATAGGGCGTGGTCGACGGCATATCGTTGCGGCTGACCTTGCCATCGGCATCCAGGCATTCATGCCAGCCTGCCGGGTGCAGAAAGCGTTGTTGCAGGGCCACCAGTTGGCGCGCCAGTAATGCATCGCTGTCAGGCCGCAAGGTCAATGCCCGCAGGTATTCGGCCTGCGCCCAGATTCGCTGGGTGCCATCGCGCACCGCGCCGTTCACTTCCAGCATTGCCTTGACCGCACCTGTTTGCAGGTCGACGCCATGTTGCTCGGTAAATGCGAACGCTCGGCTCAGCGATGCGTGCAGGGGACTGTTGCGCAGCAGTGGTGAGGACTCCAGCAAGAAAAACCATTCGAACTGATGCCCCGGTTCGAACCAGTTATTCACAGCCTCCGTCGGTTTTTCCAGTATTACGCCGTGCACCGGGTCGATGAATCGCTGCTGCATCGCGGCGACCAACGCGGCCAATGCTGCTTGAGTGGGCAGGTCTTCGCGCACTGACACCGTGGCGAGGAAGGCCTCGGCCAGATGCATCAATGGGTTCTGCAGTGGACCACTGTCGAGGAACGACCAATCCTGACCGAGACAGGCTTCGTATAGCCCGTCGCCATTGGTGAAGCGCTCGGCCACCACGTTCAGGGCAGCATTGAGTACCGATTCGACCAGCGGATCGCGCACTTTGGCCCAGTAATGAGCGCAGGCGAAAATGATGAACGCGTGGGTGTACAGGTCTTTGCACCGATCCAGAGGCCCACCTTGTGGATCGATGCTGTAAAACCAGCCACCGTATTCGGCATCATGGAAATGCTGCTGCAAAGAGCGGAACAGCGCTGCGGCATGGACACGTGCATCCGGCGTCGAGGGTTGATCGATCAGGCTGGAGAACAGATACAACTGCCGTGCACACGCCATGGCGCGATAGCGCTTGGGAGGCAACGGCTGATGATCGGCGTCCACGGCCTCATAGGGCAGCGCCAGCGCCGCATTCCAGCCAGAACCTAGCCAGAGCGGCACGATTACCTGCTGGAAATGTAGCTGCACGGCAGCGAATACAGGGGTCAATTCAGGCTTGGAGGCAGAGCTGGAAACATCGGGCATCGGCTGGCGTCACGGCTAGGGCGTTTGCGCGACATGGTAACGCAACGGTGTATTGGGCACACCGTGTTGACCCATTCGCGAATAAATTCGCCCCCACAAAAAAATAGGCGATCTGTGGGGGGATTCGCGAAAGTGCCAACTCATGCGCGTCAGATCACGCCACCTGAGTCAACAGGCCCTGGCGCTCGATGAAGGCAATGATCTGCTCAAGACCCAAGCCGGTTTTCTGGTTGCTGAAGACGAAGGGTTTATCACCGCGCATCTTTTTCGTGTCGCGGTCCATTATTTCCAGCGATGCGCCTACCAGCGGGGCGAGGTCGACCTTGTTGATCACCAGTAAATCCGACTTGCAGATACCGGGGCCGCCCTTGCGTGGCAGTTTGTCGCCGGCCGAGACGTCGATCACATAGAGGGTCAGGTCCGACAGCTCGGGGCTGAAGGTGGCGGACAGGTTATCGCCACCGGATTCGACGATGATCAGGTCCAGTCCCGGAAAGCGTCGGTTCAACTGATCCACCGCTTCCAGATTGATCGAGGCATCTTCGCGAATGGCTGTGTGTGGGCAGCCGCCTGTTTCGACGCCGATGATCCGCTCGGGCGCGAGGGCTTCATTGCGTACCAGAAAGTCGGCGTCTTCACGGGTGTAGATATCGTTGGTGACCACGGCCAGGTTGTAACGGTCGCGCAGGGCCAGGCACAGGGCCAGAGTCAGGGCAGTCTTGCCGGAACCGACCGGGCCACCGATGCCGACACGCAGGGGTTGGCTGTTCATAATGTTCTCCATTGAGCGCTACAAGGCTCTTCACAAAAAAAGATCAGGACCGAAACAGTCGGCTGTATTGACGTTCATGGGCCATGCTCGCCAGCGAGAGGCCGAAGGCGGCGCTGCCGTAATGTCGGGGCTCGGTTGTGGCGGCCTGTTGTTGGGCCTGTTGCAGCAAGGGCAACAGCTCGCTGGTCAGGCGTTGCGCAGCTTGCTGGCCCATCGGCAGGGTTTTCATCAGCACGGCCAGTTGGTTTTCCAGCCAGCTCCATAACCACGCGGCCAAGGCGTCTTGCGGGCTGATTTGCCAGGCACGGGCAGCCAAGGCCCAGCCTAATGCGAAGTGCACCTCTGGCAGTTGCACAAGGAACGCCCGGGCCGGTTGATCCAGTTCAGGCAGACCGTTGAGCAGCTGTTGCAGGGAATAGCCCATCTGCCGGCTTTCCTGATAGAACTCGCGGGTTTCCCGACTGGCGCGGTGTTCCTGGCTCAGCTGGAATAATTGGCCCCAATCGTCCTGTGCCGCTGCGGTGCAGTGGGCCAGCAATAATGGCGCTTCGAAACGCGCCAGATTGAGCAACAGTTGATCGCCTATCCAGCGTCGAGCGCTGCCGGAGTCGGCGACCAACGCTTGCTCGACCGCCATTTCCAGACCTTGCGAATAGCTGTAACCGCCAATCGGCAGCTGCGGACTGGCCAGACGCAGCAGCGCCCAGGCGTTGTTCACGTACGCACGCCAAATTGGTGCATGCGTGGCGGGTAATTAAACTCTTCTTCGCCCGCTCGCGAATGGTGATGGCCGCCACCATAAGCGCCATGCTCGGGTTGGAACGGGGCCTCAATGGATTCGGTGGTTGCGCCGAGCTGGTCGAGCATGGCCTTGAGTACATAGTCATCAAGCAGGCGCAACCAGCCATCGCCTACTTGCAGGGCGACATGTCGATTACCTAGGTGATACGCGGCGCGGGTCAGCTCATAAGCGTTGGAACAGGTAACGTGCAGCAGTCGTTCAGGCCGGGCGCACACGCGAACGATGCGCCCGTCCTCGGCTTGCAGGCACTCACCGTCGCGCAGGGGCGGCTGACCGCGCTCGAGAAATAGCCCAACGTCTTCACCCTCGGCACTGAAGCAACGCAGGCGGCTTTTACTGCGCGCCTCGAAATTCAAATGCAGCTCGTCAGCCCATGTGGCTTGAGGATCGATTCTTCGATGAATCACCAGCATCAGAGTGCTTCCAGCTAAGTGCGATGCAGTAGGCAGAGCAAGGTGCTTGCCAACAGTGATCGTGTGGGGGTTTGCTGACAGAGAGTGCTGCATCTGCGTGCAGATAGCACGCAGAGGGGCACCCTATTGGTGCGTAGCACTGATTGGGGCGCTATTGCGGGTCACTCGGTACTGCCAAGCCCTTGCCAATGGTTGGCGCCGATAAAGATGAAGCGCAACTGCTGGGTGATTTTAGCTCTAGGCGTCAGGTGTTCGGCAAGGTTCTCGGCGGGTGGGTCGATCAGCTCTGGGAGCATGGCGAAGACGCTTTTCACCACCAGATCGGCCATGACAGACAGGTCATCAGGGTTGAGGTGTCGCAATTTTGGCATCCCCGCCAAGTCAGTGGCGAGGTCAGCGCTGATGCCTTCACGCAGGGCGCCCAGCGCCTGACGCACTTGAAGCGAGCCCCCATATTGTTCGCGGGCCAGAAACAGAAACTGTGAGCGGTTGGCGGCAACCACCTCGAGAAAGATTTTCACCGACGCGTCAATGATCCCGGTCGCCACGAAGGTGTTGTGCCGCACCAGCCGAATGGTTTCGCGAAAGGTTTCGCCCACTTCGCAGACCAAGGTCAGGCCCAGTTGATCCATGTCCTCGAAATGCCGGTAGAATCCGGTCGGCACGATGCCCGCTGCTTTGGCCACTTCACGCAGGCTCAGGCTGCCGAATCCTCGGCCGCTCTCCATCAAGCTGCGAGCGGCGTCGAGCAAGGCGTGACGGGTTTGTTGTTTCTGTTCGGCGCGGAGCAGCATGGGGCAGCAGATATCTGAAAGGAGACTGCTCGGCACTCTATCAAATGAACTTCGCATGCGTCGAATCGACCGCTGCAAAAGTGAATATCAGTCAACAGCAGGAATCCGCTGACAGTGAGCCGGCTAAACGATCAGAACCGCCTTCAGTGCTCGGCTGAGTGAGCAGACTGGCGTTGACGTCATCGAATCGAATTCAGCTTATTTGCCACGTTGACCAAACCTGAGCGGCTTTTTCCAGTCGAACAGCAAAGTCGTTCGGAGGCGCGCCCCTACATATGTGGGCGTGCTACCGCTATCAGGAGAATCGTGCAATGACGCGCGGCAGTAAAATTTTTAGCGGTATTAGTGCCACGCTGTTGGTGTTGTTGGCCGTTCTGGGCATTGTGATTGCGACGTTCGATTGGAACCGAATCAAACCGACCCTCAACGAAAAAGTCTCTGAGGCCCTGCATCGACCCTTTGCAATCAATGGCAATCTCGCGGTGCAATGGCAGCGTGAACCTGACCAAGGCGGTTGGCGCGCCTGGTTGCCGTGGCCGCATTTCGTCGCTGAAGACCTGACGCTAGGCAATCCGGACTGGTCGAAAAGTCCGCAGATGGTCATCCTCAAGCGTGTTGAGTTTCGTTTGGCACTCCTGCCGTTGTTGCTTCAACAGGTTGTGATCCCGCGAATCGATTTAACCGGGCCCGATGCGAAGCTGGAACGCCTGGCCGATGGCCGCGCCAACTGGACCTTCGACTTGCCCAAGGTCGACGCAAACGCCGAGCCTTCGAAGTGGGTGATCGACATCGGTACGATTGGCTTTGATAAAGGACTGGTCAGTCTCAATGACCAGCGCCTCAAAACGCAAGTCGAACTGGTCATTGATCTGTTGGGCAAACCCATCCCGTTTAGCGATATCGTCGGCAGTGGCCAGGCGAAAAAAATCCACGATCAGGGCGTCGTGCCGCAGGATTACACCTTTGGCCTGACGGTCAAAGGGCAGTATCACGGCCAGAAACTCAGTGGCACCGGCAAAGTCGGTGGGTTGCTGGCGCTCAAAGACGCAACACAACCTTTCCCGCTGCAAGCCGATCTGCAGATTGCCGACACCCATATTGCGGTTGCCGGCACCCTGACCGACCCGCAAAACCTGGGTGCGCTGGACCTGCGCCTGAAGCTCGCGGGCAGCAGCCTGGCTAACCTGTACCCGCTGACCGGTGTCACGTTGCCGGACTCGCCAGCCTATGCCACCGACGGTCATCTGGTTGCCAAACTGCATGAGCCCGAGGGCGCGTCGTTTCGGTACGAGGGCTTCAACGGCAAGATCGGCAACAGCGATATCCAGGGTGATCTCGGTTATGCCGCCAGCCAGCCGCGTCCGAAGCTGACCGGGACCCTTGTGTCCAACCAGTTACTGCTGGCCGATCTGGCGCCATTGATTGGTGCCGACTCCAATGCCGCGCAGAAAAAGCGCGGGGGCGACAGCAAGCAACCTGTAGGCAAGGTGCTACCCGTTGAAGCGTTCCGCACCGAGCGCTGGCGCGATATGGATGCCGACGTCGAGTTCACCGGTAAGAAAATTGTCCAGAGCACAGACTTGCCGTTCACTGACCTGTACACCCACGTGGTGCTCGACGACGGCCAGTTGAGCCTGCAACCCCTGCGCTTTGGCGTGGCGGGCGGCAAGCTGGACGCGGACATTCGTCTGGACGGACGTGCCACGCCGCTGCAAGGGCGGGCGAAGCTCACCGCGCGTAACTTCAAACTCAAGCAGCTTTTTCCGACATTCGAGCCCATGAAAACCAGCTTCGGCGAGCTGAATGGTGACGCAGACATCAGCGGGCGCGGCAATTCGATAGCCGCGTTGCTGGGAACGTCCAATGGTGATCTGAAAATGTTGGTCAACGACGGCGCCATCAGCCGTGGGTTGATGGAGATCGCCGGGCTCAACGTCGGCAACTATGTGGTCGGCAAGATGTTTGGCGACCAGACAGTGAAGATCAATTGTGCCGCAGCTGATCTGGGGATCAAGAACGGCCTCGCCACAACCCGGTTGTTCGTGTTCGACACCGAGAACGCGATCGTCTACATCGATGGCACGGCGAACTTCCGCAGCGAGCAGCTGGATCTGAAGATCAATCCGGAATCCAAGGGCATGCGCGTGTTTTCGTTGCGTTCGCCCCTGTATGTCCGCGGGCCGTTCGCCAAGCCTGACGCCGGTGTTGAGACCGGGCCGCTGCTATTAAGAGGGGCGGGGATGGTGCTGTTGGGGGCGGTCATGGGACCCGCTGCCGGTTTGCTCGCCCTGGTGGCGCCTAGCGGAGGCGAACCGAATCAATGCGCACCGTTGCTGGAACAGATGAAAGCGGGCAAGGCACCGAAGACGGTGAAGTGAATTAGACAGATCGCACTCTCTGGTGGATGCCGCCCGGTCTCCGACGCCGCGCTGTCGCGCAGCAGACTGAGTCTCGATTCTGCCCAGAGGGCGTGGGAGCTGACTTGTCTGCGAAGAAACCGGGGTGCGCTCGACTCGGCACGACCTTCCTGAAGTGGTGAATTCAACCATTTTGCGACTGCTGCGCAGCCGATTCGCAGACAAGTCAGCTCCCACGAAGTAAATCACCTATTTACCGTGGGAGCCGGGGGACGCTTACAAATCTTTCAAAATATCCGCCATGTCATCGGCGTGCTCTTCTTCCTGAGCAAGGATCACTTCGAAAATACGCCGGGTGGTCGGGTCCTGTTCGCCGATGTATTGAATGATTTCGCGATAGCTGTCGATGGCGATCCGCTCGGCGACCAGGTCCTCGTAGACCATTTCCTTAAGCGTGTTGCCGGCGACGTACTGTGCGTGGGAGTTTTTCGACAGGGTGTCGGGATTGAATTCCGGTTCGCCGCCCAACTGTACGATCCGCTCCGCCAGCAGGTCCGCATGCTCGGCCTCTTGCTGAGCGTGCTCGAGGAACTCGGTGGCCGCGACGTTAGCTTTCAGGCCTTTGGCCATGTAGTAGTGGCGCTTGTAGCGCAGGATGCACACCAGTTCTGTGGCCAGTGACTCGTTGAGCAAACGCAATACGGTTTCACGGTCAGCGCTGTAACCCTCGGTTACGGCACCGTTTTCCACATTCACGCGCGCACGTTGGCGCAAGCTGCTCACATCTGATAATTGCTGCTCGTTGCTCATCATCAATCTCCAGGGCTAATCCGGTTTCCGTCTCGCTTTCGAGAGCTGCCCGTTAAAACCTTCAAATGGGTACTCCGGCGTGATCGGTACGTAGTTGAGAGTGATGAACAACGAGAAAGTTTTATTGAGATGGGGGTGATTGGTCCATTGCCAGTTTCAATTGGACACGAGACAGTGAGCCCGCATTGCGCAGGTACCGTTAAGGTTGAAGTCCTCTCTGCAAAGGATCCGGGTTTATGACGCAAGAGTTGGCGACGCGTTATCCGCTGGTGATGGTTCCGGGTTTATTAGGGTTTGTCCGGGTGGTGGTGTACCCCTACTGGTTCGGGATCGTGTCGAGGTTGCGGCAGGGTGGGGCCAAGGTCTTCCCGGTGAGGGTGTCTGCAGTCAATTCCACAGAAGTGTGCGGCGAACAATTGCTGCAACAGATCGAGCGAATACTGCGCGAAACGGGAGCGGCCAAGGTCAACCTGATTGGCCATAGTCAGGGCGCACTGACCAGTCGCTACGCCGCAGCGAAACGCCCGGATCTGGTGGCGTCCGTGACCTCGGTCGCGGGCCCCAACCATGGCTCGGAGCTGGCGGATTACCTGGGACGAAGCTTCCCTCCCGGCACGGTCCGACGACGCTTGCTCAACGGCGTCATGCGCCTGATGGCCGGGCTGATGCGCCTGTTGGAGACCGGCTATCGCGGGCCGAAGTTGCCGACCGATGTCGATGCGTCTCACCAATCGCTGACCACCGAAGGCGTGTCGCTGTTCAACCGCCGCTGCCCGCAAGGCTTGCCCGAGACGTGGGGCGGGCAGGGCGAAGAGTCGGTCAACGGTGTGCGTTATTACTCGTGGTCTGGCACGTTGCAGCCAGGGCGCAGTGATCGCGGACGTAATCGTCTGGACGGTACCAACGTCACCTGCCGCCTGTTTGCCCGGACCTTTACCCGAGAACGCGGGCATTGCGACGGTATGGTCGGGCGTTTCAGTTCGCACCTGGGGACGGTCATCGGCGATGACTATCCGCTCGACCATTTCGACATCGTTAACCAGACACTCGGGCTGGTGGGCAAGGGGGCTGATCCGGTGCGGTTGTTCACCGAGCATGCCGAGCGTCTCAAAGCTGCAGGGCTATAAGGCTGCTGATGGGGCCCGCAAGGGTGTTTTCCAGCGTTCCGCCAGCACCACGCCGCCCAGCGTCAGCGCACCACCGAGCAAGTGATACAGGGCCAGACGTTCGCCCAGCACTGCAGCGGCAATCAGTGCGGTGATGATCGGCAACAGGTTGAAAAATAACGTCGTGCGACTCGGGCCCAGACGGCTGATGGCGTGCATCCACATCAGCGGGGCCAGCATCGAGGTCGGAATGCAGGCATACAAAATCAAAGGGATATTGCTCGGGCTCAGCCCTGCTTTGGGCGACAGGATAAACAGCGGCAGCAGAACAATAATCGCCACCAACACTTGCAGGTACAGCAGTTGCAGGGGCGGCATGCGCAATTGCCACTTTTTGAGCAGCGTGCTGTAGACCGCATACGCCAGGGTCGCGACCAGCATCATTGCGTCGCCCATGTTCACACCCTGCTCGATCAAGGTACTCAGGTTGCCCGCTGAAATCACCACCAAGACCCCGCCAAACGACAGCACCGCACCCACCAGCGCCCCTGCGGTCAGGCGATTACCGAGACTGGTGATCGACAGCGTCAGGGCCATCATCGGCATCAGCGACAGAATGATCCCCATGTTGGTGGCCGAGGTCAGGGTCGCGGCGAAGTACGCCAGGCTTTGATACACCGCCATGCCGAGCACGCCGAGGATGAAAACTTTCCCCAGGTTGGGTTTTATCATCGTCCAGTTGCTCAGCACTGGTTTGAGCATGAAGGGCGTGAACAGGATCCCGGCCAGCACCCAGCGATAGAAACCGATCTCGGCGGGGAAGATCACCCCCACGGCCAATTTGTTGACGACGGTATTGCCGGCCCAGATCAAAATGGCCAATAACGGATACAGGTATTGCATGAGGACAACCACAACAGAAATGAGGCTGGATTATCCCCTGTCTGGATCGATGGCTATACTCTGTTTCAGACAATATCCCCTTGAATACAGACAGCATGAACAACAAGCTTTTAAGCATTCCAGACTTTTCCGGGCTGCCGTCCCCGGTTTACCTGCGTCACGACGAGTTCGGCGCTGACACTCACAGTGCGTCGCACAGCCACGCCTGGGGCCAGCTCAACTTTGTCGCCCATGGGGTGATGGAACTGGATATCGCCGGGCAGCGCTTTATCTCGCCACCGCACTATGCCGTGTGGATACCCCCCACTACCGAACACAGTTGCTACAACCGCCAGGCTATCGTTTATCGCTCGGTCTATCTCGCCCTCGAACATTGCGCCAGTTTACCGAGCGAGCCGTGCACGCTGGTGATCAGCGATATTCTCAAAGCGATCCTCAATGACTTTGCGGAACGGGACGTGAAAATCCCTGAGCGCGAAGCTGATATCCGGTTGGCGCAAGTGGTGGTCGATCAATTGCGCGTGGCGCAGGTGCAAACGCGTTATCTGCCTTATGCACAAAGCCCAGGGCTGCACAGCGTGCTCCAGGCCTTGCAGGCCGATCCCGGGGATAATAGGCCCTTGGTCGAGTGGGCGCGTGAGGTGCATGTCAGTGAACGGACATTAGCGCGCTTGTGCCTGCGCGAGCTGGGGATGAGCTTCGGTGACTGGCGTCAGCGCATGCGATTTCTGGCGGCCATCGAGGCGCTGGAAGGACGTCGCTCTGTGCAGGAAATCGCTTTCGATATGGGCTACAGCAGTGCCTCGGCGTTTATCTCGATGTTCCAGCGTCTGGTGGCCGGATGTACGCCCGAGCAGTATCGGCGGCAGGCAAAAAAAGCCTGATAGACAGATGCCGTAACACATGGCGGAGCGTTGGCTACACTTCAACGCGAACCGTGCTGCCCGGTGCGGTAATCAGGAGAAAACTCCATGAAGATGCTGCATATACCTTTGCTGATCGTGGGTGTGTTGATGTGTGCCCAAGGATTCGCCGCCACAGAACAACAGAACAAGATGGCCGCGTGCAATGCGGACCCCCAGGCGAAAACCCTAAAGGGCGATGAGCGCAAAGCGTTCATGAGCAATTGCCTGAAGGCGTCACCCGCACCGGCAGCCAAGGCGGTCACGCCTCAGCAACAGAAAATGAAAGACTGCAATGCCGATCCTCAGGCGAAAGCGCTGAAGGGTGATGAGCGCAAAGCATTCATGAGCCAGTGTCTCAAAAAATAATCGACAACCGGCTGCCATGACAGGCACAGCGGTACGTCCAGCGCATTTAAACCTGCGATTGCCGGCCTTGATTCGGGTCGTCATCGCCGGCGTGGTCGGCTGATCATCGGCACGGCTATCGGATCGCTGGTCCTCGACCCCGAACGCTGGCAGACTGCCCACCTTTTCGAGCCGTTCGTTTTGGGGCTGTCATGCCAACGTTTTCTCCGCGTCACGTGTTGTTGGCCAGTTGGATCATCATTTTTTGCGGTTTGTTACTGGTCTTGCCGTTCAAACTGCTACCGAGTCTATTGGCTGGGTTGCTGGTGTACGAGCTGGTCAACATGCTCACACCGAAGCTGCAGCGTCTGATTGCAGGAGATCGTGCGCGCTGGCTGGCGGTGGCGTTGCTGGGCACGCTGGTGGTCAGTGTGCTGGCCTTGCTGTTTGCAGGCGCGATCAGTTTCTTGCTGCACGAAGCAGAAAATCCTGGCGCATCGCTGGATAAATTCATGATTCTGGTGGACCGCGCTCGCGGGCAACTGCCACCGTTCATCGACAGTTATCTGCCCGCCAGCGCCGCCGAGTTCCGTGTGTCGCTGGGTGCCTGGCTGGCGAAGCATGTGGGCGAGTTACAGCTGCTAGGCAAGGGCGCGGCGCACATGTTTGTCACGCTGCTGATCGGTATGGTGTTGGGGGCGATCATCGCCTTGCAGCAGGTGAGCGACGTTCACAAGCGCAAACCGCTGGCGGCGGCGCTGTTCGATCGTCTGAGTTTTTTGAGTCAGGCCTTTCGTAATATCGTTTTCGCGCAGATCAAGATTTCCCTGCTGAACACCGCGTTTACCGGGATCTTTCTGGCGGTGGTCATGCCGTTGTTCGGGGTTCACCTGCCGCTGACCAAAACGCTGATCATCCTCACCTTCCTGCTTGGCCTGCTGCCGGTGGTGGGGAATCTGATGTCCAACACGCTGATCTTCATTGTCGGTATGTCGCTGTCGATCTGGGTGGCCGCAGCGGCACTGGGTTATCTGATCGTGATCCACAAGCTCGAGTACTTCCTCAACGCGCGGATCGTCGGCGGCCAGATCAGTGCCAAATCGTGGGAATTGTTACTGGCGATGCTGATCTTTGAAGCAGCCTTCGGCCTGCCCGGCGTTGTGGCCGGGCCGATTTATTACGCGTATTTGAAAAGTGAGTTGAGGGGTGTCGGGCTGGTTTAGCGCGGTATCAGATCGACCGTTTCGGGCCATTTGCGAATGAGTTCACTCCCACAGAAGCATGCGATCTTCTGTGTGAGCCAACTGTCTGACTGAATCAGCCGTAGCGCTTCTTGGCTTCGATCGCCAAGCCGCTGCCGATGCTGCCGAAGATGTTGCCTTCCACATGGCGGGCGTTGGGCAGCATGGCCGAGACGCTGTTACGCAACGCCGGAATGCCGCTCGAGCCGCCGGTGAAGAACACCGTATCAACCTGATCGACACTCACGCCCGCATCATTAAGCAGCTTCGACACGCTGTTGCGCACCCGCGTCAGCAATGCGCCGATGGCTGACTCGAACAACGCCCGGCTCAGTTCCACGCTCAAGCCAGGCTGAATCCGGTCCAGCGCAAGATGGCGGCTTTCTTCGTGGGTCAGCTGGATCTTGGTTTCTTCCACTTCCATCGCCAGCCAATGCCCGGCGCGCTGCTCGATCAGCTTGAACAGGCGGTCGATGCCGCTGGTGTCCTCGATGTCGTAACGCATGCTGCCTAACGCCAGCTGGGATTTCTGCGAGTACACGGCATTGATGGTGTGCCAGGTCGCCAGGTTCATGTGGTGGCTGGTGGGCATGTAGGCCTGACTCTTCATCCGGCTGCCGTAACCGAACAGCGGCATCACGCCTTGCAGGCTCAGTTGCTTGTCGAAATCAGTCCCGCCGACGTGTACGCCGCCGGTGGCGAGAATGTCGTCGTGACGGTCGGCGATGAAGCGCCGGTCCGGCGACAGGCGTACCAACGAGAAGTCCGAGGTACCACCGCCAATGTCGACGATCAATACCAATTCTTCGCGCTCGATGGTCGACTCGTAGTCGAACGCCGCTGCGATGGGTTCGTACTGGAAGGAGACTTCCTTGAAGCCAATCTTGTGGGCGACTTCCACCAGGGTGTCTTCGGCTTCCTGGTCGGCGGCGGCGTCGTCATCGACAAAATGCACCGGGCGGCCCAGTACCACTTCATCGAACGCGCGGTCGGCGGTGACCTCGGCGCGTTTTTTCAGCTCACCGATAAACAACCCCAACAGGTCCTTGAACGGCATGGCCGTGCCCAGAACACTGGTGTCGTGTTTGATCAGTTTGGAGCCCAACAGGCTTTTCAGCGAGCGCATCAGGCGGCCTTCATAGCCGTCCAGGTACTCGTGCAGTGCCAGACGGCCATACACCGGGCGGCGTTCTTCCATGTTGAAGAACACCACCGAAGGCAATGTAATTTTGTTGTCTTCCAGCGCGATAAGCGATTCCATGCCAGGGCGCAGCCAGCCGACAGTGGAGTTGGACGTGCCGAAGTCGATACCGCAGGCACGGGCTGGAGATTCGTTTTTCATGTGTTCCATGTTCCAGTTAAAAAACGGCCGCGCAGTGTATGTCAGCGCACCGCAGATGCGTAGGGCAAACGTCGGTTAGATGCAGTTAAATGCTGATTTTGAGGATCGATCCGTGCGCAAGGCTTGAACTGGCCGCACTTGCCCCCAATCTTGCGGGTATTGCCTGGCGCCTGAGCGGTTTATAAGCTGAACTCATCACGGGAGTCCGCTCGTCAGCCGCTAAGCTTGCAACGTTAATCGATCCAAACGCGCCGAATGAGAGGATGCTATGCACAGAGCATGGGCGTTTCGGGGCTAAGCTGAATAAATTTGGGGAGGGTGACCGTTAGATGGACTTCAAAGACTACTACAAGATTCTTGGCGTAGAGCCGACGGCGGACGACAAGGCGATCAAGACCGCGTACCGCAAAATGGCGCGCAAGTATCACCCTGATGTCAGCAAAGAAGTGGGCGCAGAAGCCAAGTTCAAAGAGGCTTCAGAGGCTTATGAAGTCCTCAAAAGCGCGGAGAAACGCGCCGAATACGATGACCTGCGCAAGTACGGCCAGCAGGGCCGTCCATTCCAGGGGCCGCCTGGGTGGCAGGGTCGTGGTGCGCCTCAAGGTGGTTTCGGGGATGAAGCCGGGGGCGATTTTTCAGACTTTTTCAGCTCGATCTTTGGTGGTCGGGCTCAGCAAGGCCGTGCGCACAGCGCCGGTCGCCGTGGACAGGATGTAGAGATGGAACTTCCGATCTTCCTTGAAGAAACCCTGTCGACCGAATCGAAACAGGTCAGCTTCAAGGTCGCGCAACACAGCGCTGACGGCCAGCGTATGCCGGACATCACCAAGACCCTGAACGTGAAAATCCCGGCCGGTGTCGCCGACGGTGAGCGTATCCGCCTAAAAGGGCAGGGCGCGCCGGGTGTGGGCGGTGCGGCCAACGGTGATCTGTACCTGATCATCCGTCTGGCACCTCATCCGTTGTTCGATGTCGAAGGTCATGACCTGATCATCACCGTACCGTTGACCCCATGGGAAGCTGCTCTGGGTGCCAAAGTCGCGGTGCCGACCCTGACTGGCAAGATCCACCTGACCATCCGGCCGGACAGCCAGAGCGGTCAGCGCTTACGCGTCAAAGGCAATGGTTTGGTCGACAAAAAGGGGCTGCGGGGTGATCTCTACGCCCAGCTTAAAGTCGTCATGCCCACGTTTTCTGACGAAGAAACCAAGGCGATTTGGCAAAGCCTGGCTGAAAAAGCCGCCTTTGATCCGCGGGTCCAATGGAGTAACTGATCATGAGCAGCACCCTGATCGTAGAGCTGGATATGAAGGAATTCTGTCAGGTAACCGAGATACCGGCTGCCTACGTGATCGAAATCGTCGAACACGGCATCCTCGAACCTCAGGGGCAAAAGCCGGATGACTGGTTGTTCGACGCCCACGCCCTGGCGGTCGCCAAGCGAGCGCTGAAATTGCAGCGTGACTTGGATCTGGAATGGCAAGGGGTGGCTGTGGCGCTGGATCTGTTGGACGAAGTCGAGCTTTTACGGGCCGAGAACCGCATGCTCAAGCAGCGCTTGGGGCGGTTTTTGCTGGAGTAGTCTGGAACTCTCGCCAGCGAGGCTGTGCGGCCCGGATGTTCCTACAGTAGTTCACGTTCCCACTGTAGGAGCCAACGTGTTGGCGAAGCGCTCAATCAGGCACTCAATGCTTCGGTAAAGTCACCGTAAACGTCGTGCCATCGTCACGGTTCGACGTGACCTTGATACTGCCCTGATGGGCATTGACCACTTCCCTGACGATAAACAGCCCCAGCCCAAGGCTGGTCGATGGTTGGCCGACGACTTCGCTGGCGCTGCGTACCAGCGGGTCGAAAATCGTTGCGATCGCATCCTCCGCAATAGGCTCGCCGAAGTTGTGCATGAGCAGGGTAACGTCGTGTTCATCGGCAGTGAGGGTCAGGCTGATTTTGCGGTTGTTGGAGCCGTGCTGTAGCGCATTGCCAATCAGGTTTTGCAGCAATTGATCGATGCGCCCGCGATCCCATTCACCGTGGGTATCACCGCTGACCACAAGACTTGGATCGCAGTGCGGCTGACCGGCGCAGGCTTCTGCGATGGCCTCGCGACAGGCGCTGGCCATGTCCATGGGCTTACGCTCGACCGGCAAGCTGGCACCCAGACGGCTGCGCACGAACTCGAGTAAATCCCGAACCATCGCCCCCATGTGCCGGGTGCCACCTTTAATGCGTGCCACATAAGCCTGCGCGCTTTCATCGAGGTCGAGCTTACGCGCCAGCAGTTCTGTGGACATGCTGACCGCTTGCAAAGGCGTGCGCAGATCATGTCCCAGAATCGCCAGGAAGATATCCCGTGAGCGTGTCACTTGCTCGGCATAGGCCGCGGTGGACTCGGCCAGCGCTTCATCGATGGCTTCGTTGAAGCGAATCATGTCTTGAAAGTACGTCAGATCTGGCGACTCCAGACTGGCGACCCATAATCGAATCACGCTGGCACGCAAATGACGAAATTCAGACGTCATCTGCACTAAATCAAAGCCTACGTTATGACGCAACTCGCCATGGCTGGCGGCTGCCTGATCCAGTGTCGGGGATTTTTCCGGGCCTTCGCCTTTCGCTTTGGCCGCCTGTTCGCTTGCAGTCTGCGAGGTGGTCATGTCCCGGGCGGCCGCCAGCAGAATCGTTTTGGCGTGGTCACGTAGCTCGATTCGGTTCATCGAGTCGGCTGCAGGCTTTATGGTTTTTGCGAACTTTTCCCACTCATCGACTATACGGTCAACCTGTTGGACGATGAATTCAGAGAGGCGCATGGCCGGTTACCTTGCTGGGCAGCTATAAATGAGGTGGCGCATCTTAGCGTCTTTGTCTCGTTTCAAGCACTGCCAGGTTCCGGGCGGCCTGTTAACGCTTCAAAACAGGCCGCATCGAAACCAACGGCATCAGAATAGAAAGTACCGTTGTGCCATGGGCAACACTGCAGCGGGTTCGCACCACAACAACACGCCATCGGCCTTGACCTGATACGTCTGTGGATCGACGTCGATTTTTGGCAGGTAGTCATTGTGGATAAGATCGGTTTTTTTTACGTTGCGACAGCCCTTTACCACGCTGATTTTCTTTTTCAGGCCCAGTGATTCGGGGATCCCGGCATCAAGCGCCGCCTGGCTGATGAAGGTCAGGCTGGTGGCGTGCAGCGAGCCACCGTAACTGGCGAACATAGGTCGGTAATGCACGGGCTGCGGCGTCGGAATCGAGGCGTTGGAATCGCCCATCAGGCTGGCGGCGATGGCGCCACCTTTCAGAATCAGGCTGGGTTTTACCCCGAAGAACGCAGGACGCCACAGCACCAGATCGGCCCATTTACCCACTTCGATCGAGCCCACTTCATGGCTGATGCCGTGGGTAATCGCCGGGTTGATGGTGTATTTGGCGATGTAACGTTTGGCGCGGAAGTTGTCGTTGCCGGGGCCGTCTTCAGGCAGCGGGCCGCGCTGCTTCTTCATTTTGTCGGCGGTTTGCCAGGTGCGCATGATCACTTCGCCGACGCGGCCCATGGCCTGGCTGTCGGAGCTGATCATCGAGAACGCGCCGAGGTCGTGCAGGATGTCTTCGGCAGCGATGGTTTCGCGGCGGATACGGCTTTCGGCGAACGCCACGTCTTCGGCAATGCTCGGGTCCAGGTGATGGCAAACCATCAGCATGTCCAGGTGTTCGTCGATGGTGTTCTTGGTGAACGGCCGGGTCGGGTTGGTCGAACTGGGCAATACATTGGGGAAGCCGCAGGCCTTGATGATGTCCGGGGCATGCCCGCCACCCGCGCCTTCGGTGTGATAGGTGTGAATGGTGCGGCCCTTGAATGCGGCCAACGTGGTTTCCACAAAACCGGACTCGTTGAGCGTGTCGGTGTGGATCGCCACCTGCACATCGTATTGATCGGCCACGCTCAGGCAGTTGTCGATGGCGGCTGGCGTGGTACCCCAGTCTTCGTGCAGCTTGAGGCCAATGGCCCCAGCCTTGACTTGCTCGATCAGGGGTTCGGGCAGGCTGACATTGCCCTTGCCGGTGAAACCGATGTTCATCGGGAAGGCATCGGCAGCTTGCAGCATGCGCGCCAGATGCCACGGCCCCGGGGTGACCGTGGTCGCATTGGTGCCCGTGGCCGGGCCGGTGCCGCCGCCAATCATGGTGGTCACGCCGCTCATCAAGGCTTCTTCGATCTGCTGCGGGCAGATGAAGTGGATATGGGTGTCGACGCCACCGGCAGTCAGGATCATGCCTTCGCCAGCAATCACTTCGGTGCTGGCGCCGACCGCGATGGTGACGTCAGGCTGGATATCCGGATTGCCGGCTTTGCCGATGGCGGCAATGCGTCCGTTCTTCAGGCCAACATCTGCTTTGACGATGCCCCAGTGGTCGATGATCAGGGCGTTGGTAATCAAGGTATCGACGACCTCGGCCGCCAGCAATTGGCCCTGGCCCATGCCGTCACGAATGACTTTGCCTCCGCCAAACTTCACTTCCTCCCCATAGGTGGTGAAATCTTTCTCGACTTCGATCCACAGCTCGGTATCGGCCAGCCGCACGCGGTCGCCAACGGTGGGGCCGAACATGTCGGCGTAGGCTTGTCTGGAAATCTTCATGGCGATCCCTTGGTTCGTTCGGTGCCTGTACCGGCCTCTTCGCGGACAAGTCCGCTCCTACAGGTGAAACGCAATCCATTGTGGGAGTGGGCTTGTCCGCGAAGGCGTCCGTTCAGATGAAAAATATCGGTCTGGCGAAATGAATCATTTCAATCCAACTCACCCATGACCCGACCGGCAAAGCCGAACACCCGGCGGTGGCCGGCCAGGTCGACCAGCTCCACATCCCGCGACTGGCCGGGCTCGAAGCGCACGGCGGTGCCAGCGGGGATGTTCAGGCGCATGCCACGGCTGGCCATCCGGTCGAAGGTCAGGGCGTCGTTGGTTTCGAAAAAGTGATAGTGCGAGCCCACCTGAATGGGCCGGTCACCGCTGTTGGCGACGTTCAGGTTGATCGTGCGACGGCCGGCATTGAGTTCGATATCGCCGGGCTGGATCTGGTATTCGCCAGGGATCATTCGGTCTTCCTCGCCAGAGTTTTGTAATAAATGGCTGTCGCTTTGTATTCACCGTCGGGGTTGCACGCGTAATCGGGCAACTTGCCGGCGCAGGTGTAGCCCAACGAGCGATAGAAGTTTTCAGCAGGCGAACCGGACTCGGTTTCCAGGTACAGCAGACCGCGCTTGTGTTGGTGCGCCGCCAACTCGACTGCCCCCATCAACTGTCCGCCCAACCCTCGCCGTTGCGCGACGCTGAGCACCAGCAGTTTTTGTACTTCGGCGCGATTCAGTCCGTTCTGTTTCTCGCACAGCGACAGTTGCACGCTGGCCAGCACCTGCTCTTCCTGAACGACTGCCCACAGCAGCAAGTTGCCTTTTTCCAGCGCTGCACGCACCCCGTCGAAATAGGTGTAGGCCTCACTGGCCGAGAGATTGGCCATGAACCCCACCGATGCGCCTTGCTTGACGGCGTCCAGCAGCAACTCGACCAGACCTTGGCGATAGTGGGCAAAGCTTTCGGCAGTGACGCGTCGTAACTGGGCGGCGTTCATGGCGGTATTACTCCTGATGGGGTGCGGGAGCCGGGGCATCCGGTGACAGGTTCAGTTGCATAAAGGTCAGGTCCAGCCAGCGACCGAACTTGGTCCCGACCTGCGCCATCTGGCCTGTGACCGCGAAACCCAGGCGCTCGTGCAGGTGCACCGAGGCGGTATTACCGCTTTCGATAGCGGCGACCATCATGTGTTTGTCGCAGGCCTTTGCACGTTCGATCAGTGCCTGCATCAGTCGCGGGCCGAGGCCGTTACCACGTTGGTCGGCGCGCACGTAAACCGAATGCTCGACGGTATGCCGGAAGCCGTCGAACGGACGCCAGTCGCCGAACGAGGAGTAACCCAGTACCTCGTCAGCCGCATCGACTACCACCAAAATAGGGTAGCCCTGAGTCTGGCGAGCGTCGAACCAGGCCTTGCGATTGGCGAGATCGACTGCTTGTTCGTTCCAGATGGCCGTGGTGTTGAGCACGGCGTCGTTGTAGATATCGCGGATGCCGGCAAGGTCGGCTTCCACTGCGTCACGAATGAGGTATGTCATTACAGGGCTCGCAGGGTCAAAAATCAGACAATCGGTTGGTGTACGGTGACCAGCTTGGTGCCGTCAGGAAAGGTCGCTTCGACCTGGATCTCCGGGATCATTTCCGGGATACCTTCCATCACCTGTTCGCGGCTGAGCAGGGTGGTGCCGACATGCATCAGCTCGGCAACGGTTCTGCCATCACGGGCGCCTTCCAGCAGTGCGGCGGAGATGTAGGCCATGGCTTCCGGGTAATTGAGCTTTACCCCTCTGGCCAAACGCCGTTCGGCAACCAGACCGGCGGTGAATATCAGCAGTTTGTCTTTTTCGCGTGGTGTCAGGTCCATTGTTTAATCCGTTTCAAATGGGTCAGGCCGCCGCGATCCTGTAGGCGCTGGCTTGCCTGCAATCGGCCGCGAAGCGGTCGTGCTTTAAAATTGCATGAAGATCCTGCATCAGGTGCTCCATATTCTAGGTGCAACCGCTTCGCGCCCGAGCAATGCCGGGCGCAGCAGCGTCCATAACTCGATCAGCCAGGCGCGTGCGTGCAGGGCTTCGTCAGCCAGGCAGCGGGCGACCAACAGGCCGGGCAATTGGGTCAGGTTACCGCGTACCGGGTTTTGCAGGTTGCGGCAGGTTTCCAGCAACTCACTGCTGGCCTCGCCGGTCATCAGCAGCGTGGCAAAAACCGGCTTGCCATCCAGGCCGATGGGCGAATCGAGCAGGCCATCGCCGCCTATGATTCGCTGGCGTTCGTGCCACAGCCATTGGCCATCGCGGCGAATATCCAGCTGCGATTGAAAATGGCCCAGGTCGAAACGCTCGCCACTGGCCGGGCGACCCAGCGCAACCATGTCCCAGTAGCACAGCCGCGCATCGCCTTGCAGCTCAATATGCGTGGTCAACTCGGCCTGGGCGGCGCTAAAGACGATGGTTTCCTGCGGCAGCCATTCCAGCGTGGCGCCCGCTTCAACGCGCAGTTCCAGCTGCTGGTATGCCGGGCTTGCGGCGCGGTACCACTTGGCGGCGCCGGGGCTGGTCAGTTGTGCCCACGCGTTTTTACCGACGGTGGCGCAAATATCGAGTCGATCCCCGCCGGCAATCCCGCCCGGAGGGTGAACAATGATGTGCTGACAGACCTGCGGACCTTCGGCATACAGGTGTTTTTGCACCCGTAGCGGGCCTTGATGCCGACGCATGACGGGCCGTGTGCTGTCACCGAAACGCCCATAGCCCAGCTCCAGCTCGGCATGCCAACTGGGGGTGAACAGCGCGGTGTGGGCAGGAAGGTTCATTCGTCGTTATGTGTATGAGGTATGCAGGGAGACCGCACCTTAGCGGATTGGCGCATCAAATTGTAACCAGACCACGAACCCCTTGCGTTTCCATGTCCTCGCCACGGCCTTGCTGGACGATTTCGCCACGGGACATCACCAGGTATTGATCGGCCAGCTCGGCAGCAAAGTCATAGAACTGCTCCACCAACAAAATCGCCATGTCCCCACGTGCCGAGAGCTGTTTGATCACCGCGCCGATCTCTTTGATCACCGAGGGCTGGATGCCTTCAGTCGGCTCATCGAGGATCAGCAGGCGAGGGCGACTGGCCAGCGCGCGGCCAATGGCCAGTTGCTGTTGCTGACCGCCGGACAGATCGCCGCCGCGTCGTTGTTTCATTTGCAGGAGCACCGGAAACAGCTCGTAGATAAATGCCGGGACTTCCTTGGCCTCGGAGCCAGGGAAACGTGACAGGCCCATGAGCAGGTTTTCTTCTACGGTCAGACGCCCGAAAATTTCCCTGCCCTGAGGTACGTAAGCGATGCCCGCGTGCACCCGTTGATGGGGTTTAAAACCGGTGATGACCTTGCCTTCCCATTGCACCACGCCTTCCTTGGAAGGCAGCAGCCCCATCAGGACTTTGAGCAGCGTGGTCTTGCCCACGCCGTTACGGCCGAGCAAGCACGTTACTTCTCCGATTTTCACGTCGAAAGACAGGCCGCGAAGGATATGGCTACCGCCGTAATACTGGTGGAGCTTGTCGACTTGCAGCATAGGTAAGTTCTCAAGCAAATAGATGTGCAGGAATGTGCGTTATCGCCCTAAATACACTTCAATCACCCGTTCATTCGTCTGCACATCGTCCAGCGACCCTTCAGCCAGTACGCTGCCTTGATGCAGGACGGTGACGTGATCGGCTATCGAACCGACGAAGCCCATGTCGTGCTCCACCACCATCAATGAGTGCTTGCCCGCCAGGCTTTTGAATAGCTCGGCGGTGAACTCGGTTTCGGCGTCGGTCATCCCTGCGACGGGTTCGTCGAGCAACAGCAATTGCGGGTCCTGGACCAGCAGCATGCCGATCTCCAGAAACTGCTTCTGACCGTGGGACAGCAGCCCCGCCGGACGATGCATCGAAGACGTCAGGCGGATGGTTTCCAGCACTTCATGGATACGGTCGCGCTGCTCGCCGGTCAGGCGTGCACGCAAGCTGGCCCACACGGATTTGTCCGTTTTCTGCGCCAGCTCCAGGTTTTCGAACACGCTCAAGGCTTCGAACACCGTTGGTTTCTGGAATTTACGGCCGATCCCCGATTGGGCAATCTGCACTTCACTCATCTGCGTCAGGTCCAGGGTCTCGCCGAACCAGGCCTTGCCGTGGCTTGGGCGAGTCTTGCCGGTGATCACGTCCATCAGCGTGGTTTTGCCCGCGCCGTTGGGACCGATGATGCAGCGCAGCTCGCCGACGCTGATGTACAGGTTCAAATTGTTCAACGCCTTGAAGCCATCGAAGCTGACGCTGATGTCTTCCAGGGTCAGGATCGTGCCGTGTCGCGTGTTAAGGCCTTCTTCGGCACGCTGGCCGAGGCCGATGGCATCCCGGCTGGTGCCCGCGTCTGAATTCGGATCGAGGATCGGTTCGAGCATGAAGGCGGGTGTCGGTGTGGTTTTCATTGCTCGCCCCTTTTCTTCAGCAGGCCAATCACGCCTTTGGGCAGGTACAACGTCACGCCAATAAACAGCGCACCGAGAAAGAACAGCCAGTACTCGGGGAAGGCCACGGTAAACCAGCTCTTCATGCCATTGACCAGTCCGGCGCCCAGCAGCGGGCCGATCAGCGTGCCACGTCCGCCCAAGGCGACCCAAACGGCCGCTTCAATGGAGTTGGTCGGCGACATTTCGCTGGGGTTGATGATGCCGACTTGCGGCACATATAGCGCCCCGGCCAGGCCGCACAGTACTGCGCTCAGGACCCAGACGAACAGCTTGAAACCGCGCGGGTCGTAGCCGCAGAACATCAGGCGGTTTTCGGCGTCACGCAGCGCGGTCAAGACCCGGCCGAATTTGCTTTGCGCCAGACGCCAGCCGACAAACAGGCTGCCCACCAGCAGGATCACGGTGGCCAGAAACAAGGTTGCCCGGGTGCCCTGCGAACTGATGCTGAAGCCCAGAATGCTGCGGAAGTTGGTGAAGCCGTTGTTGCCGCCGAAGCCGGTTTCGTTGCGAAAGAACAGGAGCATCCCGGCGAAGGTCAGGGCCTGGGTCATGATCGAGAAATACACGCCCTTGATCCGCGAGCGGAAGGCGAAGAAACCAAAGATCAACGCCAGTAAGCCGGGGGCCAAGACCACCAGGCACATGGCCCAGAGGAAGTGATTGGTCCCGGTCCAGTACCAGGGCAGTTCGGTCCATGACAAGACGGTCATGAATGCAGGTAACTCATCGCCTGCCGCTTCGCGCATCAGGTACATGCCCATGGCATAACCGCCGAGGGCGAAGAACAGTCCGTGTCCCAGCGACAGCAGCCCGGCGTAACCCCAGACCAGGTCCAGCGCGACGGCAACGATGGCGTAACACAGGATCTTGCCCACCAGCGTCAGGGTGTAAGCCGAGACATGCAGGCTGTTATCGGCTGGCAGTAACGACAACAGTGCCAGTGCGACCAGCAGCACGAGCACGACTGCGCAGAGGGCCAGGGTGATTTTCGGGCCGGCCTTTTGCGCGGCCGTCACCATAAGAGGCTGGTTCATCAGTCGATCACCCGTCCTTTGAGTGCGAAGAGCCCTTGCGGACGTTTCTGGATAAACAGAATGATCAGCGCCAGGATCAGGATCTTTCCGAGTACGGCGCCGATCTGCGGTTCGAGGATTTTGTTGGCGATGCCCAGCCCGAAGGCCGCCATCACACTACCGGCCAATTGACCGACCCCACCCAGCACCACGACTAGGAACGAGTCGATGATGTAGCTCTGGCCCAGGTCCGGGCCGACGTTGCCGATCTGACTCAAGGCCACGCCACCCAGGCCAGCGATGCCTGAACCAAGACCGAAGGCCATCATGTCGATGCGCCCGGTGGGCACGCCGCAGCAGGCGGCCATGTTGCGGTTCTGAGTGACGGCGCGCACGTTCAGACCCAGACGGGTCTTGTTCAGCAGCAGCCAGGTCAGGGCCACCACGAACAGCGCGAAGGCGATGATCACAATCCGGTTGTAGGGCAGCACCAGGTTGGGCAGTACTTGAATCCCGCCCGATAGCCAGTCGGGGTTGGCGACTTCAACGTTCTGCGCGCCGAATACCAGGCGAACCATCTGGATCAGCATCAGGCTGATACCCCAGGTGGCGAGCAGGGTTTCCAAAGGTCGGCCATACAGATGGCGAATCACCGTGCGCTCTAGCGCCATGCCGATAACCGCCGTGACGAAGAACGCCACCGGCAGCGCGACCACTGGATAGAACTCCAATGCTCCTGGCGCATAACGCTGGAACATCAGCTGCACGACATAAGTGGAATAGGCCCCGAGCATCAGCATCTCGCCGTGAGCCATGTTGATCACGCCCAGCAGGCCGAAGGTGATCGCCAGTCCCAGCGCGGCCAACAACAGAATCGAGCCCAGCGACAGACCGCTGAATGCCTGACCGAGGATCTCGCCGATCAGCAGTTTCCGTTTGACTTGCGCCAGGCTGGTTTCGGCCGCCGTGCGCACACCCGCATCGGTTTCGACGGCGGGGTCGAGCAGGGTTTCCAAGCGTGTGCGGGCCAATGGGTCGCCGGTTTCACCCAGTAAGCGGACGGCTGCCAAGCGTACGGCCGGGTCGCCATCGACCAGTTGCAGATTGGCCAGCGCCAGGCTCAAGGCGGTGTGTACGTCGGCGTTGGTTTCGCTCGCAAGCTGCCGATCCAGGAATTTCAGTTGCGCCGGTTTCGCGCTTTTTTGCAGGTGTTGCGCGGCGCCCAGACGCAGCTTGGCGTCTGCGGCGAGTAATTGGTGACTGGCGAGGGCGGTGTCGACCAGCCCGCGCAGTCGGTTATTCAGACGGAGGGTTTTGGTTTCACCGTCGACGGTAATCTGACCTTGTTGCAGGCTATTGATCAACTCGACACGTGCCGGATCGGGCTGTGCGGCCCACGCTTCAAGCAATTTGGCTTGTTGCCCGGAATCGGCCGCAACGAAGTCGCCAGCATCACTGGCATGGGCTGCAAAGGGCAGCAGCAGCGCCACAGCGAGAATGAAGCGGTAAAAGGCAGTGGGCATATTGGTGTCTCACGTTCATCCACGGACTTTGTAGGAGCGAACTTGTTCGCGAAGGCCAGACAACGCGGTCGGTCAGGCACTCCGCGCCGCATGGCCTTCGCAGACAAGTCAGCTCCTGCAAGGCGAGCTGAATCAGGAATCAAACCGACTTAGTTGCTCTTCACTGCATAGTCCGGCTTCTTGTCGTTGCCAGGGATGTACGGGCTCCACGGTTGCGCGCGGATCGGTTCCTTGGTCTGCCAGACCACGTTGAACTGACCGTCGTCCTGGATTTCGCCGATCATTACCGGTTTGTGCAGGTGATGGTTGGTCTTGTCCATGGTCAGGGTGAAGCCCGACGGTGCGGCGAAAGTCTGGCCGGCCATCGCTTCGCGGACCTTGTCGACGTCGGTCGATTTGGCTTTCTCGGCGGCTTGCGCCCACATGTGGATGCCGACGTAAGTGGCTTCCATCGGGTCGTTGGTCACCGCTTTGTCAGCGCCCGGCAGGTTTTTCTTCTTGGCGTAGGCTTTCCAGTCCGCGACAAACTTGGTGTTGACCGGGTTCTGTACGGATTCGAAGTAGTTCCAGGCCGCGAGGTTGCCCACCAACGGCTTGGTGTCGATACCGCGCAGTTCTTCTTCGCCGACCGAGAACGCAACAACCGGCACGTCGGTGGCTTTCAGGCCTTGGTTGGCCAGCTCTTTATAGAACGGCACGTTGGAGTCGCCGTTGACCGTGGAGATCACAGCGGTCTTGCCACCGGCAGAGAATTTTTTGATGTTCGACACGATGGTCTGGTAATCGCTGTGGCCGAACGGGGTGTAAACCTCTTCGATGTCTTTGTCGGCAACGCCTTTGGACTTGAGGAACGACCGCAGAATTTTGTTGGTGGTGCGTGGGTAGACGTAGTCAGTGCCCAGCAGGAAGAAGCGCTTGGCGCTGCCGCCTTCTTCGCCCATCAGGTATTCGACGGCCGGAATGGCTTGTTGGTTAGGCGCTGCACCGGTGTAGAAGACGTTAGGCGACATTTCTTCGCCTTCGTATTGCACAGGGTAGAACAGCAGCCCGTTGAGTTCTTCGAACACCGGCAATACCGATTTGCGCGAGACCGACGTCCAGCAGCCGAAGACCACCGCGACCTTGTCCTGGGTCAGCAACTGACGGCCCTTTTCAGCGAACAGCGGCCAGTTGGAGGCCGGGTCGACAACCACGGCCTCAAGCATTTTGCCATTGACGCCACCCTTGGCGTTGATTTCGTCGATGGTCATCAACGCCATGTCTTTGAGTGAGGTCTCAGAGATCGCCATGGTGCCGGACAGTGAATGCAGGATCCCGACTTTGATCGTTTCGGCTGCCTGAATAGTCCAAGTCATGCCCATTGCGGCAATCGAGGCGGACAGGGTGAAAGCTTTGATCAGACTGCGACGCTTCATAGGGCCATCTCCATTCACTTGGGATTTTTAGTAGGGCGAATCAGAACACCTGAAAGCTTCTTAGCAAAGGCTATGCCCAGCTCGGGAAATGGAGCATATGCGGGGGGTATATCGGCTGAATATGGCAGGAGCGCACCACGATGGTGCCGGGAAAAACCCTTGGTGCGCAGTTGCGGGTACAAACAGTGCGTGATCTGGAGGGGATCTGATGGCTCGATGCCAAGGGAGAGCAGCCTGCAACAAGTGTTGCCTGCCATAGCAAAGTGGGCCCTGAAACCGGGCGGGGGAGGAACTCATCAAAATCCCTCCCGCCAGGTATCAGGGCCCACACCTGCAATCTAAGCCGTAGCGACGGATTTGGCAAAGCGCGAAAGAACTATCCGATCGAATAGGCACACCCCCACTAACGAAGCCCCCACCAGTGGAAACGCCACCCCCACGCCAATCATGATGATAATCGCGGTTTTCCAGCGTGGGAGGTCATGGCGCAGCGGCGGCACACCCAGGCCACCTTGCGGACGACGCTGCCACCAGATCACCAGCCCGCTGATGGCGCTGAGCAGCACCATCAGGCAAATCAGGAAAATGATGAGCTGGTTGATCCAGCCAAAGAACTTCCCTTCATGCAGCATTACCCCCATTTCCGTGGCGCGGGAAACCGTGCTGTAGTCCTTCCAGCCCACATCGGCCAGCACCTTGCCGGTGTACTGATCAATGTGCAGGGTGGCATCGTTGCGCGGGTCGTCGGCGAACACTGAGACGGTGAACACGCCATCGGCGGTGGCGGGTTGTGTGATGCTGTAGCCCGGCTCTATGCGATGCTCGGTAGCGATGTCGACGACCTGTTGCAGCGACAGCGTGGGCGCAGCGGGTGCCGACATGCCGCCGCCGTGAGCCATGTGTTCGGCATGGTCAGCGGACCGTGGCATTGGCGTGTTTTCCAGAGCCCAAGGGACGGTCTGGCGGGTCGCGGTATTGAGCTCACCGGCCTGTTTGTCGGACTTGGGGATATCGTTCCACATCGCCGCCGGGAAGGTGTTCCAGACATCGGCGAATTGCTTGCCCCAAAAGCCGGTCCAGGTCATGCCGCTGAGCAGCATCAACAGCAGCAACAGGGCGCCCCAAAAACCGGTCACCGCATGCACGTCTCGCCACAGCACGCGCCCGCGACTCTTGAACCGCGGCCACAGCGCGCCTGACCCGGACTTGCCCCTTGGCCACCACAGGTACAGGCCCGACACCACCAGCAGAATGCCCCAGCCCGCGGCCAGTTCAATCAGCCGGTCACCGACTTTGCCGATCATGAGTTCGCCATGCAGAGCACGGGCGATGGCCTGCACGTTATTCCTGGCATCCTGCTCGCCAAGAATATCCCCGCTATACGGGTCGATAAACACGTTCAGTTCGCGGCCTTCCTGCTGCATCACGAATTGCGCGCTGCCTTGGGCGTTCAACGGTGGCAGGTACTTGCTGACATGCGCCTGCGGATAATCGACTTGCACCCATTGTTGCAGTACATCGGCACTGAGTCGATGCTGGCCTGGCGTCACGTACAGCAGATCGCTGTACATCACGGTGTCCAGTTGAGGCTTGAACAGATAAATCATCCCGGTCAGGGACAGTAGAATCATGAACGGTGCGACGAACAGGCCGGCATAGAAATGCCAGCGCCATGCAAGGTTGTAGAAGGAGACGTTTGATTTATTCATGTGTAGCGCTCCCGGCGACATCATTTACAACACGGTTCAGATGGAACAAAGGAGCAGGCATGCCCGCTCCTCTGGAGGCGCAGTGGTCTAGAAGCTCATGTCGACTTTGGTCCACAGCGTGCGGCCCGGTTCGTTGATCGACTGCGGGTTGTCTGAAGGGAAGCCAAAACCGGCGTTGCCGGCCAGGTTCAGGTGCTCGGCATAAGCTTTGTCCAGGAGGTTGTCGACGCCGGCACTGACCTTCAGGTGCTTGTTGATCCGGTAGGCGCCATTCAGCGAGAACACGCCAAACCCTGAGCTGTCACCGAGGTCTTTGCCGACCACGTTGCCTTTGTTCAGGTCGACCCGGGTCTGCGCGCTGACCACTCGCCACAAAGCTCCGGCACTCCAGGCGTCGCGGCTGTAGCTGAGGCCCAGACGGGTCTCCAGTGGCGGCATTTGCGGCAGGGCCGTGCCGTCGCTACTGTTCTTGCCCCAGGCGTAGGCCAGGGTCGCATCGGTTTTCCAGTTGGAAGTCAGCTGGTACGCCGCGCCCAGTTCGCCGCCCATGATCCTGGCGTCGATGTTCTCGGCCTGAGAGGTCGTGCCCATCATGCCGGTGGTGTAGTTGAACAGAATGTAATCACGGACCTGACCGACATAACCCGACGCCCAGGCCTGCAAGTCGTCATGTTGGTATTGCACGCCGAAATCCAGTTGCGTGGTTTTTTCCGGCTTGATCGCATCGAAGGCATTGAGTGATCCGGCCGGGCCTGAGGAGGGGGAAAACAATTCCCAATAGTCCGGAAAACGCTGCACATGGCCCAGGCCGACGTAGAGCGTGGCAGGCGCTGCGGCAAGGTCGTGCTCATAACGCACAAAGCCACTGGGCAGGGTGTCGGCGCGGGTTTCGTTGGCCGTGGGGTTCGCCTTGGCCGTCATTCCCGAACCGCTGCTTTTCCGGTAATCCTTGGCCGAGGCACGGTCCAGGCGCGCCCCTGTGATCAGTCGATTATCCTGCGCGACGTACCACGTCAGTTCGCTGAATACCCCGTAGTTGTGGAAGTCTGCATCCTTGGTCCACGGCAGCTCCTTATAGGCGTCGATACCCATAGCGCTGCGCTGGCGGTGCTCGTTGGTCTGCGCATCAATGCCACTGATCAACTGCACGTCGGCCCAGCGCCACGTGGCCTTGATTCGCGCGCCCAGGGTTCGGCGATCCACGTTCGATGCCATTGGCCCGGCCATCATCCCGGTGCCAGACGGCGTGCGCAGGCTATAGTTGTCCATCACATGGTCGGCGTAGTTGTAGTAGACCTGCGCCTCAACCTTGTCCAGAACATCGCCGATATTGGACTTCTCGAAACGCAGCCCCAGGCTCTCGCGCTTGAACTGCGAACCGTCCATGCCGCGCCCAGCATAACGGGCTTCACCGTCACCTTTGCCCGCCGTCAACTCCACCAGCGTGTCAGCGTCCGGTGTCCAACCCAGCGCGACATCGCCGTTCCACTTGTCCCAGCGCGACGGCACGGTATTACCATTGCCGTCCTTGTAATCGTCGGAGTGGGACTGGTTGCCGATCACCCTCGCGTAACCCAATTCACCGCCGGCTGCGGCGTCTATCAGCTTGTCGAAACGGCCATTGGATCCGGCCAGTACGCTGGCGTTGACCCGGCTGCCCAGCTCACCGAATTTCTCGGGGTCACGTTCGAACAGCACTGTGCCCGCCGAAGCGCCTGGCCCCCAGAGCACGGTCTGCGGACCCTTGATCACGGTCAGGCGGTCAAAGGTTTCCGGGGAAATATACGACGTGGGCGCGTCCATCCGGTTTGGGCAGGCGCCCAGCATCATGCCGCCGTTGGTGAGGATGTTCAGGCGTGAGCCGAACATCCCGCGCAGCACTGGATCGCCATTGGTCCCGCCCGCACGAATGGCGGTAAAACCGGGAATGGTTTTCAGGTAATCCGCTCCGTCGCTGGCCGGAACCGGCTGCCGCGGATCTTTGGGGTTGGTCACTATCGTCAGCGGCGAGCTGGGGGCGATGGCCGTGATCACCGTCGGGCTGATCTCGGTGGCGTCTTGCTGAGGTTCATCAAGGGTCGGCAGTGCAAACGCCAGAGGTGTGAGCATGCAACCGCACAGTACGGCGACTGCGTGCTTCATGCGCAGTTGAGGTTCGTTCAGGGTAAAGCGGGGAGCCACTCGCATCGTGCACAGGCGAGTCTTGGCAGTGGAGCTGGACATAAGCGTTCCATCATCAATCAGTCGGGATCGTCACACCCTGCAACCGCTTCAGGCGGTGCATGCAGGTGTGAACAATAAGGGTGTCAGAGCAGGACTGAAGAGGGTGGCGCGCGGGTGCGGGCGTTGGGGAAGGTGGTCTGCCGCGCATAACCCTGGCGGGCTGCAGCGGTAAAGAAGCCTGTCGGTTTTGGCGGGGTAGCGGCGATAAAGGCCAGAGCTTGCGGCAGTGCCGGACAACTGAACAGCAGTGTGCAATAACCGCACTTGGCCCATATGACGTGATCGGTCGTGACCGAGGGTGTGGCTTGTTCTGCGCTGTGGCAGGCGGGGGTGTCTGCCGTCATGTCCATGGACGCGGACATCGGCATCGACATACCGGCGTGCGGATCCATCGGCATCGCTTGGGAGATCAGCGGGCCGATAAAGATCATCAACATGGCGAACAGGCTCAGCCATGCGCCTCGCGTCCCGTTGGGGCGAGGCTGCACGGAGGACCTGAAGCCTGGTGAGCGCCTGTGGTTCAACGCAGGTCAGTCAGTTACTGCATGTGCATATTCATGGGCATGGAGTCGGTATTCTCGTCCGGTGCGTGCTTTTGCACCGCAACCTCGACCGTTACGTCACCGGCTTTTTCGAAATGCAGCGTCAGCGGGAAACGTTGGCCGTCGACGAGCGTCGACTTATCTTTAAGCCCGAGCAGCATGACGTGATAGCCCATGGGCGCAAACGCCACCTCGCCACCAGCGGGGATGTCGACGCTCTGAACCTGCTGCATCTTCATCAAACCGTTCTGATGCTGGTGTTCATGCAGCTCGGCTTTGCCGGCCACGGGCGTGTCGACACTGAGCAGGCGATCGGGGTTTTTACCGTTGTTGTGCACGACGAAATACGCGGCCACGGTGGGTGCGTTGGGCGGTAATTCCATGGACCACGGATGAGCGATGTGCAATTCGCCGACGGCGTATTCGTGGGCATTGGCAAAGCAGGCAGGCAGCAACAGTGCGGCCACAACAAGGATCTTCTTGATCATGGTAATTCTCCAGCGGGATCGATTCCGATGCACCCAGCCTCATGAGGCTATGGCGCTGATTCAACGGCTCGGATCAAACCAGCGGAGAAGCACGCGGATTGAGGCTCGGCCATTGCTGGCGTGGGGACAGCGGGGCAGGGGAATGAATCGAAAGGGTTTTTCGCGTTTCAAGCTGAGAGGCATACCACGCGGCAAAGCTGGCAGGGATTGCCACCAGCGGTGCGGACCCACTGCAGCACCAGCAATGCTGCATGGTCGAGTGATCATCGTTGTGCGGCGCACTGTGATCGGCCTTGCCCAACGAAATCGCCACCAGCTTAGTGCCGCTGGCCGTACAGAAACTGCCCCACAACACTTGCTCGCTGGCCGTCTTTGGCGCCGCCCCGGAAAGCGGCATGGCAAGCATGTTGAACAGCACTGCAAAGCAGGCAATCCAGGCAAATGCCATCCGACGTTGGGACATGGGAGGTGCTTTCCGTGTCAGTAAGCGATCAATGGCGCTATTTAGCCTGAATGGCCGGGATAAGTAAAAGAAGCGAGTGTGGTGTGATGCCGCAGTGACTGACATCGATCCTGCGACCCCTTCGCGGTCGATCGCAGGCAATAGAACCTTGGCGCCTCTCAAACTGTAGGCGCTGCCGAAGGCTGCGATAAGGTCGGAACGACCTTCAAATACGTTCTAGCCTTTACAAAAAATGGTGCTCATCCAACGCTGACAGCAATTGGCTGACATCTAAAAACTCCCGATCCACCCCCGGCAACTCCGGCCTGCGCAGTATCAACACCGGCACCCCTCGCTCCCGCGCCACCTCCAGCTTCGGCTCTGTGGCGCTGCTGCCGCTGTTTTTGCTGATCAGGACGTCGATATGCCGACGTTCGAACAAGGCGCGTTCGTCGTCCAGCACAAAGGGCCCGCGGGCGCCGATCACTTCGCAGCGTTCGTTGCCTGGGTAGTCGTCCAGGGCGCGCAAGGTCCAGAACTGGTGGCCGGGGATTTCGTGCAGGTGCTGCAAGGGTTCGCGACCGAGGGTGAATAGCGGCCGCGTGAAGGGTTCGAGAGCGGCGATCAGTTCGGCCCAGTCGCCGACTTCGCGCCAGTCATCGTCAGGTTGTGCCGCCCAGGCCGGGCGTCGCAATGCCCAGCAGGGGACACCGCTGAGGTGCGCGGCGGTCACGGCATTTTGGCTGATTTGCGCCGCGTAGGGATGCGTCGCGTCCAGCAGCAAATCGATGCGTTCAGCGCGAATGAACTGCGCCAGACCATCAGCCCCGCCGTAGCCACCGACCCGCACCCGGCACGCCAGATCAGTCGGCACCCGACCCACGCCCGCCAGGCTGTAGATATGCTGCGGCCCCAGTCGACGCGCGATGGCAAGGGCCTCGGTGACGCCGCCGAGCAATAGCAGACGCTTCATTCGCAGCCTCCTGCCTGACCGACGATCCCGCCTTGGCGGTCGATGGCAAACACTTCCACGTGAACCTGTGCCGGCACCACACTGCGGGCAAACGCTCGGGCATGACGGCATACCTCATCGCCCAGGGCGATACCGGCCGCGCTGGCCATCGCCAACGCTTGCTGGCTGGTGTTGGCCTCGCGGATGGCCTGTTGCAGCGTCGCATCGGCACCGAGGGTCGCGGCCCACTTGGCCAGTTGTGGCAGGTCGATGCTGGAATGACGGCTGTGCAGGTCCATGTGGCCGGCCGCCAGCTTACTGATTTTGCCGAAGCCGCCGCAAATGCTCAATTTATCCACAGGCACCTTGCGCAGATGCTTGAGCACCGCGCCGACAAAGTCGCCCATCTCGATCAAGGCGATTTCCGGCAGGTTGTAGACCCGGCGCATGGTGTCTTCGCTGGCGTTGCCGGTGCAGGCGGCGATGTGCAGATAACCATTGGTTTTGGCGACGTCGATGCCTTGATGGATGGATGCGATATACGCCGCGCAGGAAAACGGTCGGACAATGCCGCTGGTGCCGAGGATCGACAGGCCACCGAGAATGCCCAAGCGCGGGTTCATGGTTTTCAACGCCAGTGCTTCGCCGCCTTCGACACACAGGGTGACTTCGAAACCACCGGTGTACCCGGTCTTATCAGCCAGCTGCAGCAAATGTTCGCTGATCATCTTGCGCGGCACCGGATTGATCGCGGGCTCACCCACATTCAACACCAGGCCGGGCCGGGTAACGGTGCCCACACCGGGGCCCGCGACGAATTGCACGCCGGTTTCGGTCGTCAGTCGCACCCGTGAAAATACCAGCGCGCCATGGGTGACATCCGGGTCGTCGCCGGCATCCTTGATCGTGCCCGCTTCAGCGCCATCGGCAAACGGTCGGCAGAACTCCAGGCGCATCTGCACCTGCCTGCCTTTGGGCAAGACGATTTCCACTGCGTCGCTCACCTCGCCGTCGAGTAATAAACGGGCCGCCGCCAGGCAGGTGGCTGTCGCGCAACTACCGGTGGTGTAGCCACTGCGCAAGGGAGCGGGCTGTTCGGCGGTTTCGGCGCGCATCAGGGTTTGATCGCTTCAAGCAGGGTGATGGGCAGGGCCTGGCGCCAGGTATCGAATTCGCCCAGTGGCTTGGCGTGGGCGATATGGATGCGGGTCAGTTCACCGCCGTGCTGTTCACGCCAGTTGATCAGCGCGGTCTCGCTTTGCAGGGTCACGGCGTTGGCCACCAGTCGTCCGCCAGAGCGCAGCTGTTGCCAGCAGGTGTCGAGTACGCCGGGACGCGTGACGCCGCCGCCAATGAAAATCGCATCGGGCGCTTCCAGACCTTGCAGCGCCTGAGGTGCCCGACCGCGAATCAATTGCAGGCCCGGCACGCCCAACGCGTCGCGGTTGTGCTCGATCAGTAACTGGCGACCCTCGTCGGCTTCGACCGCCAGAGCATGGCAGCTTGGGTGCGCGCGCATCCATTCGATGCCTATGGAGCCGCAACCCGCGCCCACGTCCCACAGCAGTTCACCGGGTGCCGGGGCCAGGCGGGCGAGGGTGATGGCGCGTACATCGCGTTTGGTCAGTTGACCGTCATGTTCAAAGGCACTGTCCGCCAGCCCGGCCAGCAGGGACAGGCGTGGCGCACCGGGTTCAGCACGGCATTCGATGGCGACCAGATTCAGCGCCGCAATCGGCAGGTCTACCCACTCACTGGCGATGCCTTCGACCCGGCGTTCAGCGTCTCCGCCCAAATGCTCCAGCACGGTCATCCGGCTCGGGCCGAAGCCACGGGCGCGCAACAGCTCGGCGATGGCGGCGGGGCTGCTGCCGTCGTTGCTCAGCACCAACAGGCGCAAACCGTTATGCAACTGCGCGTTCAACGCCGCCAGCGGTCGGGCGACCACCGACAAGGTGACCACATCCTGCAATGGCCAACCCAAGCACGCAGCGGCCAACGAATAAGACGAGGGCGCAGGCAGCACGCGCATTTCATCGACACTGACCTGTCGCGCCAGGCTGGCGCCCACGCCAAACAACATGGGGTCGCCACTGGCCAGCACGCAAATCGGCGTGCCGCGCTGCTCAAGCACCGGACTCAGGGAAAACGGGCTGGGCCACGGGCTGCGCTCGGCACGAATGCAGGCGGGCAGCAGATCAAGCTGGCGCTGCCCCCCAAACACCTGCCCGGCTTGCAGCAGCGCACGGCGAGCCGTCTTGCCCAAGCCTTTGAAGCCGTCCTCACCGATTCCCACGACTGTCAGCCACGGCGACATGTACATTCCTCAGCCAACTAATGCGTACTTCCGACAGACCGGCTTTTCATGCCTGCGGACAAAGCAGGCATAATACCGCGCCCAATGGGCTATAGCGCCTTTTCAAATTCTGCCGGGTGACCCATTGAACGAGCCAATGCCTGCTCGCACGTCCTCAATCTCTTTACGCCCCTCGGCTTGTCCGGGGTTGTTGCGCATCGTCCCGGCGCTGGACGGCGGTATTTGCCGGATCAAGCTGGCGGGCGGGTCGATCACGGCCGCCCAGGCGTGCGCGGTGGCCGATGCGGCGCAGCGTTATGCCGGGGGCGTGATCGAGGCGACCAACCGCGCGAACCTGCAGATTCGCGGGGTCGGTACTGATCCGGACGGTTTGATCGCGATTCTATTGGACGCCGGTCTGGGGCCGAGTAACCCTGCAAGCGACGATGTGCGCAACCTGATGCTCAGCCCGACGGCAGGCATCGACCCGCAGCAGTTGTTCGACAGCCGGCCGTTGGCCGCGCAGATTCTAGGCACCCTGGAGAACGAGCCTCGTTTCCATGACCTGTCGCCTAAATTTGCCCTGTCGCTGGATGGCGGCGAAGCACTGGCGATGCTCGAGCATCCCCATGATATGTGGTTGTCTGCACGGATGATCGACGACGACGTCTTGATGGCGTTCGGCCTGGCCGGTTGCCCTGCCGAGGATGCGCCGTTGGCCGCTGTGCCGCTGAGTCATGCTCATGAATTGGTGGTGGCGGTGCTGGACGCGTTCCTTGAGCTGGCGCGACCTGAGCAGACGCGCATGCGCCATCTGTTGGCTGAAATGTCGACCGAGGCGTTTCTTCAGGCGGTGGCCAAGCGCATGACTGTTGATTTCTGTAGGAGCCAACGTGTTGGCGAATGGCTTGACACGGTTTGCCTGACACACCGCCTCGCGAGCAAGCTCGCTCCTACAGGGGGCCAATTGCAGTCCCCTGCGAATCGGCATCTTGGCATTTATTCACAGGACGTGGCCGGTCTGGTGGCCGTCGGTGGTGCTGCGCCACTGGGGCGACTTGGCTCGTCGATGTTGCGCTCGGTCGCGCAATTGGCGGCCGAATGGGGCGACGGAACGTTGCGCCTGACACCCTGGCAGAGCCTGTTACTGCCTAACGTTCGCCGTGACCACGCGGCGAACGTGCTGACGGGGCTGCAGGCCGCCGGGTTGATCTGCTCGCCCGAACAACCGTTGGCCCACTTGATCGCCTGCACCGGCTCGGCGGGCTGTGGCAAAGGATTGGCCGACACCAAGGCGGATGCACTGCTGCTGGCCGCCCGACTCGAACACCTCGACCTGAAACAGGCGGCGCACCTGACGGGCTGTTCGCGTTCATGCGCGGCAGCCCATGTCGCCCCGGTGACCTTGTTGGCGGTGTCCGCCGGCCATTACGACCTCTATTTTCGCGACGCGCAGCAACCGGGTTTCGGTAGCTTGCGCGCGCGTGACCTCACTATTGAAGCAGTCGGCACGCTGTTAGCCGCCGACTCACGGAGCAGCACCGATGATTGATTACATCCGCGACGGTCAGGAGATCTATCGCAACTCCTTCTCGATCATTCGCGCCGAGGCCCGGCTTGATCAGATCCCTGCCGACCTGGAAAAACTCGCGGTGCGGGTGATCCATGCGTGTGGCATGGTCGAGGTCATCGAAGACCTGCGCTTCTCCCCCGGTGCAGGCACGGCCGGGCGTAATGCGCTGGCCGCCGGTGCGCCGATTCTGTGCGATGCGCGCATGGTGTCCGAAGGCGTGACTCGCACGCGCTTGCCTGCCAACAACCCGGTGATTTGCACCCTTAAAGACGAAGGCGTACCGGAGTTGGCCCGCGAGCTGGGCAATACTCGCTCTGCCGCCGCGCTGGAACTGTGGCGTCCGTACCTGGAAGGCAGCGTGGTGGTGATTGGCAATGCGCCAACTGCGTTGTTCTACCTGCTGGAAATGCTCGATGCCGGTGCACCTAAACCGGCATTGATCCTCGGCTTCCCGGTCGGTTTCGTCGGCGCGGCAGAGTCCAAGGCAATGCTCGCGGCGAACAGCCGGGGTGTGCCGTTTGTGATCATGCAGGGCCGTCGTGGCGGCAGCGCCATGGCTGCGGCTGCGGTCAATGCATTAGCGACGGAGATCGAATGATGCAGCAACCCGGTCGTTTGATTGGCTTGGGCGTCGGCCCCGGCGATCCTGAGCTGATTACTGTCAAAGCCCTGCGCCTGTTGCGTGAGTCGCCAGTGGTCGCGTACTTCGTCGCCAAGGGCAAGAAAGGCAACGCGTTCGGCATCATCGAAGCCCATTTGCAAGACGCGCAGACCCTGTTACCGCTGGTGTACCCGGTGACCACCGAAGCCTTGCCTGCACCGTTGTCCTACGAGCAAGTGATCAGCGATTTCTACGATGACGCCAGTGAGGCACTGGCCGCGCATCTGGACGCGGGGCGCGATGTTGCGGTGATCTGTGAAGGCGATCCGTTCTTCTACGGCTCGTATATGTACCTGCACGACCGCCTCGCCGAGCGTTATGAAGCCGAAGTGGTGCCGGGCGTCTGCTCAATGCTCGGTGGTGCTTCGGTGCTGGGCGCGCCGCTGGTGTACCGCAATCAAAGCCTGTCGGTGCTGTCTGGTGTATTGCCCCACGACGAGCTCAAACGTCGTCTGGCCGATGCCGATGCGGCGGTGATCATGAAGCTGGGGCGCAACTTCCCCAAAGTCCGGCAAGTACTGGAAGAGCTGGGCATGGCGGACCGCGCGTTGTATGTCGAGCGCGCAACCATGTCCAATCAGAAGATCGTGGCGCTGGACCAGGTCGAGCCAATGTCTTCACCGTATTTCTCCCTGATCATTGTTCCGGGCGAAAGGTGGCAAGGCTGATGATTGTTAAAACACCCGCCATCGTCATTCTGGGCAATGGCAGCCTGGCGACGGCACGCCGCATTCAACAGCTTTTTCCGGATGCCTTGATCCATGGTCTGGCGGCACGGGTTGAAGGTGCCGATCTGACGTACACCGAGTTTGGCGCCACGTTGCGTCAGCTCTATCAGCAGGACACACCGATCATTGCCTTGTGTGCTGCCGGCATCGTGATCCGGACGCTAGCGCCCCTGCTCCTGGAAAAAGGCGTTGAGCCACCCGTGCTGGCCGTGGCTGAGGACGGCAGTGCAGTCGTGCCATTGTTGGGCGGGCTGGGCGGGGTCAACGTCATGGCCCGTGAGATTGCTGCAGGACTGGGGATCGCTGCAGCGATCACCACCAGCGGCGAGTTGCGTTTCGGCACCTGTCTGCTCAATCCACCGAGCGGTTACGCGCTAGGCGATCTGGAGTTGGGCAAACGATTTGTCTCCGACTTATTGTCCGGGCAACACGTGCGGATCGAAGGTGCCGCGCCATGGCTCGCGCAAGCGCAGTTGCCTGAAGATGAGCACGCACAGCTGGCGATTCATGTCGGTTGCGCCGAACGCGAGCCGGCGGCCAACGAGCTGCTGATCTACCCGCGCAGTGTATTGGTGGCTGTCAGCGCGACCGTGCCGGATCTGGTGAATGCTGTGCGCGCCGCTTTGCACAACGCCGGGATTGCCGTTCAGGCGCTGGCCTGCTTGCTGGCGTCCGACCGTGAGATGGCCAACCCTGCGCTACGTGAAGCAGCATGGGCGCTGGGCGTGCCGCTGCGGTTTGCTTCAACAGCAGCGGAGGCTGAAGTCAGCGAGTTGGCGCAACAGGCCGTGCCACAGCTACTGCCCCCCATCAGTGTGGGCAGTGGCATCGCCATTGCTGTCGCCGCGCAGCCGTTGGATGTGCAGCAGATCGGTCGTGGACGCGGGCGTCTGGCGGTTATCGGCCTTGGCCCTGGCGCTGCCGAACTGATGGTGCCAGCGGTCAAAGCCGAACTGGCGCGGGCCAACGATGTGCTGGGTTACGAAACCTACGTGCGCATGGCCGGGCCGTTCCGTGCCGATCAAGTGCTGCACTGCACCGACAATCGCGAAGAAATGCAGCGCGCCCGACACGCCTTCGAACTCGCGGCACAAGGACGCTCGGTGGTCGTGGTGTCGTCGGGTGATCCTGGCGTGTTCGCCATGGCCTCGGCCGTACTTGAAGCACTGCATGAGTCGAGCAACGCCAATTGGCACGCCGTTGAACTGGAAATACTGCCGGGGGTGTCCGCCTCGCTGGCCACTGCCGCCCAGGCGGGCGCACCGTTGGGCCATGACTTCTGCGTGATGTCGCTGTCGGACAACCTCAAGCCATGGGACGTGATTGAAAAACGTCTGGATCTGGCGTCTCAGGCCGATCTGGCGCTGGCGTTCTACAACCCCATTTCCCGCTCTCGCCCCTGGCAATTGGGGCGAGCGCTGGAAATCGTCCGCCAACATCGCACCCCGGAAACCCCTGTCACTCTGGGCCGTGATATCGGCCGTCCAGGGCAAACACTGCGTGTCATCACCTTGGGCGAATTGACCCCGGACCAAGTGGACATGCGCACCATGGTCCTGATCGGTTCGTCGACGACCTGCACCTTTCCCCGTGCCGATGGCGGCAGTTGGGTCTATACGCCGCGATGGTATGGCGTGAAGCCGAGCGGTTGAGTCAACGTCGTCAATATGGGTATTTAGTTCGTAAGACAAGTCTCTGGTTCTGTGGGCTTACGTCGAAGTTATAAAGGCGAAAGTCCACGAATGGCTGCTGAAAATGTACAGGGCTAAGTATTCCGGATGTTTGACGGTATGCACTTGAATAATACCCGGCAGAATGCTCCAGGTAGGCGGCTAGAAGCGATCATCAATGTGCGCTAGTTTGAGTGGTGCCCACGAAGGGTGATCGCTGAATTAGAAAAGGATTTACACATGAATGATTACGTTGAACCAACAATGAGTGTTGAAGCGTGCCGGGCTTATATTATGGGTTGCGAATTTCCGGCAGTAGCGCTGTCTTCGGATGAAGTCGATCATCCTGTACAGGGCAAAATGCTCCGATCCTTGACAGTCGACGAGAAAAAGGAAGGCGCCGCAGTCGTCGCTAATAGTATTGTTTCCTTTGTGGCGGGTATGTCGAAGCAGAATAAGGACGATATCAAGAACTCCGTACTGTTCGCGACGCTGGTTGCCAATCGTGCACATCCCGAGATGGAAGGCCAACGCTGGTATGAGAAGTTCATGGAGGTGATGTCCCGGGCATCTGGATGGCTCCCGAAGCGCAAGGATTACGCCAGGTACACGACGGTCGAACAGCAGTTCACGATGGATCAGGTTGGCCTCAAGATCCTCTCTTCCGCAGTTGCCGCCGCGGCGCTTCCTGGTCCGACCTCGGTATTGCTGCTGGGCGTGGCGAAGCAGGCACTTGATGCCCTTCAGGCCAGCAAAGAGCCACTCAGGTTGTTTGAGGGTAAAAGCCGCTCTCATGCAGGGGGTACCTTCAGTATTGTCTCTTGCACTGAGTCGAGCGATGGCGAAGTGGTAATGGCCGTGGGGACCGTCAGCTTCTCGTCCACTCTGGATGTCACGAACGTCCTGTTCTGGAACTGGAACAATACGTCGGTGAGTATTTCCCGCGCCGAGTCGCACCTGGTGTTGAATCAGGGTGTTTACGCCAACGTGCGGGACGACATCCTTGCAAAACTGGGGAGCAACGCGAAAGACGCCGTTGCGGAATACAGTATTTAATAACCCAGAGAGCCGCAGGTACTGCGGCTCTCTGGCGCAGGTAACGTTATCAAGGAGAGGCCCATGCGCAATGGAATGCAGGATGCTTATGTGAACGCAGGAAGTGTCGTTCTTTTTGATGACGGCGTCGGTCATTCATTTAAAGAGGACGTGCTTGATGCTCAGTTATATATTCAGCTGGCCGCATCGAAGAAGTATTCGAAGTTCGCTGAGTTTGAGGCGTGGCGTACAACATACTTCGCGGCAATGGCTACGTTCGGCTGGATAGTTTCAGGCCGTAAATACGACAGTCACCCAATAGAGAAAGATGAACTGTTTGAACCGTGGTCGTGGATCGAACGTGAACTTGATGACCGTGTACCGGCGTCACTCATCGCTCATGCTAAACGGGTATTGGTACCCGGCCCCGAGCGTGTCCTGAACCCTCCCGCACAGTTGCTTCTCGGAGAGAATACTCTGCAATCTGAACCGTGGCAGGCAGAAGTGAATGAGCGTCTTTCCGGCGATATTTCAGCTCATGTGCTTCAGATACCACCCGCCACCCAATTGTTCAGCGTGGTGTTACAGCTGAGCTTTGTTCATGCCGCCCCTTCGATGAGCTCGGTGTTAATCTCGTTTAAAACCGTAGAACCCATTGAGCCACAGTCATTCCTCCTGACATTCGACCCTGACCGAATCGTGGGCAACATCGCGGTTGCCTCCTACTCGGCCGAATTGTTGGATATTCGTTACGCACAGTTTCGGGAGCCGTTCATTACGGCCCTTGGCGGCCGAAGGACGTCAATGATTCTGCGGCTTGAGGACACGGAACAATGATGGCTAAGAACGCTAGCGCTGCGTTGATAGGCAGCAGCCTGACATCATTTTATTCCGGGATGTCGGAGCAGGAGCGGCAAGATATCAAGGATTGCCTGTTGTACGCGGAGCTGTATGCCAGTGAGAAATTTGACCGGCAACAGCTCTGGACAAGCTGGATGAATCGTTATCAGCGCGGATTGTTGAAGCTCGGGTTCACATTGACGGGTTTCATTGTGGAAAACCCGATACAGATTGAGTCCGCGCGGGATTTCGACCGGGTTACCTTCGACGCGATGAGCAAGGTCGGGTCAGCTCATCTTGTCGAGCTTGCGCAGACCTCGTTCAATGCCATGAAAACCAATGAGCATGCAAAGGTGTTTCTGGACAGTTGGTTCAGTACCGGACGCTCGGAAAGCTTTCAGGTTGTGCCCTGTGAAAATCTGCCCTCGGGAGAGTTACAGGTTCTGGTCTGTGGGCTGAATATGACCTCTCGCGTTGTGGTGGAGGGATCATTTTTTTGGAAGAACATCAACTCGGAGATGACTGTCCGAATCAACGGTGGCAGCTTTGCGTTCAACAGCACTGCCTATGTTGAACACAGGGGGCGCGTGAGGAATGAGTTGGGCGACCAGGCCAAACGCTACATCACTGAAATAGAACTTTAGCGCGGTGGCAGGCTGGCTTCACTACGGCACCAGGTACCCCTTCACCCCGGTAAAGATTATTTGCGCCGCCAGTGCGCACACGAACAAGCCCATCAACCGACTGACGATCTGCAGGCCTTGATCGCCGAGAATGCGTTCAATGCGGTTGGAGAGGTACAGCACAATCCCGACGGTGAGGCTGGCAAGGGCGATGCTGAGGATCGCGGTGACCTTGTCGTCCCAGTGTGGCTGGCTGACGCCCATGACCAGCAAGGCGCCGATGGTGCCGGGGCCAACAGTCAGGGGAATGGTCAGCGGCACGATGGTCACGTCTTGCTGAACGTTGTCGGTCTGGACTGCGGATTTACCTTGAGCCATGCCCAATGCCGAGATGAACAACACACTGCCGGCGCCAATGCGGAACGCATCCACGGTGATGCCGAACACGGTAAAAATCGCCCGCCCGAACAGGTACAGCAGAACACTTGAAACGAGCGTGGCCAGCGCGACTTTCCACGCCAGGCGACGACGTTCCTTGCTGGAATAACCACGGGTCAGGCTGATAAAGCAGGACAGGACGAAGAACGGGCTATAGAGCACCAACATCTTCAAATAAACGCTGAACAACACGTGGAGCATGGTTTTAGCTCGCCCGACAGGTGAATGACGAAAAGAAGTCTATCAGGCGGCGCATGCCGTCTTGTGGAGGAATATCAGTTTCATTTGCGCGTGGGTGAAATCAGCCGGTTTGGGTCTGAGCCTGACGTTGCTCGCGTTTGGCGACCCAGTGTTCAATCAGCTCGCGCAATTGCGACAGCTCTACGGGTTTGGCCATGTGTCCGTCCATGCCTGCTTGAACGGCGCGCTCTTTATGCTCCGTCAGGATATGCGCGGTCAGTGCGACTACCGGCGTGCGTATTCGTTGATTACCGACTTCCCAAGCGCGCAGCTGTTGGGTGGCGGAAAACCCGTCAAGGATCGGCATCTCGCAGTCCATCAACACCAGGTCATAGTGTTGGGCCTTCATCGCGATCAGTGCTTCTTCGCCGTTGCTGGCGGTGTCCGGTTGGAGGTTGAGTTTGCCGAGCATGCCGCGAATCACTTTGGTCGAGATGCTGTTGTCTTCGGCAACGAGGATGCGGAAATCGCTCGGGACGCTGATGGGCTTGCTGGCAGCGGACGGCAAACTGAGCGGGGACGTGCCCTTATTGCGCTGGTTGAGTTCGTCGGCCAGGGTCGTCTTGAGCGTATAGCCCGCTACCGGTTTGGCCAGGATGCGTTTGATGCCGGCGTTGCGTGCGATGATTTTGCTCGGCGCGTTACTGATGCCAGTGAGCATGATCAACAGGATGTCGTGGTTCAGGCTTGGGTCTTCCTTGATCTTGGCTGCCAGTTGCATCCCGGTCATGCCGGGCATGTTCTGGTCGAGCAGGACAGCGTCGAAATAATCACGCAGATGCGCCTTGGTCCGCAGCAGTGCCAGCGCTTCCTTGCCCGACGGCACGGCACTGACATTCAAGCCCCAGGCGCTGCATTGCTGCACCAGGACTTTGCGGCAGGTGTCATTGTCGTCTACCACCAACACACGGGCGCCCTTGAGCGAACTATCGAGGTCTGTGGTGGGTTGTTCCAGTCGATCCGGGTCCAGCGGCAACGTGAGCCAGAGCGTACTGCCCTGATTGGTGCCGCTCTGGATGCCGAATTCACCGTGCATCAGCATGATCAATTGCCGGGCAATCGCCAGCCCCAGGTTGCCGCCGAGCTTGGTGCTGGAGAGGAAATTCTTGCTGTGCAATTCGGTGTGCAGCAGCGCGTCGCGCTCCTTGACCGCCAAGGGCTCGCCGCTGTCTTGCACGGCAATCCGCAGGCGCGGTTTGCCGCTGCGCGAATCCAGTGCAACCACCAGCAGAACCTCGCCCTGGTCGGTTTTCTTCAGGGCATTTTCCAGCAGGCTGAGTAACGTTTGGCGGAGGCGCGTAGGGTCGCCGCTGATCACGCGCGGGACCTGTGGTTGAATAAAACTGATCAGTTCGACGTTCTGCTGTTCGGCTTTGGCCCGGAAGATATTCAGGCAGTCCTCGAGCAGTGCGTTGAGGTCGAACTGCACATCATCGAGCTCGATTTGTCCGGACTCGAGCTTGGTGATGTCGAGAATCTCGTTGATCAGCGTCAGCAGCTCATTCCCGGCGCTGTGGATGGTCTGTACGTAATCACGCTGCTTGACTGAAAGCGGCGTGCCCAGCAGCAGCTCGGTCATGCCCAGCACGCCATTCATCGGGGTGCGGATTTCGTGGCTGAGCTTCGCCAGAAACTCGGCCTTGGCATTGATTTCGGCGGTGCTGGCGGCCAGATCGCGGCTGGCGCTGAAGTTATCTTCGGTGATGCTGCGATGACGCTCGCTGAGGGCAATACTCATCAGCAGCCCCGCGATACAGAACACACCCAGCAGGGTAATGATCAGCCATTGCGGGGCGATCAGAGTCAGACGGAGCAAGGCTGGCAGAATCACCAGGCAACCCAGATTGAACACGACCATCGCCAGGACAAATAGCCGGGCAGGGCTGTAACCCTTGTGCCAGTGGCAGGAGGCAACAAACAGGATGCTCAGGCTCGCCAGCGCCACCACGCCAAAGGTGATGATATTCAGGGGCAGGGCATCGACGAACAATACCAATAGGCCACACAGCCCGATGACCAGCATGTCGGCCAGCAAAAAACGGTTCAGGCGTCTGGACCGCCGAGGCGCGAAAAATCGATAAGCGAACATCAGGCCGCTCAGAGCCGCAAGGATCAATGCCAGGTATGCACCGGGTGTCTGCGCCAGGTGCCTGTTGGGCAGCCAGGGTGCCAGCAGATTCAGGAGCAGCAGCGCACTCAAGGCCAGCATCGCCTCACAGGCCCCCAGCCACAGGCTACTTTGTGCGCGAGTGTGGGCGAAGCGCGTGATGTTTTGCAGGACCAACATTGCCAGGCAGCCGAGGAACAGGCCAAGCAACAACGGCTGCCGCTCGTCTGCCGCGCTGGCTATCGCCGATTGCAGGGTGATGTTGGGGCGCAATTTCTGTTCTGACACCGAGCGCAGGTAGATGTCCAGTGGGACATTGCTTTGTGGCAGTGGCAGGAGGAAGTCGGTGGAGGGTGGCAATTTGTTATCGCGCGGTATGTTATTACCGGCACGTGAGTGGCTGATCAGTGTGTTGCCGTCAAGCACGTACAGGTCCAGGCTAGCCAGGTCGGGCGCGAAGATGCGCAGCAGTTGTTCGTGATCGTCGGGTTGCAGGCGATAGTGCAGCCAGACTGCGCTGTTGCGGTCACCTGCGCTGACTTGATCGAGCTCGATTGGACTGAATTGATTCGAGTAGCGCGCCGAATGGACATCGCTTAATTGCAGGTCGGCCTTTTCATCAAGCAATGTAGACCAGCCACCGCCTTGCTCGGCGTAAGCCGGGGGCATGCAGAGCAGGGTCAGCAGACTGACAGTGAAACCTATGGCGATCCTGAGCCAGCGCACGGCGAAATCCCTTCGTAGGTGAATGCCAGATAACTATGCGCGGGGCTGGAATAAACAGGCAAGCACCTGCTGATAGGTGCCTGCCTGGCTGGCCGTCTAGCCTTATTCCAGGTCTTCACCACGCTCGCGAGCAATGGCACGGTAGCCAATGTCGTTGCGATAGAAACAACCTTCCCAATCAATTTCAGCCGCCAGTCGGTAAGCGTGCTCCTGGGCGCTCGCTACGCTTTCACCTAGCGCGGTGGCACACAGGACACGCCCGCCGGACGTCACGACTTGACCATCCTTCAATGCTGTACCTGCGTGGAATACTTTGCCAGGCAAACCCGCTGCAGCGTCCAGACCTTTTATCACGGCATCTTTGGCGTAATCGCCTGGGTATCCGCCGGCGGCCAGCACGACGCCCAGACTCGGACGCGGGTCCCACTGAGCTTCAACTTTGTCCAGCGCTTGCGCCAGAGCGGCCTCGATCAGTAGCACCAGGCTCGATTGCAGACGCAACATCACCGGTTGGGTTTCCGGATCGCCAAAGCGGCAATTGAATTCGATGACCTTCGGATTGCCTGCTTTGTCGATCATCAGCCCAGCATAGAGGAAACCGGTGTAAACGTTGCCTTCCTCAGCCATGCCCCGGACAGTCGGCCATATGACCAGGTCCATGACACGTTGGTGGACCTGTGCAGTCACCACCGGGGCCGGGGAGTAAGCACCCATGCCGCCGGTATTCGGGCCGCTGTCGCCGTCGCCGACGCGCTTGTGATCCTGACTGGTGGCCATTGGCAATACGTTCTTGCCGTCGACCATCACAATAAAGCTGGCCTCTTCGCCATCGAGGAACTCTTCGATGACTACCCGCGAACCGGCTTCGCCAAACGCGTTGCCAGCGAGCATGTCGCGCACAGCGTCTTCGGCTTCAGTCAGCGTCATGGCAACAATGACGCCTTTGCCTGCCGCCAGGCCGTCTGCCTTGATCACGATCGGTGCGCCGGTTTTTTGCAGATAAGCCAACGCAGGCTCGACCTCGGTGAAGGTCTCATAATCCGCTGTCGGGATCTTGTGGCGGGCGAGGAAATCTTTGGTGAAGGCTTTCGAACCTTCCAGCTGCGCGGCACCTGCGGTCGGACCGAAGCAGTCCAGGCCACGGGCACGGAACAGATCTACGACGCCCGCGACCAGTGGCACTTCCGGGCCAACGATGGTCAGGGACACGTTCTTTTGTGCAAAATCTGCAAGCTGCTCAAGGGCCAGCACGTCGATGGCGACGTTTTCGCACTTGGCTTCAGTCGCGGTCCCGGCATTGCCCGGTGCCACGAAAACTTTCACGACACGCGGGTCCTGTGCGACTTTCCACGCCAGGGCGTGTTCACGGCCACCGCTGCCAATGATCAAAACATTCATTTCAAAAACCTCGATGACGCTGAATTCTGTTTTAGAACCTAAAGCGCTTTTCGCCGTAGGAGGTCGCACTGAAGCACATACCTGCTTCAGTGCGGCCGCTGCCAAGTTAGTGGCGGAAATGGCGCATGCCGGTGAACACCATCGCAATCCCGGCTTCATCGGCTGCGGCGATCACTTCGTTGTCGCGCATCGAGCCACCTGGCTGGATGACGGCAGTGATCCCAGCCTTGGCTGCGTTGTCGATGCCGTCACGGAACGGGAAAAACGCATCCGATGCCATGACCGCGCCCTGTACTTGCAGGCCAGCGTGTTCAGCTTTGATCGCGGCGATGCGTGCAGAGTTTACGCGGCTCATCTGGCCAGCGCCGACGCCGATGGTCTGACGATTCTTGGCGTAGACGATGGCGTTGGACTTCACGTATTTGGCGACTTTCCAGGCGAAGATCAGGTCGTGGATTTCCTGTTCGGTCGGCGCGCGCTGGGTCACGACTTTCAGGTCGTCGCTGCCGATCATGCCGATGTCGCGGCTCTGCACCAGCAACCCGCCATTGACGCGTTTGAAGTCCCAGGCGGGCATGCGCTCGGCAGCCCATTGCCCGGTAGTCAGCAGGCGAACGTTGGCCTTGGTGGCAATAATGGCTTTTGCTTCGGCCGTTACGCTTGGCGCGATGATCACTTCGACGAACTGACGATCGACAATGGCCTTGGCTGTTTCAGCATCCAACTCGCGGTTGAAGGCGATGATGCCGCCGAAAGCCGATTCGGTGTCGGTGGCATAGGCCAGTTCATACGCCTGGCGAATGCCGCCTTCGTCGTCCGGGCTGACCGCGACGCCGCACGGGTTGGCGTGTTTGACGATGACACAGGCAGGCTTGACGAAGCTTTTCACGCATTCCAGCGCGGCATCGGTGTCGGCCACGTTGTTGAAGGACAGTTCCTTGCCTTGTAACTGGGTCGCCGTGGCGATGCTTACTTCGGCAGGGTGGGCTTCCACGTAGAACGCCGCGCTCTGATGCGGGTTCTCGCCATAGCGCATTTCTTGAGCCTTGATGAACTGGCTGTTGAACGTACGCGGGAAGGCGCTACGGCCTTCAGTGCTGAGGGTTTCGGCGCTCTGGTCGATGCTGCCCAGGTAGTTGGCGATCATGCCGTCGTAGGCGGCAGTATGCTCGAATGCCTTGAGCATCAGATCGAAACGCTGGGCGTACGTCAGGCCACCGGCCTTGAGGCTTTCCAGTACGTGGCTGTAGTCGCTGGCGTTGACCACGATGGCCACGTCTTTGTGGTTTTTGGCTGCCGAGCGAACCATGGTCGGGCCGCCGATATCGATGTTCTCGATAGCGGTCGGCAGGTCACAACCTGGCTTGGCGATGGTCGCTTCGAACGGGTAAAGGTTGACCGCAACCAGATCGATCGGCTTGATCCCGTGCTCGCTCATGATGGCGTCGTCGATACCGCGACGGCCAAGGATGCCGCCGTGGATTTTCGGGTGCAGGGTCTTGACCCGGCCATCCATCATTTCTGCGAAGCCGGTGTAATCAGCGACTTCTACCGCAGCAATACCATTGTCCTTGAGCAGCTTGAAGGTGCCGCCGGTGGAGAGGATCTCGACGCCCAGAGCGGTAAGCCCGCGCGCGAATTCGAGAATCCCGGTCTTGTCGGAGACGCTGATCAACGCGCGGCGGATTGGCAGGCGGGTAGTCTGGTCGGTCATTTCAATTCCCATCTAAAGCAAAGGAGTCAGCAAAAAAAGGCGACCCAATGAGGTGGGTCGCCTCTTCTGTTTTAAATGCTTACAGCAGATCGTACTGCTTGAGTTTCTTGCGCAGGGTGCCGCGATTGAGGCCCAGTAATTCGGACGCTTTGGTCTGGTTACCCTTGACGTAGTTCATCACGCATTCGAGCAATGGCGCCTCGACTTCCGACAGCACGAGGTTGTACACATCCGTGACGGCAGCGCCTTCCAGGTGGGCGAAATAATTGTGCAGCGCTTTCTCGACGCTCCCGCGCAGGGTTTGACCCTCTTCGCTCGGGGTGTTGAGGTGCTGTTTCAAATTGACGTTGTCGCTCACGGGTGTTGTTCCACTCACTAAAGTCTCGGTCATCATCGTCATGCGGCCACCTCTTCTTCGTCCCTTGTTTCCGGGCTCTTGTAACGCTCGCTGAAAAAGTCGCGAACGTTGGCGCACTGTGCTTCCGTATCTTCCAAACGATTGAAGTGGGCGCGAAACTCCCTGGCGCCCGGCAAGGTTGCGAGATACCAGCCGACATGCTTGCGCGCAATACGCACGCCCAGCACATCGCCATAGAAAGTGTGCAGCGCCGCCAGATGCTCAAGCAGGATGCGTTCCACCTCACTCAACTGCAGCGCCGGTAATGTCTCGCCGGTGCGCAGGTAGTGTTCTATCTCGCGAAAAATCCATGGGCGCCCTTGGGCGGCCCGACCAATCAACAACCCGTCTGCACCGGTCGCCTGTAGCACGTACCGGGCTTTTGCCGGTGAATCGATATCGCCATTGGCGAAGACCGGGATCGACACTGCCTGTTTGATTTCGGCAATGGTGTCGTATTCGGCTTCGCCGGTGTACAGGTCTGCCCGGGTGCGGCCATGTACCGCCAGCGCCATTATTCCCGCCTGCTCGGCGATTTTCGCCACGGTCAGACCATTTTTGTTCGCCCGGTCCCAGCCGGTACGAATCTTCAAGGTGACCGGTACATCGACTGCAGCCACTACGGCCTGCAGGATCTCGCTCACTAGGTGTTCGTCTTTCAATAACGCAGAGCCGGCAGCCTTGTTGCAGACTTTTTTTGCCGGACAACCCATGTTGATATCAATAATCTGTGCGCCCATTTCGACATTGGCGCGTGCTGCATCCGCCAGCATCTGCGGGTCACCGCCGGCGATCTGTACCGAGCGTGGCTCGGGATCACCTTCGTGGATCATGCGCAGGCGCGATTTGCGACTGTTCCACAGGCTCATGTCACTGGTGACCATTTCCGAAACCACCAGCCCCGCACCGAGTTGACGGCAGAGCTGACGAAAAGGCTGGTCCGTGACCCCGGCCATCGGGGCGAGAATCAAGCCGTTTTGCAATGTATAGGGGCCGATACGTACCGCCGACATAGGTGTGCCTGTTGTGGGGCCGAATCAATGCATGTCATGTGGAAACGACTGCGGGCCTGGCACGCAACGGTTCCACACGGGCCTGCTCGGGTTCTGTCCGTTAAGTGCTTGCGCGACTTTTCAGACCGAACTCAGAGTGTGAAAAAGGGTTGGCATGATACCCGCTCTCGATGACTGGATAAAGGCTGAATTGGATAAAATCTGAACAGTTATTTTCTTGTCGTTGACGGTTCGGTTTTCTGCCACGACGTCATAAAAACGCCGTCAATCCCGGAAGGGTGAGCGCTTCATGCTCAAGCTTGAGGCTATCAGCCTTTTTTACCGGAGCGCTGCTGGCAGGCTGGGCTCTCCGGTCCGCGCGCGCTCACTCGGGTGAGCGGAAGCTCAAGCTGTAATTCACGGCTTTGGTCCCTGGATCGAGGATGTCCAGTGCGATATGAATCGGCGTTTGCGGTGGCATTTCAGCTTTACCGGCCATCTCGCCGCTCAGGTATTCGCTGGGTTTGAATCGACGACTGGCGATCAACTGGCCGTTGGGATCGGCGAATCGCAACTCCAGCAGCGGAAACGGCTGAGAAAAGGACGCCCGGTTATAGATGATTGCGTCAACCACCAGTGCGCCCTTGAACTCGGGATGGCTGCGCACCACCAGATTGCTGCTCTTGAGCAGCTTGATATCAACTTTTGACGGTACGGTGCAACCGATCTGCGGACAGATCTGCTGGAACCATGGGCGGTATTGATCCTGGCGCGCCAGCTCGTCGAAGTGATACCAGATGTATTGACCGGCCAATGCGACGCTCGCAAGCACAATCAGCAATCCCCAGAAAAAGCGTCGGCCCCAGCGCGGCTTGGGTTTCTGCCAGTCGAGTTGCAGTGGGTCGTCGGTCAGATCGAGGAGTGGCTTGTCTCGCGTCCCTTCATCGTACAAACCGGGTTCACTGCGACCGAGTTTGAGTCTTGGCTCCTGACGCTCATGCGATTCGTCGAGGGTGTCCGGTTCGTCGCCGTCGATGGCCGACCAACTTCCGGGGTCTTCTTTGGGCGGAGGAGGGCTCTGGCTTTCGCTCAGGCGTGGTCCCTGCGCCTCGGGTTCGTCGTCCAGTGCTGCGCTGTCGAGTGACAACGAAGGCTCGGTACGATGGTGTGAAGTCGGTTCGGACGCTTCGTTCGTTTTGGGCGCGGCGCTGGCTTCAACGTGGAGGTGTTCTGGTGCATCGTCGTTGAGCAGGCTGTCGACCCACTGCTCGTTTTCTATATTGGCGCTGTCGCGACGTGCGCTCAGTGCCGAGTCGTCATGCCTGGAGTGGCCTTCGCGCCCGAACGTTTCAGGCAGCTGGATTTCCCGTTGCTCAAGCCTGGCGAGCTCTTCGTCCAAGTCGAGGTCGTCCAGATCAACGCTGTCGAGCTCAATTGCGCTGGCCTTCCACTGAGGGGCAGGCTTGACTGGTTCTTCAGTGGGTACGACCACAGGCTCGGGCGGGATGATGGGAGCGGCGGGAAGAGGCGCTTGCGTTTCTGCGGGCGACTTGCCTGACCGTTGTTCGAGCAGTTGTTTTGCCGCATTGAAGACCTGCAGGCAGGAGCCGCACCGGACCACGCCCCGGGCCACGCTCAATTGGGCGTGGCTGACGCGGAAACTGGTCTGGCAGTGCGGACACTGAGTAACGAAACTGTCGGTCATGCGGCTATCCGGTTTAGGCAGGCGCTCATCTTAGTCCATGGTTTCAAATAGCGGTTAACGGCGACGACCTGTGATACGGACCCAGCCATCACGATTGGCGATGGGGTCCAGGTCGAACGTGTCGGCGTAAGCCGCGGCCACTTCTTCGCCTTGCTCAGCGAGGATGCCCGATAACGCCAGGCGACCACCGGTTTTGACCAGACTTGCCAGGGTTGGTGCCAACGACACCAAGGGGCCGGCCAGGATATTGGCGACCAACACGTCGGCTTTTTCTTGCGGCAGGTCTTCCGGCAGGTACAGGGTGAAACGCTCGGGGGCGATAGCGTTGCGGTCTGCGTTGTCGCGCGAGGCATCCAGCGCCTGGTAGTCAATGTCGGTGCCGACGGCTTGTTTGGCGCCCAGCAACAACGCCGCAATCGCCAGAATCCCCGAGCCGCAGCCGAAGTCCAGCACGCTGCAGTCTTTCAGGTCCTGACCGTCGAGCCATTCCAGGCACAGCGCGGTAGTGGGGTGCGTGCCGGTGCCGAAGGCCAGGCCCGGATCGAGCAGCAGGTTGACCGCATCCGGCTCGGGTGCCGCGTGCCAGCTCGGGACGATCCACAGGCGCTGACCAAAACGCATGGGATGGAAGTTGTCCATCCAGCTGCGTTCCCAGTCCTGGTCTTCGATGACTTCGCTCATGTGTTCCGGCAATTCTGCACCGGTGAGCAATTGCAGGTGGGCCAGCACCTGATCGGCATCGGTGTCGGCTTCGAACAGCGCCAGCAAGTGGGTATGCGACCACAGCGGCGTAGTGTTGAGTTCCGGCTCGAAAATCGGCTGATCTTCGGCGTCCATGAAGGTTACGGACACGGCGCCCACTTCAAGAAAAGCGTCTTCGTAGGTTTCGGCTTGTTCTGGGCTGATGGCGAGACGGACTTGCAGCCAAGGCATGGCGGGCACCTTTGAAAAATGACGATGTGCAGCCAGCGGCTGCGAGAAGCGCGCAAGTTTACTTGAGCGCGAAGGGGAAGGGCAAAAAACAACAAAGCCGCGGCTAGGCGGCTTTGAGGGGAAGAGCCCAAGACAGGCTCTTTCTGACATGACAGATCAGATAGGGCTGGGCGACACAATGATTTTGACGTTGTGTTCCTTGTTGTTGACCAGTTCCTCAAACCCGAGACTGACAATGTCCTCCAGGCCAATCCGTCCGGTGACCAGCGGCGTGATGTCCAGGCTGCCGTCGGCGATAAGGGCGATCACATCGGCGAACTCGCCGTTGTAGGCCAAAGAGCCCATGACCTGTTTTTCGGTGGACACCAAGTCGAAGAAATTGAATTGGCTGGGCTCCTCGAAAATACCCACCAGCACGCATTTGCCGGCTTTGCGGATCACATCGATGGCGAGCTTGGCCGTGTGTTTATTGCCGATGCATTCGAAGCTCACATCGGCGCCCAAGCCATGGGTGGCCGCGCGAATTTCGGCAAGCGCGTCGCACTCGGAAGGATCGAAGACCCGGTTGGCGCCGACTTCGAGTGCCTTGGCCTTGCGCGCCGACGACATTTCCAGGGCAATAACCTGTGCGGCACCGGCCGCTTTGGCGCACATGATTGTGCACAGGCCAATGGTGCCAGCGCCCACGACCACCACGGTTTGCCCGTGCAGGCTGCCTGCCTTCTTGACGGCATGCATGCCCACCGCCAGTGGCTCGATCAGCGCACCGGCCTCTTTAGGGAAACCTGCCGGCAATTTGTACAAAAGGTTGGCAGGCACATTGACCCACTCAGCGAAGGCGCCATTGTTCATCAGGCCGGTAAACGCCAGTCGTTCACAGATGTTGTAGAGGCCATGGGTGCAGTAATAACAGGTGCCGCAATGCTGGCAGGCGTCAGCGGTGATCAGGTCACCCACGGCAAAACCCTGGACGTTGGCGCCGAGTTTGATGATTTCGCCGCAGAACTCATGGCCCAGAATGCATTGGCCCTGAATGCCGGTCATCGGGTGCGGAGCGTCTACCGGAATGAACACTGGTCCGGCGACGTATTCATGCAGGTCCGAACCGCAGATGCCACACCAGTCCACGCGAATCTGTACCCAGTCGGCAGGCGGGTCGGAGGGCAGCGGCACGTCTTCTACGCGGATATCGTGGCGTCCATGCCAGACCGCTGCGCGCATGCTGGCGGTGCTTTTCAATGCAGTGCTCATCGTGTGTTATCTCCTCACAACAGTGTGGAAGCTCCAGCGAGCGTCGGGCAGGCCAGAGCCGCTGATTTATTGGCCCTGCAGGAAGCCGAGAATCAGGCGGTTGACCTGCTCCGCCGCTTCCATCTGCACCATGTGGCCTTGACCCGCCAACACCTCGACCTGTGCACTGAGCCCTTGAGCATGAGCGGCAGGGATGATGGCGTCGTTGGCGCCCCAAATCACCAGGCTCGGCTGCTGCGCGACGACTGACCGCAGGTCGCTGTGCTGCTGTCCGCCAGCAAACAATTGGGTGCTCAGCAGGCGCAGGGCTGCGTCGACCCCTTCCAGGCGTTTGAACTTGAGCATGTCTTCAAGCATTTGCCGATTCACCAGCGCGGGGTCGGAAAACAGTTGCACCAGTTGTGGCTTCAAGGCGTTGCGGTTGGCGGCGTCGATAAAGCCCTGCAAATACTCGCCATTGATCTGCGAGCCCAAGCCAGCGCTGGCGATCAAGGTCAGTGAGCGGACTCGATTCGGTGCAAGGCGGGCGGCGTTGAGTGCGACGGCGCCACCCATCGAATGGCCGGCCAAGTGTGCGGACTCTATGTCCAGATGATCGAGCAAGCTCAGGACGGTCTGGCTCAGTTCATCCAAGTCGCCGCGTTGCAGGGTTTTGCCCGACTCGCCATGCCCCGGCAGATCGAGTGCGATAACGCGGCGCCCGGCAGCCAGTGCGTCGTGGTTGAACAGCCAGTTGTTTAAATCTCCGCCGAAACCGTGAATCAACACCAGCGGACTGGTGCCTTCGCCACGGTCGAAGAAGCGTAGCGTGCGGCCCTCGAGCTGGATTTTCTGCGGTGCCGGACCGCTGTCTTCTGCAGCATCGCCACCGGGCACGAACTCGGCCTGGAAGCGTTCGATCACCGCGTCGACCTCTGCATCACTGGCATCCCCCTCGACAACGATGGCGAGCAGGGCGCCCACGGACAGGGTTTCATCCTGTTGCGCTATCCGGCGCCGCAACACGCCAGAAAAAGGGGTTTCGACGCTGCTGGAAATTTTGTCGGTTTCGACATCGAGCACCTGATCGCCTTTCTCTATGCGCTCGCCTTCCTCCTTGAGCCACGTGTCGACGCGCCCTTCGGTCATCGACAGGCCCCATTTAGGCATGGTTAGCGTATGAATCTGGCTCATGCAACCTTCCTCCCTTCGCAAATTTTATGCACGGCCGCCTCGATTTTCGCCGCGGTAGGGATGTACAGGTCCTCCAGCGCGTCGGAGAAAGGCACAGGGGTGTGCGGCGCGGTGACCATTTCAATCGGTGCTTTGAGGGCGAAAAACGCTTTCTGAGCGACCAGTGCCGAGATGTCGGTGGCCATCGAACAGCGTGGGTTGGCTTCGTCGATCACCACCAGACGCCCGGTTTTTTCTACACTTTCGAGGATGCTGTCTAGGTCCAGCGGGCTGGTGGTACGCAAGTCCAGAACTTCACAGGCAATGCCCTGGCGTGCGAGGTTGTTTGCTGCCTCCAGCGCCAAATGGACCATGCGACCGTAGGTCACGAGGGTTACGTCATCGCCCTCGCGCAAGAAATTGGCTTCGCCAAACGGCACGGTATACAGCTCTTCCGGGACTTCACCCTGCATGCTGTAAAGCATTTTGTGCTCGCAGAAAATCACCGGGTCGTTGTCGCGAATGGCCTGGATCAGCAAGCCCTTGGCGTCATAGGGCGAGGACGGGCACACCACTTTCAGGCCGGGGATGTGGGTCCACAGGGAGGTGAGCATTTGCGAGTGCTGGGCGGCGGCCCTCAAGCCGGCGCCATACATGGTGCGGATTACCACCGGGGTGACGGCCTTACCACCGAACATGTAGCGAAATTTAGCCGCCTGGTTGAGGATCTGATCCAGACAGCAGCCCGCGAAATCAACGAACATCAGTTCGCACACGGGGCGAACCCCTTGAGTGGCGGCGCCTATGGCGGCACCGACATACCCCAGTTCGGACAGCGGCGTATCCAGAACCCGCCCAGGAAACTGGTGATAGAGACCCTTGGTGACGCCGAGCACGCCGCCCCAGGCATCCTGCTCGCCGGGTGCGCCTGCGCCGCCAGCGACGTCTTCACCCATGATGAATACGGTGGGGTCGCGGCGCATTTCCTGGGCAAGCGCTTCGTTGATCGCCTGCTGATAGCTTATTTTTCTCGCCATGATAATTCTCCTGTTGTTCTTGTTTTGAGGTCGGCTCAGGGATAGGACACGTACACGTCGGTCAGCAGGTCGCTTGCCTGGGGTTTAGGGTCGGATTTGGCCCGGCGTACGGCGTCTTCGATCAGGTGCTCGACGTCTAGATCGATCTGGTCGAGTTGAGCGACTTTCAGCAGCCCGGCATTCAGGCTGCGTTCGCGGAACTGCATGAGACAGTCACGGGTGTCGCGAAAGTTCTTGATCTCGTCGGGCGCGCGGTAGGTTTGTGCATCACCTTCGAAATGGCCGTAGTAGCGGGTGAGTTTCATCTCGATCAGCGACGGCCCTTCGCCGGCTCGGGCGCGAGCGACAGCGGCACCCGCAGCTTCGTGGACCGCGAAGAAGTCGAAGCCGTCTACCGTCACGCCGGGCATGCCGAAACCGGCTGCGCGGTCGGCGATATGGTCACTGGCGACCGACCACACAGACGCCGTGGCCTCGGCGTAACCGTTGTTTTCGGCGATGAACAGGCAGGGCAGGTTCCAGATCGACGCGAGGTTCATGGCTTCGAAAACCGCCCCCTCGTTTGAACCGCCATCGCCAAAGAAGGCCACCGCAACACCCTGCGTGCCTTTGAGCTTGGCGGCCAGGGCGGCACCGGCAGCCAAGGGTGCGCCGGCGCCGACGATGCCGTTGGCGCCGAGCATGCCTTTCTCCAGGTCGGCGATGTGCATCGAACCGCCCTTGCCGCCGCAGACCCCGGTTTTCTTGCCGTAGATCTCGGCCATCATGCCGTACACATCGACCCCCTTGGCGATGCAATGGCCATGGCCGCGGTGGGTGGAAGCAATGCAGTCATCGTCGGTAAGGTGGGCCATGACGCCAGCGGCCGAGGCTTCTTCGCCGGCATACAGGTGGACGAAGCCAGGGATCTCGCCAGTGGCGAATTCGACGTGCAGGCGCTCTTCGAAGACGCGGATCGTGCGCATCACTTTGTAGGCGTGCAACAGTTGCTCATGGGACAGGTGAGTGGACATCTTGTTGTTCTCCTGGGTTGTCTCAACACGGAAGGTTTGCGGGGTGTTGCGGGTGCTCGCGACCTATCGCCAGCAGGCGATGGAGCGCGGCGTAGGCCAAAACGGCTTCGACATCAATGCTGATCGGGCCGTAAGGGTCGAGGGTGACGGTGGGGTGGTCGTTGGCGCTGAACTCGATTTCACGCTCGCCGTCCAGGGCCAGGGTGCCATTGAGCAGACTCGGCGAATAAGCCACCCCAGGTTGCATCGAGCCGCAGGCACTGACGGCGCAGCCCTGGAGCAAACCTGGCGCCAGCGGCACCAGAACGGCATCGTCGGCGTTGGGGTTCAGGCGGACCCAGGCGCCCAGCGGTGATTGGCGCGAAACTGGACACCACAGCCCGCAGAGTGCCGAAAGGCCAATGGCATGGGGCTCGGCAAACGTCACGAAAACTTCCGCCAGGTCTTCGGCGCGGCAGATCGCACGGGCTCCGATGAAAGGTTGCGACGAGACGGCGACATCGACCAGCGCCCATTCACAAATGCCCCGGGCGTGCTCGCGAACCAGCAAACGCTTGTTGCGCCGCAGGCCAACCCCGGAAGGAATACGTCCGCTTGCGCAGAGCCCACCGGCCAGCCCGGCACTGGTGGCTTCACGCAGTTCAGGGAAGGCGTTGTTAGTCCCGGTCGAGAGTGTCAGCAGGGGAATGTCACCGACTTCGGCGGCAACCGCCTTGTGCGTCCCGTCGCCGCCCAACACTGCGATCAGTGCGACCCCTTGTTCGGCCATCATTCGTGCGGCCAGACGTGTGTCTTCGACGGTCTGGCGCAAGGGCATGTCGAGAAAGGTCAGGCGTGGCCAGTGGCTTTCACGAGCGTTACGTCCCTGGCTGGCTTTGAGCACAGCGGCGGCGATGCCTGTCATGTCGGGCGCCAGCAAGACGTGCTGGATGCCGGTGGCGCCGAAAGCGCCGAGCAGACGCTGGACCACGGAGGCCTTCTCGGTACTCGAATAAACGCCAGCATTGGCCGTCAGGCGGCGCACATCGCGACCCGACGCCGGGTTGGCGATGATCCCCACGGTCAGCGCGGGTTCAGTCATGGCACACCTCTGATTATTGTTTGTCTGTGTCAGAGCAAGGCCGGTGCCAACCCGGTTGATATGGCCGCAGAGGGCCGGTGCAGAGCGCTTCGTGCAACAGCGTCGAGTGCCTGGCGGAGGGGCTGGGCGAGACGCGTGGTTGCAGATGACCGGGGGTTTGAGCGAGACGCTGAGACGCTCCGTCTCAACGACGGCTCGCTCGCAGGAAGGGTTGTCGTGGGTAGGCAAACGGCGCTTAATAACGCGCATAACAACAATACGCCCAGAGGTGGACAGGCCATGTTTGCCGCACACTCCAAAGCTCATGTGGACTGCGTCAGCCGCGTGCTGAGGCATGCCGGTCGCCTGCCACAAGCCCCCGTCCCGGACTTGATTCTCGATTCCTGGCGACGCTCGATGGACCAATACCATTTGGACCCTGCCTCGCAGCAAGGTCCGCGCATCCTTTCTCACACTGTCCTCAAGGAATGCCGCGAGCGTGCTGACCTGTTCCTGCGAATTGCCGGCGAGGAAGTCGCGAGGCTACACGGACGGGTTCGCGAAGCCGATTATTGTGTGCTGCTGACCGACGCGCAGGGCCAGACCATCGACTATCGGGTCGAGTCGGGCATCCGCAACGATTGCCGCAAGGCCGGTTTATACCTGGGAACCTGCTGGTCGGAAGGCGAGGAAGGGACCTGCGGGGTTGCCGCCGTGCTCACGGGCAAGGCGCCGGTGACGGTTCATAAACGTGATCACTTTCGGGCGGCCTTCATCGGGTTGACCTGTTCTGCGGCGCCGGTGTTCGATCCCCAAGGTGAGCTGCTCGGCGTGCTGGACGTTTCGGCGCTGCAATCGCCGGATGATCGGCGCAGTCAGCATTTGATCCGGCAGATGGTCGTGCAGAGTGCCCGCGTTATAGAAAACGCGTTCTTCATGCACAGCGCTCAGGGGCATTGGTTGTTACGTGCGCACAGCGCGCCGGGGTATGTCGACAGTCAGCCCGATTACCTGTTGGCGCTGGATAACGACGGCCGCTTGTTGGCCCTCAACAGCATGGCGCGACAGGCTTTGCGTCAGCGTTTTGGTCGCTTGCCAGAGCACATCAACGAGGTGTTCGGCCCTGATGCCTTGCAGGCGGTAACGGATGAAACGCCGCAACTGCTGCGCTGGGGAGGCGATGACGGCGAATTGCATGTGCGACTCAGCGCGCCCCGCAGGCAGCACCCGATGCGAGCCGTGCCGACAGAGGAAAGCGCCGCCACCCAACTCGATCCGTGCATTGCCCAGAGCTTGCAGTTGGCGGTGCGGGTCAAGGATTGCAACTTGCCGGTCCTGATTCAGGGTGAGACCGGCTCAGGCAAAGAGGTGTTTGCCCGGCAGTTGCATGACATCAGCGCCAGGCGCAGCGGGCCGTTTGTCGCCCTCAACTGTGCGGCTATTCCGGAAAGCCTGATCGAGAGCGAGTTGTTCGGCTACGTCGCCGGTGCGTTCACGGGGGCGTCGAGCAAGGGCATGCGCGGGCTGTTGCAGCAGGCTGACGGTGGCACGTTGTTCCTTGATGAGATCGGCGACATGCCCTTGAGTTTGCAGACCCGTCTGCTGCGGGTCATGGCCGAAGGCGAGGTCGCCCCCTTGGGCGGTGCGCGGCGGCAAACGGTGGATATTCAAGTGATCTGTGCGACACACCGCAATCTTGCGGCGATGGTGGCGGACGGTAGTTTTCGTGAGGATTTATATTTTCGTCTCAGCGGTGCGCGATTCCAGTTGCCGCCTTTACGCGAGCGCAGCGACCGCCTGGTGTTGCTCAATCGACTGTTCGAAGAAGAAGCGCGTTTGTGCGGCGGGCGGGCGGGTTTGAGTGCGTCGGCACTGGAATGCCTGCTCAGCTACGCGTGGCCGGGCAATATCCGCCAATTGCGCTATGTCTTGCGTTACGCCTGTGCGGTGTCCGCAGGCATGACTGTCCAGTTGAGTGACCTGCCGGAAGATGTCCGTGGGGCACCTGGCACCGAGCGTTCGTTGACTCATTCGGTTGAAGAACGCGTCAGTCCGCAACGTCAGCTATTACTGGATGCGCTCATCCGTCATCGCTGGAAACCCGGTGATGCCGCCCGATCACTGGGGATATCGCGGGCGACGTTGTACCGGCGGGTGAACCTGCACGGTATCGAGATGCCGGGTAAAAGGCGCATTTAGGGCCAAAAAAAGACCCTTGCCGCGAGGCGAGGGTCTTTTTCAGGTGCTGCGAGTGGCTCGAGTAACGGAGACCGTTATTCGTTAGCCAATTTGTGTTCCAGGTAGTGGATGTTGACTCCGCCTTTGCAGAAGCCTTCATCACGAACCAGGTCACGGTGCAGCGGGATGTTGGTTTTGATCCCGTCTACCACAATCTCGTCCAGCGCATTGCGCATGCGCGCCATGGCTTCGTCACGGGTTGCGCCCCACGTGATCAGCTTGCCGATCAACGAGTCGTAGTTCGGCGGTACTTTGTAGCCACTGTAAAGGTGGGAGTCGACCCGTACGCCATTACCGCCCGGCGCATGGAAATGCTTGACCAGTCCAGGGCTCGGAATGAACGTTTTCGGGTCTTCGGCATTGATCCGGCACTCCAGTGCATGCCCGCGAATGACTACGTCATCCTGGGTATACGAGAGTTTGTTGCCGGCGGCGATGCTGAGCATCTCCTTGACGATGTCGATGCCGGTGACCATTTCCGATACCGGATGCTCTACTTGAACCCGAGTGTTCATCTCGATGAAGTAGAAGTTGCCGTCCTCGTAAAGGAACTCGAACGTGCCGGCACCACGGTAACCGATGTCGATGCAGGCCTTGACGCAACGCGCTAGAACTTCCTGGCGAGCCTTTTCGTCGATGCCCGGTGCCGGTGCTTCTTCAAGCACCTTCTGGTGCCGACGTTGCAGCGAGCAATCACGGTCGCCCAAGTGGATCGCGTGACCCTGGCCATCGGACAGCACCTGAACTTCCACGTGACGTGGGTTGGTCAGGAACTTTTCCAGATAGACCATCGGGTTGCTGAACCAGGCTGCCGCTTCGGCACGGGTCTGCTTCGCCGCTTCGATCAGGTCTTCTTCGCGGTGCACTTCGCGCATACCACGACCACCACCGCCGCCAGCGGCTTTGATGATCACGGGGTAACCGACTTCGCGACCGATGCGCAGCGCGGTTTCTTCGTCTTCGGGCAGTGGGCCGTCAGAACCTGGAACCGTTGGCACGCCAGCACGCTTCATGGCGTCCTTGGCAGAAACCTTGTCGCCCATCAGGCGGATGGTTTCGGCGGTAGGACCAATAAAGGCGAAACCGGATTTCTCCACCTGTTCGGCGAAGTCGGCGTTTTCCGCAAGGAAGCCGTAACCCGGGTGAATCGCCGTGGCGCCTGTCAGTTCGGCAGCCGAGATGATGGCTGGAACGTTCAGATACGACAGGTTGGCAGGTCCAGGACCAATGCAGACGGTTTCGTCTGCCAGGCCCAGGTGCATCAACTCGCGGTCTGCCGTTGAGTGTACGGCGACGGTCTTGATGCCCAGTTCTTTACAGGCACGCAAGATGCGCAGGGCGATTTCGCCGCGGTTGGCGATCAGAACTTTTTCCAACATCGCAGGCTCTCCGTGGTTCAAACGATGGTGAACAGCGGCTGGTCGTACTCAACCGGCTGACCGTTTTCTACCAGGATGGATTCGATCACACCGCTGGTTTCAGCTTCGATGTGGTTCATCATTTTCATCGCTTCAACGATGCAAATGATGTCGCCCTTCTTCACGGTCTGGCCGATTTCGACAAAAGCTGGCGAAGTCGGAGCAGGCGTGCGGTAGAACGTACCGACCATCGGCGAACGAGCGATCGTGCCGTTGAGTTTTGGTGCGGCAGGTGCTTCTGCAACAACGGCAACGGGCGCGGCAGCAACAGGTGCAACCGGCGCAGCCATTGGAGCAGGTGCGTAGTACTGCTGAGCAGGGGTTTTGCTGTGACGGCTGATGCGTACGGACTCTTCACCTTCACGGATCTCGAGCTCGTCGATGCCGGATTCTTCCAGCAGTTCGATCAGTTTCTTAACTTTACGGATATCCATTAATCATCAACTCCCAAGGGTCGGTCAGGGGCGTATAGCTTGTTGTTCAAGCTGTTCCAGGGCGGCCTCCAGGGCCAGTCGGTAACCGCTGGCGCCAAGGCCGCAGATCACTCCCACCGCTACATCCGAGAAGTAAGAGTGATGGCGGAAAGGTTCGCGTTTGTGCACGTTAGAGAGATGCACTTCGATGAATGGGATGCTCACGGCCAGCAGCGCGTCACGTAATGCGACGCTGGTGTGCGTAAAAGCTGCTGGATTGATCACAATGAAGTCCACGCCTTCATCGCGTGCGGCGTGAATGCGATCGATCAGTTCATACTCGGCATTACTTTGCAGGTACATCAGATGATGGCCACGGTCTCGGGCCTGTTTTTCCAGATCCTGATTGATCTGCGCCAAGGTCACCGCGCCGTAGAGGCCCGGTTCGCGTGTGCCGAGCAGGTTCAGGTTAGGTCCGTGGAGAACCAGTAAGGTCGCCATCTGTTGTTCCTTCTTGTGTATGCGAGCATCGATGCGCAGCGACTATGCCGTAAACCCCTGCGGACTGTCCAGTTAACTGCAATAGCCAGCACGATGACCGATGTTCGCGCGAAGTTTGTGACTCGTTTATTGAATTTGGTCATTTGCCCTGGCGATGCGTGCCGCGAAGGCTGTCGCATTGATTTCGCCGACCACCCGAATATCCGCAAGCTCCGCGCCCTTTTTGCCGAAGAACAGCAGCGCAGGCGGGCCGAACAGCTTGTAGCGGTCGAGCAGGGCGCGTTGTTCGGCGCTGCTGTCGGTCATGTCGAAACGAATCAGGCTATAACCGGTCAGCTTGCTCGTCACGCGGGGATCGGGCAGCACGTCATGTTCGATGACTTTGCAGCTGATGCACCAGTCGGCGTACCAGTCCAGCAGCAACGGTTGACCGGCATTTTTTGCGTCGTTCAGGGCGCGGTCCAGTTCGGCCGCAGTGCTGATGGTCTGCCATGGGCTGGTGGGTGCCACGGCTTCATTGGCCATCAATGCCGCTTGTGGTCGGCCCAGCGGACGCAAAGGATCGGTCTGGCCGCTCAGTGCGCCGTACCAGCAGGCCACTGCGTAGACCAGCAAAAACAGGCCAAGCAACTGATTAAGGCGTTGTGGACCGGACTTGTAGGTGAACTCCAGTGCGCCAAGAAACAGGGCAACGCCGGCCCCCAGCAAGCCCAGCAGGAGCAGGGTGATCTCGCCTGGGATGACCCGGCTGAGCAGGCCGATGGCCACGGCCAGCAGCAGGACGCCGATAATGTTTTTTACCGAGATCAGCCACTCGCCGCTTTTAGGCAGCCATGCCGCGCCGCCCGTGGCGACCAGCAGCAAGGGCGTGCCCATGCCGAGTCCCAGCGCGAACAGCTTCAAGGCTCCACCCAGCGCATCACCGCTGGCGCTGATATAAAGCAGCGCGCCTGCCAGGGGCGCCGAGACACACGGCGAAACCAGCAGGCTGGAGACCACGCCGAGGACTGCCGCGCCCCATAAAGAGCCGCCTTCAGTGCGTCCCGCAACCCGGTGCAGGTGAAAGCTGATGAAGTGCGGCAGACGCAGTTCGAACAGACCAAACATTGCCGCAGCGAAAATCATGAAGAACAGCGAAAAAGGTACCAGCACCCAGGCTGATTGCAGGCGCGCCTGTAAGTTCAGCTCTGCGCCGAACATGCCCATCAACGCCCCGAGCAGGGAAAAACAGATGGCCATCGGGAGCACATACGCCAGCGACAAGCTGAAACCGCGCAACCCGCCGACCTGCCCGCGTAGGACCACGCCGGACAGGATCGGTAGCATAGGCAGTACGCACGGGGTGAATGTCAGGCCGATACCCGCAAGGAAAAACAGCGCCAGTTCCTTCCAGCCCCAGGTGCCCTTGGTTGGTGGTGTGGCAGACAAGCCTGTACTTGCGGCCGCAACGTCGCCGATGTCCAGGCGCTCGGTTTCAGGCGGATAGCACAGACCCTTGTCGGCACAGCCTTGATAGGTGACGGCCAGGGTGAACGGTCGGTTGTCGCCGGGTTTGCGTGGCAGGTCGACATCGAGAATGCCGTGATAGACCTCTACGTCGCCAAAGTACTCGTCGTGTTTTTGCTCGCCCTGAGGCAGCTGCGCGGCGCCCAGGCCGATATCGGCAGGCTCGGTGCGGAACTGAAAGCGATGGCGGTATAGGTAATAGCCTTCGCTGGCGACGAAACGCAATTTGATCGATTGCGGTGTGGTTTCGATCAGGCTCAGGCGAAATGCTTCGCGGACCGGCAGGAAGTCAGCGCTGTTGTTTAGCGATGCTGTGCCTAGTGTGGTGCTGGGGCGATTGTCCAGGAGGCTGGCACCCGAGGCGGGCAGGGCGAGGATCAATAACATCAGGCAGAGCAGGCGGCGCATAGCGGTCTCGCATGTCGAAAGTCCGCGCATGATAGCGGACTGCTCCCGGTCTTGCATGACACAGACCTTGTAGGCGCTTGCGCCTACAAGAGGCGGATCTACACCCTGAACGCTTGCACGGCGGTGTTCAGTCGCCCGCCAAGTTGTTGCAGGTGTTGGCTTTGGCTGCGGCCTTCGCCGATGCGCAGCAGGTTATCCCCGCCCAATTGGTGGATGCCTTCGCTGTGATCGCGAATTTCGCTGACGGCACCGCTTTGTTGGGCGGTAACGTCGGCGATGCGTTCTGCGGTGTTGGCGATGGTCTGGATCGCACCGACGATTTCATCCAGCGCGCCATCGGCGGCTTGTGCCTGATTGGCGGTGGCTTTGGCGTGCTCGACCTGAGCACGCATGCCTTCTACCGACTCACTTGCCGCTTTTTGCAAGCTGGCAATTAGTACTTGAATCTCGCCCGTGGCCCCGGCGGTGCGCTGGGCCAGTGAGCGTACCTCCTCGGCGACCACCGCAAACCCCCGACCCATTTCCCCGGCGCGAGCGGCCTCGATGGCGGCGTTGAGGGCCAGCAGGTTGGTCTGGTCGGCGATAGAACGGATCACGGTCAACACGCTGCCAATGGTGGCCGACTCCACAGCCAGGATTTCTATGGCCTGAGCGTTGTGTTGCACTTCGCCCACCAGGGCATGCAGCCCGGTCAGGCTCAGGCCGATCACCCGTTGACCCTGTTCTACGGCGCGACCGGCATCGCGGCTGGCCTCTGCGGCTTGGCTGGCGTCCCCGGCCACCTGTTGAATGGTGGCTTCCAGTTCGCCCAGCGAGTCGCGAATCAACGCGGTATCACTGGCCTGGCGTTCTGCGCCGCCATGCAGGCCGGTGCAGAGTTCGGCCAAGGCATGACTGCTGCCCTCAACCTGCTCTGCGTTCAAGCGGATAGTGCCGACCAGGTCCACGAGGTAGGCCCGCAGACGATTCAGCGATTCTTCGATGTCGCGCAGTTCGCGGTTGGTCGCGCCCAGCTGGATGTCCTTGGCGAAATCCCCCTCGGCCCAGGTCGATAACGCGGGCGCAAGATTGGTCAGAACGCGGGACAGGCGCCGTTGCAGGGTGTCGATCAACAGCGCGATCAACAGGATCAGGCCGATCATCAGGCCTTGCATCATCCGCACATCGCCCTGGATAAGTGCGTGCTGTCCGCGCACCTCCGGTTCCAGGCTGGTGATTGCTTTTTGCAGCGTGTCGATTTTGAGTTGAGCGCTGGCGCTGAGTTCTGCGCGGCGCTGAATCTGATCCCGGGTACGGTTCAGCTCGGCAGGGTAACGGTTAAGCAGGCTGCTCAATTCACGTTTGTAGCCCACGCCGCTGTCTTCGGCGACGGCTTTCTCGCTGTTGCCCAGGCCCATCATGGCGGAGAAGTCTTCGGTGCTCGACTCGGCACTGGCCGTGACGCCGAGCAATGGCAAGGCATCCAGTGCTTGCGCCTGGGTGCTGATGGCGGCGACTTCACGTTCGACATCGGCGGCCAGCTCACTGCGGCCGCTGCTGACCAGTTTGTCCCGGGCCAGACTCAGGCGTCCCAAGTGTTGTGATGCGCTCAGTAGCGGGCCTTGGTAGCTGGGCGCCGCAGGGTTGGTGTTGCTGGAAGCATAGTGCGTGAGCTGTTCAAGCGCGGCGCCCAGTTCGCGTTCAGCCTGTAACAGCAGGCCTTGCGGATCACCCGCCAGCTTACCGGCGGCCAGCAGGTCGTTACTGCTGAACTCGCGCAGTTGGGAGAGGCTCGGGCGCAGGCTGTCGGCCATCTGTGGCGGCAGCGCATCGAGCTCATGCTGGAGCTTGTCGATGGCCTGAATGGCATCGCTTTGGCGCAGCGCATCGCCGCTGGAGAGGTAATCCTCAATGCTGCGCGCGACTTGGTTTTGAAACGCTTGAGACAGGCTCAGGTAGCGCTCCATCAGTTGATAGGGGCGTTCCAGTGCCTGCTGTGACCACCAAAGCGTTATTCCTAACGCGACACAAACGGTGACCAGCAGTAACGTATTGAGATTGGTAAGCAGCTTCAGGCGCATGTGGTCTCGACCCGACGACTAAGGGTAAGCGCTTGAAGTTATTGCGTTTTGGTTACAGTGTTATGACCGAATCGGTCGATTCATGAATAAAAGTGGCACTTTGCCTCTGGCGGCCCGCGTGCACCTGATTACGTCCCGCATCTTTAGCGTGGTACAGCGCATCATCTGCCAGTGACGACAGCGTCAGGCTGTCGGCGCTTTCGTACAATTCCACAACACCTGCACTAAAGGTGCACGACAAATCCACCGGTTGCGCCGGGTAATGAATCTCAGCAAAGCGCTGGCGGATCTCGTCCAGCACTCGGTGCGCGTTGTGCAGGTCGGTGTCAGGCATCACGATGGCAAACTCTTCGCCACCGTAACGGCCAATGTAGTCGGTCTTGCGCAGGCGTTGTTTGAGGAACAGCGCCAGGCTTTTGATCACCCTGTCGCCCATGGGGTGACCATGGCTGTCGTTGACGCGCTTGAAGTGATCGATGTCGAGCATGGCAAAGCTCAGCGGCTTGCCTTCGCGGCGTGCGCGGAAGCTGCAATCTTCAAGCAGTTGCAGGATATGTGTGTGGTTATACAGGCCGGTCAGACTGTCGCGAACCATCCGCGCTTTGAGGTTGCGCGCTCGCGCCGCGCGGTTGCGCACGGTGGTGATCAAATGCCGTGGCTTGATCGGTTTGGTCAGGAAGTCATCGCCGCCTTCACTCATGGCATCGAGTTGCTTGTCCAGATCGTCTTCGGCCGACAGGTAGATGATCGGTACGCTGACATAACGGTCGTTATGGCGGATCACCTTGGCCAGCTCGGTACCTGTGCAGCCCGGCATGTACATGTCGAGGATGATCAGGTCAGGTTGGAACTCCGCGAGTTCGGCCATGGCCTGGATCGGGTCAATCAATGTGCGGGTGATGATTCCGGCACTGTTCAGCAGGCGCTCGGTGTGAGTGGCCTGAGCGCGGGAGTCATCGATGATCAGCACTTTATAGGGCTCGTATTGCGCCACACAGGTGAGGACTTCGATTTTTTCCAGAAGGCTCGATGCGTCTAGCGTGCCGGTGAGAAACTCCTGACCGCCAGCGCGTACGGCGGCCAGTCGGGTCGGGGTGTCAGTTTCGTTATGGCTGAAAAACAACAGCGGCAGCTTGTGCTCCAGTCCGTCCTGCACCTTTGCCGCCAGGATCAGGCCTTCGCCGGGGCCGCAGAAGTCGACGTCCATCACGATCGCTGCCGGGTAGCGCTCAGCCATAGTGGCGTGGAACGCGGCAATACTGTCCAGCGACAAGGCGCTCAGACCGAAGAACTCAAGTTGTTTGGCCAGTCGCTCTGCGCGCTCGTGGTCCTGAAGCATCACGTAGATTGGCTTACGCAGGGGCGGCAACGACGTTTGGTCCAGGTGGTCACCGTGGCGCAGGCCGGTGCGCGACAAGCGTTGCATCAACCGGTTGAGTTCGGTGATCAGGCTGCTGCTCAGGCGTCCACGGTTGGCTTCGACGTCATCAAGTGCCACGCTGATACTGCGTGCCAATTGTGCGTGCTCAGCCTGTTCAAAGCGCTCGGCGAAACGCAGCAGGCGCAAGGTGGAATCGGTGAGCTCTGCCATGTCTGCAGTTGACCATTCACTTTGCTGCAGGCGTTGCCAGACCTCAAGAATTTGACGTGCCTGATGAATTACCCGCTGGGCAAAATGATGCTTGAGACGATCACGACTCGGATCTTCTGGCTCGGTCATATCCTGGCTACTAGTGAGGGTGCAAGCGTAGGTAGGCTGGTGGCTCTATGCTAGCACCTCTCATCATCCCCCAGCGTGCCGTAAGTCAATTAGCCCCTAAAGTATTGAGCCTTCTAATGACCAATCCGTTTGCGTGGGTAGTACAGAATTACAGGGGTTGAATTGGCGTTTTTTTGCAGATTTTGTATCCGAAACAGGATGTGAGCAGGCAAGCCTGCGAACGGCTGAGAATCGGACGCAACAGGGTGGCGAAAACACCGGGATAGATAGGTAAGAAAGTTCTGATTTTTTGGCTCGGTGCTCTGAATGATTTGTGAGCTATCGCTGTAAGAACATTCTGAATTTTTAGCTCAAGGCTTCGGGCAAGCCTGCGCCTGATAGGGTTTCGACATCCAATCAGGGGCCACCTCAATGACTCAGTGCTTTAAAGATCACGAATGCGACAAACAGGTCTTGAATCAAAACACCAAGCCCATCGCTGAGTGCGCGAGTCACGTCGTCGAACTGTACGGATGCAAAACCAGGGTCACTGAGGTGCCGGTTCTGACCTGTGAGGGTGTCTGGCGCGTTTTTCAGCGGGAGGCCGAAGAGGTTGTGGCCCCCGGCGGCATCCTGATTGCCGACCCCATCGAACGAAACCGCGCCATCAACGCCGCCTACGCCAGACTGTGGCTGCACGAGCCGCGCTTCCAGTGGGCCGGACTGGCGGCCTTTGCTTCCAAGCAAGTCGGTTGCGGGTTGTTGCATGCGGCGGGCTCTGTCGACGGCGTCCAGGCGGAGTACGACGCAGGGCAGAGATTGCTGGCCGGTAGTTCGGTCTCAAGTTCTGGCATTCCGGGCGTGTACACCATCAGCGATATGGATAAGCAAACGCTGCGCGATTACCAGCAAGCGAAGGACAGCAACCCTGTCCCATCCCCCGATATTCGCCTCGAGGGAGAATCGTTATCCCTGATGCAGCAGCAGTTCCAGCACGTCTACGAAATGATGGCACTGGGCAACACCACGTTGTTCCTCGATATCTTTCCGTTGCATGCGTTTTATAAAAAACGCGGGTTCGCGGAATTGAAGACGTGCCTGAAAACACGCGCGAGCATTTATGGTCATCCCAAATTCCCGGTGCTGTGGCCGGTAGGGCAGGAAATACTCCGTTTTGGGAAGTCTTATTCTGAAATTCTACGAGCCTTTGAGGCAATAGAGGCTGGGGATATTGCCGAGAGCGTGAAACGATTTGCCGCTCACGAGCAGCGGAACATCCTGCAACCATCAATCTACGAGGATCGGCAACTGATCGCTCTGTTGCGCGGTAACCACGCGTCCTATGTCACCGGCTTCCCCTCTGGCGTTGCCCAAGCTATCGAGTTGACTCTCGCCAGCCAATGTCAGGGGGTCGAGGATGGCCGCACTATCGGCTTCGGCAGCAACCCGTTGGCGGACCTGTCTGACGTTGAACAGCGGATGGTCTTCGTGCTCAGAGCGGCGGCGCGCTTCGACGAGATGCTGAATGACAACAATCGTGGTGCGCTGGAACAGTCGATCAAGGACATCGCTGCGGGTGAGGGCGTGCGATGAGCTTGCAATCACGCGTCGGTGGCCGGCGTCGGCGACTGGGCATTGTCCTGCTCGCCCTTTTTGCTGTTGCGCTGTTGCGCTGGGGTTTTCAGGCGCTAGCGGATGAACCGGAACTCGCGTTAGTGATCGGTGAACCCTGGGAAGACATGCGCAAGCGTTCAAGTGCGGCCATTAGTCCGGCGATACCTGGAGAGGTTTGGTTTGGCATGCCCAAGTCCGATGCGCGATTGCGGTTCAGCGACCCGCAGTACGGGTTCGTCACGCCGCTGGCTCGCTTCTTCACTATTGGATTTGAAAACGAGCGAATTGATGGCATTCGCATGTCCCCCCAAATCGAACCGCTGCTGCTCGATGACGCCCTTAAGGTCGTGCTGGACTTACAGGATCAATGGCGCCAGAGCGGCTGGGTCGTCATCTGGCCGAAAGACGATCCACCCTTCGCCGATACGCCCGAATGGCGCGCCCAATTGCGGGACGTGAACAAGGGCGGAACAACCTATTGGCAGGCTGGCGACAAATATCAGGTCATGTTGTTGATGAATCGCTTCAAAGATAAAAAGCGCCCCAGCGAAGAGCGCTACCTGATCACCCTTGATCTAGCTAAACCGTGGCTACCCACCCATACGGAGCCACCCGTGCTTGCACGCTGAGTACTCGCCCCACGCCAGTCACCCGAATACTTTTTCTCGCAACAATAATGGAGCATCCGAATGCCAACACCTGCTCTGGAAATCCTGCAAGCCATCGAGCTGACCCTCGCCAGCCAATGTCAGGGGGGCGAGGATGGCCGCACTATCGGCTTCGGCAGCAACCCGTTGGCGGACCTGTCGGACGTTGAGCAGCGGATGGCCTTCGTGCTCAGAGCGGCGGCGCGCTTCGACGAGATGCTGCACGACGACAACCGCAGTGCCCTGGAGCAGTCGATCAACGAGATCGCCGCTGGCGAGGGCGTGCGATGAAACTGCAATCACGCGTCGGTGGCCGGCGTCGGCGACTGGGCATTGTCCTGCTCGCCCTTTTTGCTGTTGCGCTGTTGCGCTGGGGTTTTCAGGCGCTAGCGGATGAACCGGAACTCGCGTTAGTGATCGGTGAACCCTGGGAAGACATGCGCAAGCGTTCAAGTGCGGCCATTAGTCCGGCGATACCTGGAGAGGTTTGGTTTGGCATGCCCAAGTCCGATGCGCGATTGCGGGTCAGTGACCCGCAGTACGGGTTCGTCACGCCGCTGGCTCGCTTCTTCACCATTGGATTTGAAAACGAGCGAATTGACGGTATCCGCATGTCCCCGCAAATCGAACCGCTGCTGCTCGATGACGCCCTTAAGGTTGTTCTGGAATTACAGGATCAATGGCGCCAGAGCGGCTGGATCCCCATCAGACAGAGGAGCGCCCCTCCTTTCGCGGATACCCCCGAATGGCGAGCCCAATTGCGTGACGTGAACAAGGGCGGGACGACCTATTGGCAGGCCGGTGACAAATACCAGGTTCTGCTGCGGGTGCATCGCTTCAAAGACTACAAACGCCCCGACGAAGAGCGCTACATGATCACCCTCAATCTCGGCAAACCGTGGCTGCCCACCCATACGGAGCCCCCCGTGCTTGCACGCTGAGTACTCGCCCCACGGCAGTCACCCGAATACTTTTTCTCGAAAAAAAATGGAGCATCCGAATGCCAAGTCCCGCCTACATGACCATTCACGGAACCCAGCAAGGCCTTATCACTGCCGGTGCGCTCGGCAAGGACTCGGTTGGTAACGCATGGCAGTTGGGCCATGAAGATCAGATTCTGGTGCAGGCATACGACCACGGAGTCGTTATTCCTGGCGGAGTAACCGGTCGTCGTATGCACAAGCCGCTGATCATCACCAAGGCGGTCGATAAGTCCTCGCCTTTGCTCTTTAATGCAGCCGCCAACGGTGAAGCGATCAAAACGTGCCGATTAGACTTGTATCGCCCCGCTGGCAACGGTGTCCAGGAACACTTTTACACTATTGAATTGAAAGGCGCGGTCATCGTCGCCTTCAATGTGACCATGCCCCATTGTCAGAACTTAAGTACTGCCCATTTCACTCAATTGGAAACGGTGCACTTTGCCTATCAGTCCATTGTTTGTCGACACGAAATCGGCAAAACCAGTGGCTATGACGAATGGCAAGCAGGGTGTCAGCAGTGAAGTTAATCAGCGCGTTGTACCCGTCATTGTCGGAGGTGAAACATACCTATCCAGTTGACGAAGCGCTGGATATCGTCAAGCAGTATCTTGAACGTGGTGCCGATATCGATGGGATGGAGCCGCTTCGTAACGTTCTGATGCTCCCGTTTGACAGCGAGGTGGTGAAACGGGTCGAGAGTGGCGAATGGTTGTTGGTGAGGGACGAGGCATATTACTTTGATGGCGGGCAAATTGACGAATCAGTGGGTGCGAAGTTGTTTGATCATCGGGTGATGGAGTTGATGGATGCCCCTCCGCCCCAGGAAAAGCATCATCGCCGGATATTTCGCGTCACCGATAGCCAAACGGGGGAGCCGCTTATTAATCGGGGCTATATCGCCACCGTTGAAGGTGAGACGAGTAAGCGACGAACCGACGTTATTGGAATAGCCCATATACCCGCGCCGCCAGAGGGCGCAAAGATTTCCCTGCACGTGGTGCCTAACTAACTAGCGAATGTATGTCTTTCGGCGTGCCGTAGGTCAATTAATTGCTATTGATAGGAGAATTGACGCCGAAATATTATGATTGTCATCTAAAGCGGGTTTGAAATTCTGAGGAAGGGCGGTAGGACGCTTTGCGGCTGCCCTGTATCTCCATACGAATGGATCTTAGGTGGCAGCCGACTAAGGCCCCTGTCACTGGTCGCTCGAGTATTTCTCTTGTTCAAGACAAGCCCAAGTAGGCCGACAGTCATGGAGTTACAATGGTAACAAGAGCAGTAGTAATCGTGAAGGCGGACAATTGTATATAGGCAGTTGGAAGGGTATAGCCAAATCTGACCATTTAAATAATGGATTACCTATTTTGAAATAAGCAATATAAGTATGCTCAATATAATGCATAAAAAAATTAACACCGCATCACCTAAAAACCGCCGGGAGTATCCGAGTCGGAGAGGAGATGACAAGTATTCCTTGGTAATACGGGTATGGAGCTGGTGGCAAAATTAAGACGTTCGACTGGACTGAGCGAGCCCTCTGTCCTATGAAACTGATTGCAATAACTACGTCACTGGCAATGCTCCTCTGTCTAACCGTGGGGTATTATAAGTCTGCGGGAATGCATGGTCCGGTGCAATGGCATTTTTTTATTAAAAAGTCGCCAACCTTTAAAGTTGAATTTACTAACCTATTTGCCAAATCTGGAGATTATCCAAGGTTTCAGTACTTGAGTGATTCTGAAAGGCGCCAGATTATTGATTATTGTAAATATCGACTAGGGATTGAAACCAACCTTCAGAGTCAACAGGAGATGTTACGGTGCAGCGCTCGATAGGGTTTTGCGGGATTTTGATTCCGGTAGTGATATTGAATGTTGGTTATTACAACGACGTCGAAGAGCAAGGTTTCGCTTTAATCACTTTTTTTGGAAAAAAATCACTCACGCTCCAAATGAAATTCGTTAACCCGTACGCAAGTGGGGGCATAACGCGTTGGGTGGCAAGCAACAAAAACTTATTGATTATTATAAGGAACCGCATCGGATCGCGAACAATAGCTTGTCGAGCCTTTAGACTACGAAGCGAATGCCCCCGGCTACCCCCCTCAAACCATTTCCACGCAACCTCCCTCCCACACCCAAGGCACCTTGCTGTAAGGTTGTGGTCGAACCATTGAATTTCGTGATTGAAAGGATATAGCCATGCTGGACTGGAAGAACCGCGCGGGCCGCGCACAGGACCGTGTCGATGACTCAGCGGTTGGAACCCGCCCCCGAAGCTATTGGGGTGGTGTTTTTTTTAGCCGTGCTCTAGGTGTTCTGGTCGGCTTGTATTTGCTGGTCACGCTAGTGATTGGCTGGTACTGGAGCCAGGAACCGGCGCTGTTTCCGGTTCAGCAAAACGCGCAGTTGGCCGCTGAGAGCCAGGGCAAGCAGATGGTCATCGGCTACACCACGGTCGAAACGCTCAAGACCGTGGCATCGACGCTGCTCGATAAGCGCGGTGGTTATATTTCCAACGACCGCTTCCCGCCGGGCGTGTGGCTGGACAACATCTCGCATTGGGAATATGGCGTACTGGTGCAGGTGCGTGACCTGAGCCGTGCTTTGCGTAAGGACTTTGCCCGCTCGCAATCGCAATCGGCAGAAGACGCCGACTTGGCCAAAGCTGAGCCGCGTTTCAACTTCGACAATAAAAGCTGGGTCTTGCCGTCGAGTGAGTCCGAGTACCGGGAGGGGATCAATTCGTTGAGCCGCTATCAAGCGCGCTTGTCCGATCCTAGCCAAAAAAGTGCACTATTTTATGCCCGCGCCGATAACTTGAATAACTGGTTGGGTGACGTCGCCACCCGTCTTGGTTCGCTGTCGCAGCGGCTGTCGGCCAGCGTCGGCCGGGTGAAGCTAAACAGCAGCTTGAAAACCGAGTCTGTTCTCCCAGGCCAAGTACCGAAGGTCGATGAAGAGATCGTGGAGACACCGTGGCTGCAGATTGACGACGTGTTCTACGAAGCCCGGGGTCAGGCGTGGGCGTTGTCGCACCTGCTGCGCGCTATCGAAGTAGACTTTGCCGATGTGTTGGCGAAAAAGAACGCCACGGTCAGCGTGCGCCAGATCATTCGTGAGCTGGAAGCTTCGCAGGCACCGGTCTGGAGCCCAATGATTCTCAATGGCAGCGGCTTCGGCGTGCTGGCTAACCACTCGCTGGTCATGGCCAACTACATTTCCCGGGCCAACGCTGCGGTGATCGACTTGCGCCAACTGCTTTCGCAGGGTTGATCGATGCCGTTCTCCTCTCAGGAGGCCGCGCACCGCGCCGCCTCCGACGCCGAACAGATTGCCTGGGTCGATGAGCAGGACAAACAGCTGGGTTCTATTGAGCGGGCTCAGCTACGCGAGCGCGGTCTGATTGGACGTGGCACCTATATATTGCTGTTCAACTCTGCCGGTGACTTGTGCGTGCATCGGCGCACCTTGAGCAAGGCTATTTATCCGGGTTATTGGGACGTGGCCGCTGGTGGCATGGTGCTGGCCGAAGAAACGTACGCCGAATCAGCGGCCCGCGAACTCGAGGAAGAGTTGGGCGTCAGTGGTGTATCGCTGAGCGCGCATGAACATTTCTTCTTCGATCAACCGGGCAATCGCCTGTGGTGCGCGGTGTTCAGCGCTGTCTGGGACGGGCCGCTGACGTTGCAGCCTGAAGAGGTGCTGGAAGCACGCTTCATTCCGGTGGCCGAGGCCTTGAGTGAAACGCTGCACAAGCCTTACTGCCCGGACTCCCTGGCGGCACTGAAGCGTTATTTGGGGCAGACGGAGTCTTAGGCGCAAATGTTCAAGAAATTGGCGCATATTTGCCCTTAGCATCTGCACTTTTTGCCGTTACACTGCGCGACCTTTTCAAGCTGAGCCATTATTGGCCCAGTAGCGCTGCCCCTGCCTGAGTGGGGCTTCGCGGTCGGTTACCCGCTACGCCGGAGCCGGCCCATCTTTGTCCTCAAACAAGAGGATTGCTGGTGGCCAAAAAAGCCGCATCCTTCGCCGCCTTGGGCGGTCTGGTATTTTCCACCGACGCAGGACGGCATTGCCCCGACTGTCGTCAGCCCGTGGATACCTGTGTCTGCAAACAAACCGTTATCCCCGATGGAGATGGCATCGCCCGTGTGCGCCGCGAAAGCAAAGGTCGTGGCGGTAAAACGGTGACCACTGTCACGGGGGTGCCGTTGGCCGAAGACCCGCTCAAAGAGCTGGCGACTGCGCTCAAACGGCGTTGCGGAACTGGCGGTGCGCTCAAGGACGGGGTGATCGAGATTCAGGGCGATCATGTCGAACTGCTGTTGGCGGAGCTGGTGAAACTTGGGTTCAAAGCAAAGAAGTCCGGCGGTTAAGCCTCCACGTCTAAACTCTGTGCCTTGATCCGGGTCTACTTCTCAACGCAGACGGGCGCCTGTCGACACAGTGCCAAATCGTCACTTCCATTCTTTACACTGCGCCAGCCCTGTTGCGGCTGACGCTATTTGACTTCTTTATAGGGGACTTCGATGTCCGTACGACGCACACGCAAAGACGATGGCAGCCAATGGACAGTTGCGGACAGCCGCAGTGTTTATGGGATTCGTCATTGGGGAGCCGGTTATTTTGCAATCAACGACGCCGGCCGCGTTGAAGTTCGCCCCAACGGTCCGAGCAGTGCGCCTATCGATCTGTATGAACAGGTCGACGAGCTGCGCAAAAGTGGTCTCTCCCTGCCGCTGCTGGTGCGCTTCCCCGACATCCTGCAAGACCGCGTTCGTCAGTTGACTGGTGCGTTCGACGCCAACATCGAGCGTCTGGGCTACCAGAGCAAATACACTGCGCTGTACCCGATCAAGGTCAACCAGCAAGAAGCCGTGGTGGAAAGCATCATCGCCACGCAGGACGTCTCCATCGGCCTGGAAGCGGGTTCCAAACCGGAGTTGATGGCCGTGCTGGCCTTGGCGCCCAAAGGCGGGACCATCGTTTGCAACGGCTACAAGGACCGCGAGTTCATCCGTCTGGCATTGATGGGGCAAAAGCTGGGTCACAACGTCTTCATCGTGATCGAAAAAGAATCCGAAGTGGCGCTGGTCATCGACGAGGCTGCCGATCTCAAGGTCGCGCCACAGATTGGCCTGCGTGTGCGCCTGTCTTCGCTGGCATCAAGCAAATGGGCTGATACCGGCGGTGAGAAATCCAAGTTTGGTTTGTCTGCAGCGCAGCTGTTGTCCGTGGTCGAGCGTTTCCGCGCGGCGGGCCTTGATCAGGGCGTGCGCCTGTTGCACTTCCACATGGGGTCGCAGATCGCCAACCTGGCTGACTACCAACACGGGTTCAAAGAGGCGATCCGCTACTACGGCGAACTGCGCAATCTGGGCTTGCCGGTCGACCATATCGACGTGGGCGGTGGCTTGGGCGTGGACTACGACGGTACTCACTCGCGCAATGCCAGCTCGATCAACTACGACATGGACGATTACGCCGGTGTCGTGGTCGGCATGCTCAAGGACTTCTGCGACGAGCAGGAGTTGCCGCATCCGAACATTTTCTCCGAAAGCGGCCGCTCGCTGACGGCGCATCACGCGATGTTGGTGGTGCAGGTGACTGACGTCGAAAGGCACAACGACGAAATCCCGAAGATCGCTGACAAGGAAAGCCTGCCGGAGACCGTGCAATGGCTGGTAGACCTGCTCGGGCCGACCGACATCGAGATGGTCACCGAAACCTACTGGCGTGCCACGCACTACATGAGTGACATTGCCACGCAGTACGCGGATGGCAAGATCACGCTGGCGCAGAAAGCCTTGGCCGAGCAGTGCTACTTCGCGGTCTGCCGCCGTCTGCACAACTCGTTGAAGGCGCGCCAGCGTTCGCACCGTCAGGTGCTGGACGAACTCAATGACAAGCTCGCCGACAAGTACATCTGCAATTTCTCGGTGTTCCAGAGCCTGCCGGACACTTGGGCAATTGGCCAGGTACTGCCGATCTTGCCGCTGCACCGTCTCGACGAAGAGCCGAATCGCCGTGCGGTCCTGCAGGATTTGACCTGCGACTCCGACGGCAAGATCAAGCAGTACGTCGACGAGCAGAGCATCGAGACCAGCTTGCCGGTTCATGCCCTCAATGAAGGCGAAGATTATCTGCTGGGGATTTTCCTGGTGGGCGCCTATCAGGAAATTCTCGGTGACATGCACAACTTGTTCGGTGACACCGACTCGGTAAACATCTATCAGAAACCGGACGGCAGCGTGTACCACGGGGGCATCGAAACTCACGACACCATCGAGGACATGCTCCGCTACGTGCACTTGTCTCCGGACGAGCTGATGACGCATTACCGCGACAAGGTTGCCAGCGCCAAGATCAGTCCGCGCGAACGTACTCAGTACCTGGACGCGCTGCGTCTGGGTCTGACGCGGTCGTCGTACTTGTCTTCCTGATCGGATCGCCGGCGGCTGAGCTGTACACGAACGGGCCCTGAATGTGGCCCGTTCGTTTGTCTGGCTATCTGTCTGCCTTGTCGTTTTTTTTTGTAGGCTCTTTCCTGTTCTGCGTTCCAGCCCTCTACTCGGAAGGTTCTCTCGGCGAGAATCCCCGGTCGTACCCACGTAGAGGAGCCGCCGATGTTGGATCCAGTCACCGAGCCTTTTTTTCGCCTGGATATCCCGAACCTGTCCCACAGGCTCAACGTGCTGTCGTTTACCGGCACGGAAGCGATCAACCAGCCTTTTGCGTTTGAGCTGGAAGTGGTCAGTGAGTCCTCTGATCTGAACCTGCAAAGCCTGATGTACCGGTCGGCATGGTTGAGCTTTGTGGACACTAAAACCGGGATCAACGGGCAGATCCATGGCGCCGACCAAAGCCGTCGAGGGCCGCATCTCGGCCACTATCGTTTAAGCCTTGGTCCTCGGCTCGCGTGCCTTGCCGGGCGTTCTAACCAGCGGATCTTTCAAGGCCTGTCGGCCCCGCAAATCATTGCCAGGGTGCTCAAGGAGCATGGCATTCGCGCCGATGCGCACCGCTTTGAACTCAGCGGCACCTACCGTGAACGCATGTATTGCGCGCAGCACCATGAGTCGGATTTGCAATTCGTTCAGCGCCTGTGTGAGGAAGAGGGCATTCATTACCATTTTCAGCATTCAAGGCGCTGCCATATGTTGGTGTTCGGGGATAGCCAGGGTGGCTTTCGACGTGCGCCGACCTGTCCTTTCCAGACGGAATCGGCGCAAATAAAGCCCCGCAAGGTCGCTGCCGCACAGCATGCTGTTACTCGCTTTTCCGTCAGCACCGCTGACGGTGGGCAGGACAGTCGCCGCGCTCTGGAGCAGGCCGAGGGCGAAAGTACGGCGCCTTATCTGGGGGCCGGACTGCTATTGCCGTTGAGTGAGCATCCGCAAAAAGAGTGGAATCATCTCTGGCTCCTGACCGAGGTTCAGCACCGGGGTTATCAGCCGCAGGAGCTCGATGAGCTGTTGGCCGCCGTCATCAGCTCCGACTCGCCGTACAGCAATCATTTCCAGGCGACGCCGTGGGAGGTTGGCTTCCGCCCTTCGCCCGTAACGGCTCGGCCGCCCATGCGGGGTGTGCAGCGCGCGCGGGTGGTGGGCCCTGTTTTCGATCAGGTGTACTGCGACTCGATGGGCCGGATCAATGTGCAGTTCGACTGGGGGCTTCAAGGCGAGGGCGCGCAATACGCCAGCTGTTGGGTGCCGGTGTCTTCGGCGCTGGTCGGCGAGGGCGATGATGAGAGTGCCCAGCCGAGGGTCGGCATGGAGGTGATGGTGAGTTTTATCCACGGCGACCCCGATCAGCCAGAGGTAACCGCGTACTTGCAACGTCAGGGGGCGGAGGGCTTTGACCGCGCAGACAGTGCCCATCCCGAGTCTGTTTCTGACCTTGCCGGGTCAGACGCGAGTGAGGTACCGCGTCAGGACGAGCAGGTTCTGCGGATGCGCCTCGATCCGCGAACGTTTGTCAGCGAAGGGCAAAAAATCGAATTGTCTGGCGGGATCACGCTGACGTTCGAAAAAGACAGCGAACTGTTGTTTAGCGTTGGCAGTAGCTCGGTCCTCCTTAGGCATGACGGTTTGAAACTGAGCAGTGCGCAGATCATGTTTAACGCGGACCCTGCGCCGCAGTCTGCAGCGGACAAGCTCCGCGATGAAGCCGAACTGCACGCGCGAGCCAACGAACTGCTGGAGCTGTTGCAGGCCGGTCATCCGTTGGTCCTGCTGTGTCAGTTGCCTTCGGGTGGAAGTTTTGCCCACTGCCAAAGGACGCCTTGCGCCTGTCGGGCGATGACGCGAATCGACGGGGAGGGAGCGCCATGAAAGAGTCCGATTTCAACGGGTTTTACAGGCCTGACAATAAATGGCTATTGCTTGATACGCCGAGCGTGCCCGGCCTGGCCAGTCAGCTTAAAAAGCGCTTCCCTCGCACCCGCTGCTACGAACTGTTTGCGGACACGGAGATGCACCTGATCCGCAAACAGGGCCCGCTGCTGGTGTCCCTGCGCCCCGATGACCCCTTCAACGTTGTCTGCGAGAGTGAGACGGCGGCCTGGCCAGGTCTGACTATTTTTTGCTCGGCGCCCAAGAACGAATTGTTGGCCCATTTGCGGCGCATGCTCACTGTTCGTTTCAGCGATCACTACAAAAGCCTGATCACTTATTACAACGCACAGACCGCCTCCTATTTTTTCGACTCGATGGACGTGCAGGCGTTGAGCCGCTGGTTGGGGCCGATAGACTCGATCAGTTGGGTCGGCGGCACTTGGGCAGACAAAGCCGACGACTATCAGGACCGGCTGTACCTGAACAATCCGAAGCTGGACGTTGTGCCGTTGACGGCCGAACCCCAACTCAGCGTCCAGCAAGAGAAAAAGCTGCAACAGTGCCTGCTGGAACGCCATGCGTATTTCTGGAGCCGTGCGACCGACAACAGCTACCGCAAGACCCTGCGCCATCTTCAGGAAGGCCTGCGCCTTGGCTTCAATGATCCACAGATTCTTGATGAATGGCTCGGGTTGAGGGCCAGGTTTCCGACGGCCTCGTTGCCCTCGAACCTGGCAGACATGGGGCAGCAGGTGCGTTTCGACAACGTGCGTAATTATTGGGAGGGCGGACGATCGTAGTTTTACGCGCGCGGTCAGCTCAATGAGTAGGGGTCAATGTCCAGCGTTGGCAAACCAGCCATTGCTGCGGTTCAGGCGCCAGGCAAGTATGCCCAGCGTCGCGCCGCGCAGCAGCATGAACACCATGAACGTCAGCCACAGCCCATGATTGCCCAGGCCTTGGGCGAACCAGGCCAGCGGCGCCACGAGCACCACGCTGAGGACCATGGCATTGCGCATCTCCCGCGCACGGGTCGCGCCGATGAACAGGCCATCGAGCAGATAGCTCCAGACCGCAACCAGCGGCAGCGCAGCCAGATAAGGCAAGTAGATAAAAGCGGTCTCACGCACGGCCGGGATATCGGTTTGCATCTGGATAAACAGATGCCCTGCGAACATGAACACTACCGCGAACGCGACACTGGCTAGCAGGGACCAACCGGCAGCAATCGTCAGCGAACGGCGCAACGCGGCTCGGTCATGGGCGCCAATGGCGTGACCGCACAGGGCCTCCACGGCGTGGGCCAGTCCGTCCAGTGCATGAGCGGTGAGCAGCAGGCCGTTAAGCAGTAGCGCGTTGGCGGCCACCGTGGCGTCTCCCAATCGCGCACCTTGTACCGTGATCAGAAAAAAGACCGATTGCAGCGCCAGACTGCGAATGAAGATGTCACGGTTGACCGCCAACAGTGGCCGCCAGCTCTGCCACAAGGCGAGTGCCGCCCACGCGACCTTGCCGGGGTAGGCACGTAATGCTTGTTGGGTCAGCGCCAGGCCGAGAAGGGCGCCGGTCCATTCAGCCAGCACCGAGGCCCGCGCTGAACCGACCACGCCCCACTCCAGGCCAATCACAAACCACAGATTGAGGGCGATGTTCACCAGGTTGGTGGTCAATAGAATTGCCAGCGGGGCACGGGCGTTCTGGGTGCCGAGAAACCAGCCGACCAGCGCGTAACTGGCCAGTGCAGCAGGCAGGCCAAACAGGCGGGTGTGGAAAAAATCCAGGGTCAGTTGCTTGAGATCGGCCGAGGGCTGCATCAGGCCCAGTGCCAGTTGGCTGAACGGTAAGGCGAAGAGGCCGAGCACCAGCGCCAGCAGTACGGCCAGCAGCAACCCTTGCAACAGGATTTTCCGCAGCGCTGCTCCATCGCTGCGCCCGGCAGCCTGCGCGGCAAACCCCGTGGTGCCCATGCGTAGAAAACCCATGGCCCAGGCGAGGAAGGTGTACAGGCTGGCCCCCACTGCGACTGCGCCCAGTTGATGGGCATGCGGCAGATGGCCGATCACCGCACTGTCGACCAATGCCACCAATGGCACGGAAATATTGGACAGAATCATCGGTCCTGCCAGCGCCCAGACCCGGCGATGGGTAGGGCGGTCGCGCCAATCGTTCAGCAGTGTCGACATGAAAGCTCCCTGGAAGGTGCGCAGTGTAGCAATCCCCATGAGAACAAAGTCTCAATCCGGCGGTCTATCTGCCCACTGCGCTGCCCGTTAGGTCGCGGTTGCTCTATAGTTCACCCTCTCTCTACCGCTGCCGATGAGTGACCCATGCTTGACAAAGGATTGTTTCTGGCCTGTGTGCTGACGCTGCTAAGCGCCTGCGATTCGTCCACTTCACACAAGGCTGCGCCGGCCTCCGCACCCAATCCGGCCGCAGCGGTCGTTGAGTCGAGCAAGCCCAAACCGGCACTGGATCTTTCTGCCCTGAGCCAACGCTATGCGGGCCGTGAGCTGACAGTGGTCGATGTCTCGGAAATCCAGGTCGAGGGTGCCAGCACCCTGTCCGTGAGCTTTTCCGTACCGCTGGACCCGGAGCAGAAATTCGCTGAAAAGCTGCACCTGGTGGACACCAAAACCGGCAAGGTCGACGGCGCTTGGGAACTCTCCGACAATTTGATGGAGCTGCGTCTGCGCCATCTTGAGCCTCAGCGCAAATTGGTCCTGACCCTGGATGCCGGTCTGCTCGGGGTGAACAAGGCCAAGCTGGCAGCGGAATACATCAGTCGTCTGGAAACCAGTGATCTGCAAGCCACCGTCGGTTTCGCCAGCCGTGGCAGTCTGTTGCCGACCCGGTTGGCCGAAGGTCTGCCGGTGATCGCGTTGAACGTCGCCAAGGTCGATGTTGAATTCTTCCGCATCAAGCCCGAATCCCTGCCTGCGTTTCTCAGCCAATGGGGCCGTAGCAGCACCTTGCAGGGTTATGAATCCAAAGACCTGTTACCCATGGCCGATCTGGTCTATGGCGGCCGCTTCGACCTGAACCCGGCGCGCAATACACGGGAAACCCTGTTGCTGCCGATTGCCGGCCTCAAGCCGTTGCAACAGCCTGGCGTCTATCTGGCGGTCATGCGTGCTTCGGGCACTTACAACTATTCCCAGCCGGCGACCTTGTTCACCCTGAGCGACATTGGTCTGTCGGTGCACCGTTATCAGAATCGACTGGACGTGTTCACCCAAGCGCTGGAGGGTGGCAAGGCCCTGAGCGGTATCGAGCTTGAACTGTATGACGCCGATGGTCGCGTGGTCGGCCAGGGCAAGACCGATAACGCCGGACACGCCCAATTGCCATTGCCAGCCAAGGCCGAAGTGCTGCTGGCGCATCAAGGTGAACAGACCAGCCTGCTGCGCCTGAACAGCGCGGCGCTGGACCTGGCCGAATTCGATATCACGGGACCTAAAGCCCACCCTCTGCAATTCTTCGTCTTCGGCCCGCGCGATCTGTATCGCCCCGGCGAAACCGTGTTGCTCAACGGCCTGCTGCGTGACAGTGACGGCAAGGACGTGAAGCCGCAACCGATTAGCGTCGAAGTGCGTCGACCGGATGAACAGGTCAGCCGCAAGTTCGTCTGGGAAGCTGATGCGACATCGCTCTATCAATATCAGTTGCAACTCGCGGGTGAAGCGCCGACCGGGCGCTGGCAACTGGTCTTCGACCTCGGCGACGGCAAACCGCAGGTGTATGAATTCCAGGTAGAGGATTTCCTGCCAGAGCGTCTGGCGCTGGAAATCAAGGGCAGCGACACGGCGCTCAACCCGGCCGACAACGCTGATTTCAACATCAATGGCCGCTACCTGTACGGCGCCCCAGCATCGGGTAATCGCCTGACGGGCCAGCTGTATGTCCGACCGTTGCGTGATGCAGTAAAAGCCTTGCCCGGTTACCAGTTTGGCTCGATCACCGAAGAGGAGCTGAGCCAGGACCTCGATCTGGAAGAAAGCACCCTCGACGCCAATGGCGAGCTGAGCCTTGAGGTGGAGAGCAAATGGGCGCAGGCCAAATCGCCTCTGCAACTGATACTGCAAGCCAGCCTGCAAGAGTCTGGCGGACGCCCGATTACCCGGCGTTTGGTGCAACCGGTATGGCCAGCGGATCGGCTGCCGGGGCTGCGCGCCTTGTTCGACGGTGATCAGACCGATGGCAACGGTCCGGCAGAATTCGAGTTGTTGGTGGCTGACAGCGAAGGCCACAAACTGGCAGCCGATAACCTCAAGGTGCGGCTGGTGCGTGAGCGCCGCGACTACTACTGGAACTACTCGGAGAGCGATGGCTGGAGCTCTCGTTACAACGAGAAGTTCCTGAACCTTGACGAAGAAACCCTGAGCATCAAACAAGGCGACACTGCCAAAATCAGCTTCCCGGTGGAGTGGGGCCCATACCGCGTCGAGGTCGAAGACCCGGCAACCGGGATGATCAGCAGCCTGCGCTTCTGGGCCGGCTACCGCTGGCAGGACAATGCCGAAGGCGGCGCGGTGCGTCCGGATCAGGTCAAATTGGCGCTGGACAAACCGGCTTACGCCGATGGCGATACGGTCAACGTCACCGTCACACCTCCGGCGGCAGGCAAGGGTTACTTGTTGGTCGAGTCCAGCGACGGGCCGTTGTGGTGGCAGGAAATCGACGTGCCGGCTGAAGGCAAGCGCTTCGATATTGCGCTGGATAAACAATGGACGCGGCATGATCTGTACATCAGCGCGCTGGTGATTCGACCGGGCGAACGCAAAGCCAATATCACACCGAAACGTGCGGTGGGCGTGCTTCATCTGCCGCTGGATCGCTCACAACGCAAGCTGGCGCTGACGGTTTCGACACCCGAGAAAATGCGCCCCAAACAACCGTTGACCGTCAAGCTGCAAGCAAAAAACGCTGACGGCAGCGTGCCCAAAGAGGTGCATGTGCTGGTGTCGGCCGTGGACGTGGGCATCCTTAATATCACCGAATACCCGACGCCAGACCCGTTCGCCAAGCTGTTCGGGCGCAAGGCGTATGGTGCTGATCAACTGGACATCTATGGGCAACTGATCGAAGCCGGGCGGGGCCGTTTGGCGAGTCTGGCGTTCGGTGGCGATGCAGCGTTGGCCAAGGGCGGTAAGCGTCCGGAAACCAGCGTGACCATCGTGGCGCTGCAAAGCGCGCCGGTGACCCTGAATGCGCAGGGCGAAGGCGAAATCAGTGTCGATATACCCGACTTCAACGGTGAACTACGGGTCATGGCGCAGGCCTGGACGGGCGAGCGTTACGGCATGGCTGAAGCTAAAACCGTGGTCGCCGCACCGCTGATTGCCGAACTTTCAGCCCCACGGTTTCTTGCGGGAGGCGATCAGACTCAACTGGCACTGGACCTGTCTAACCTGTCCGGCAAAGCACAAAGACTTACTGTCCAGCTCAGTGCTGAAGGGCAACTGAGCGTGATCAACGCCAGCGCCGGTCAGAGCGTTGAATTGGCTCAAGGCCAACGCATCACGCTACAGATTCCGGTACGCGCCGAAGGTGGTTTTGGCCAAGGGAAAATCAAGGTGGTCGTGCAAGGGCTGGACTTGCCGGGGGAAAACCTGCCGGCGTTTAGTCGAGAGTGGACCTTGGGTATACGCCCGGCCTATCCGGCGCTGCTCAAACACTACCGTGCGGTGCTCAAGGATCAAGCCTGGAGCCTGCCCGAGGGTGCGCTTGAAGCCTTTGAACCGGCGGGTCGCGAAGCATTGCTATCGGTGTCGAGTCGTCCGCCGTTGAACCTTGGCGAGCAGATTCGCGCACTGAAAGCCTACCCTTATGGTTGTCTGGAGCAGACCGCCAGCGGCCTGTACCCGTCACTGTATGCGGATGCCGCGAGCCTCAAACGCTTGGGGCTCGAAGGCGAGCCGGATGCTGATCGCAAGCGCAAGATCGAGCTGGGGATCGAGCGGCTGCTGGGCATGCAACGCTACAACGGCAGCTTCGGTTTGTGGGGCGCCGATGGCGAAGAGGAATACTGGCTGACCGCGTATGTCACCGATTTCCTCCTGCGGGCCCGCGAACAAGGATTTGCCGTACCACCTGAGGCCTTGAAAAAGGCCAATGAACGGCTGTTGCGTTACCTGCAAGAACGCAACCTGGTCGACGTCAACTACAGCGAAAATGCCGAACACACCCGCTTTGCCGTGCAGGCCTATGCAGGCTTGGTGCTGGCGCGCAGCCAACAGGCGCCGTTGGGCGCGTTGCGCAGCCTGTTCGACAGGCGCACCGATGCGCGCTCTGGTTTGCCGCTGGTGCAGCTGTCGATAGCGCTGGAAAAAATGGGTGATAAACCGCGTGCCGAACAGGCGCTGATCGGCGGTCTTGCGGCCACCCGCAAACCCAATGACTGGCTCGCCGACTATGGCAGTCCGCTACGCGATCAGGCGCTGATTTTTGCGCTGCTCGAAGAGAACAACCTGGCGGCAGACAAACGCGAAGAGCGGCTGTTTGAGCTCTCGGATCAACTGGCGGCCACGCAATGGTTGTCGACTCAGGAACGCAACTCGCTGTTCCTCGCCGGGCGTGGTGTGCTCGGCAAGCCGGAAGCCAACTGGGCCGCGCAACTGAGCAGCGGCAATCAAACGCGTGAACTGAGCAACCATCAGCCGGGCCTCAAGCTTGAAGGCGCAACCCTGGCGTCGCCGTTGTCGTTGCAAAACACAGGCAGCACGACCCTGTATCAACAGCTGACTATTTCCGGCTATCCACAGCAGCCGCCGTTACCGGGGGGTGAAAACCTGAGTATTCGCCGCGAGTACTTGGGTATGAAGGGGCAGGCGCTGAACCTTGATGCGCTGAAAAGCGGTGAGCTGGTGCTGGTCCATATCGAGGTCAAGGCCAGGCAGCGGGTGCCTGATGCACTGGTGGTGGATTTGCTGCCGGCCGGTCTGGAGTTGGAGAACCAGAACCTGGCGCAAAGCGCGGCCAGCCTGGCAGACGCCAGCAGTGAGGTCAAAGAGTGGCGCGAGTCGATGCAGAACGCCGGGCTCAAGCATCAGGAGTTCCGCGATGACCGTTATGTGGCTGCGCTGAATCTGGATGCCTTCAACACCACGCACCTGCTGTACCTGGCGCGAGCGGTGACCCCGGGCACCTACCGTGTGCCGCCGCCGCAGGTTGAATCCATGTACCGGCCTAACTGGCACGCCTTGGGTGACGCGCCGGCGCAGATGGTGGTGAAGGGGAAATGAGCCTGTAACCGTCGATCCGGCAGGGCAGGGTTTGCTAGTGAATTATCCAGCTCAACAACCACAGGCCCAGAATCAGATAAATGATGCCGAACACGATCGAGGCGCGCATGAAGGCGCGGATGGCGGAGTACAACAGCATCAGGCCGATGATCAGCGCCAGGATGCTGATCAGCGACGTGTCCATGCCCAGCGTTCGGGACAGGCCTTCGACAAAATTGCCACCGGCATGAGCCAGCAGATTGAATAGCCCATCCAATCCGTTCACGATAAATCGAATCACGGCGCCCAGCGCCTGGCCGAGCCATTCGAAAAAGCTTTCTACCTGCATGTCTGATTCCTGATGAGGCTAATAAAAGAACACCTGTGTTCGCTTGGGCTATCGGTCGGCTCTGCGAGTTCCCGAGATAATAGAGGCTCTTGCGCTTGAACCCCCGAAAACTTGCGCGCTGGACGATGGGCAGCCTGTTGCTGCTGATCGCCTTGCTGTGGCTGGCCGACCATCTCTGGCCGTTGCCGCTGCCCAAGGATGATCTGGCGCGTGTGGTCCTGGCCGAGGACGGTACGCCGCTGTGGCGGTTTGCCGATGCCAATGGCGTGTGGCGCTACCCGGTGACGACTGATCAGGTGTCGCCGTATTACCTCGATGCCTTACTGACGTATGAGGACCGCTGGTTCTATCAACATCCGGGGGTGAACCCGCTGGCGTTGCTCCGGGCGACCTGGCAGAACCTCAGCGGCGCACGAGTGGTGTCGGGCGGCAGCACGCTGTCGATGCAAGTGGCGCGTCTGCTCGATCCGCATTCGCGAACCCTGCCCGGCAAGTTGCGCCAGTTGTGGCGCACGGCACAGCTGGAATGGCATTTGTCCAAGGATCAGATTCTCGGCTTGTACCTTAACCGGGCGCCTTTCGGTGGGACGTTGCAGGGCGTGGCGGCCGCCAGCTGGGCATACTTGGGCAAGTCACCCTTGCAGTTGACCCGCGCCGATGCGGCGTTGCTTGCGGTCTTGCCTCAGGCGCCGAGTCGTTTGCGCCCTGACCGCCACCCCAGGCGAGCGCAGGCGGCGCGTGACAAAGTGCTCAGGCGGCTGGCCGAGTTTCAGGTCTGGCCACAATCAGCGGTCGATGAGGCACTGGAAGAACCGCTGCTCCTGGCGCCGCGTCAGGAACCGAGCCTTGCGCCGTTGCTCGCCCGGCGCTTGAACCGCGCCGACAGCCCGCCGCTGATTCGCACCACTATCGACGCTACCTTGCAGCGTCGCCTCGAAGACTTGCTGCTGGGTTGGCGTGCGCGCTTACCGGAGCACACGTCGGCGGCGATTCTGGTGGTCGAGGAAGAGACCATGGCGGTGCGCGCTTACCTCGGTTCGGTTGACATCAATGATGCCCGGCGCTTCGGCCACGTCGACATGATCAGCGCGCTGCGCTCCCCGGGCTCGACCCTCAAGCCCTTTCTGTATGGCATGACACTGGACGCCGGGCTGATTCATTCCGAATCATTGCTGCAAGATGTGCCGCGCCGTTATGGCGATTATCGTCCGGGCAATTTTTCCTCGGGTTTCAGTGGCGCGGTTTCAGCCAGCAGCGCGTTGGCGATGTCGCTGAACCTGCCAGCGGTGCAATTGCTCGAAGCGTACGGCCCGAAACGCTTTGCCGCCGAGTTGCGCAACGGCGGTGTGCCGCTGACCCTGCCGCCGTTGGCCGAGCCGAATCTGGCCTTGATTCTGGGGGGCGCGGGCAGTCGTCTGGAAGACCTGGTCAGTGGTTACAGCGCCTTTGCTCGCGGCGGGAAAAGCGCCAACCTGCGCCTGCAACCGCCAGATACATTGCGCGAACGAAGGATGCTGTCGCCCGGTTCAGCGTGGATCGTGCGGCGTATTCTCAGCGGTCAGGCTCGGCCGGACATCGATCCCCACGCCGACTTGGTCCAGCGCCCGGTACTGGCCTGGAAGACCGGCACCAGTTATGGCTTTCGCGATGCGTGGGCAATTGGAGTGGGGCCCCGATTCCTGATCGGCATCTGGATCGGTCGCCCGGACGGCACGCCGGTACCGGGGCAATTCGGCCTGGCGTCGGCGGCACCGTTGATGCTCCAGGTGCATGACATGCTGATCAACCGCGACAGTCAACGCGGCATTACCGCCCCCGTGCAACCGGTGCCGATGAACGTGGGTGTCGCGGCGATCTGCTGGCCATTGGGCCAGCCCATGAGTAAAAGCGATCCGAACTGCCGACGTCAGCGTTTCGCCTGGACGCTGGACAACACCACGCCGCCGACTTTGCAGGCCGCCGATCAACCGCTCGGCCTGGGGTTGTTGGAGAAAGTATGGGTCAATGGCAAAGGCCTGCGGGTCGCCGCCAATTGCCCCGACGCACAGCCTCGGGACATAGCATTGTGGCCTGCGCCGCTGGAACCGTGGCTGCCGCGCCTGGAGCGCCGTGACGCCCGGATGCCGCCGAGCGATCCCGAGTGCCCACCCCAAGCCTCAAGCCTGGCTGCACCGTTGTCGGTGGTCGGTGTGCGAGAGGGGGATCAGTTGCGCCTGCCGACGGGCAGTAAAAACTCGCTGCGTCTCACCCTGTCGGCGTTGGGTGGCAGTGGTCGGCGCTGGTGGTTTATTGATGGTGTGCCCATGGCCGACACGGCTGACCAAGGCAGCTTCAACCCGACCCTGAGCCGGTTGGGACGCTATCAACTCAGCGTCCTCGATGAAGGCGGGCACACGGCACGGGTTGAATTCAGTGTCGTGGATTGAGTCGATCCCCTGTCCTTGATCCGCATCGTCGTGGCGACCTCACAGGGTCGATCTGAAGGATCTGCTCAGCGCGGTGGATACTGCGCCAGCACCTTGGCCACGGTCTGCCGGATTGCTGTATCGCGAGCCGCCGGGTTGTTCGTGTCGGTGTCCACGACCTGTTCGGTGCTGCCGCGCCACACCAACTTGCCGTCTTTGCCGTCGAGCAAATCGATTTGCAGGGTGCTGACTTTGTAGTCGACGCTACGGGTTTCGCTCATGCCTCCCCATCCGCCCCAGCCGTTGCCCCATGGACCACCGCCATAGTTGGTGTTGATCATCTGCTGACGATTCTCGACGATCAGGTAGGTTTGCACCTGGACATCAACTTTGCCCCCCGCCTGCGCCATACGCAGCCCGCGTTGATCGAGTTGCTCAGCCACCGCCTGACGAATGCGTTGTTCGGTCAGGTCGCTTTTTATCCGAGGATCATCGGGGCGGTATTGAACCCCTGGCTCTTTCCAGCCCCAGGTTCGATAGGCGCCAAAGTCCCTTGATGCATCGAAGTCGCGGTTGACCGGGGTTGCACAGGCACCGAGCAGCAACGCGAGAGACAGTACAGCCAGGCGGCGGAACATGATGGTTCTCCGGTAAAGATTATGAGGGAGGGTACGCCTTCAGGGCTTGTTGCACCGCCTGACGCAAGGCCTTGCCACGGGCAGACTGGTCGCCGCCACTGGCCGTTTCGGCGCTCGCACTCCATACAGGCTGACCGCTTTTTCCGTCGAACAGGCTGATGCGCACCACGATCACTTGCTCTTGATACGTACGCACGATTGGGACTGTTGCATACGCGCCATAACCGCCGCCGTGATAGCCGTCGTAATGGCTATAACCCATCCCACCGCCGTAGTAAGGATTGTAGGCGTCTTCACGGTATTGCCGCAGACGTGTTTCCAGGCGCACATCTGCGCTTACGCGCACGTCTGCCGGTTGATTGTTCATCGCCGGGCGTAAGCCGCGCTGATCCAGGCCATTGCCGATAGCTTCAGCCAGCTGCGCCGAATCCGCCCATGCTGAGCCCGTCGGGAGCTTGTCGTTGACCCAGGCCCAATTGCGATAACGCCCATAATCCCGGGGTGCCGCCGGGTAGGCGCTCAGGTCCAGCGTATGGGCCGCTTGCGCCGGTGCCGGCGGTATAGGGTTGGCGCTGGCGACATAGGGATTGCTGCTCTGACAGGCGCTAAGCCCCAGGCAGAGGAGGATTAAAGCGAGGCGGCACTTCATGATGGTCTCCGCAATGAGCCTCTTGGCGATGAACTACTCACCGTGGCTTGCACATCCAGTGCAGATAGCGCCCCAAGCCGGCAAAGGCAGGGTGGCGACGGTGGGCCAGTTCCATTTCCAGCAAATCCGCGAGTTGGACCCTGGCCTGAAATTCAGGCGGCATATAGTCGTGGAAAACCCGTACACCACTTTGGGTTTCGACCTGCCACAGAGGTTCAAGTTGCGCTGCTAATTCGCGCGGATCAAGGGGTTGTTGCGGGGTCAGGCTTTGCTTTTCTCCCGCCATGTCATTTTTGCGCATTTTGCGGAAATGACCTTTGAGCAGATTGCGATAAATCAAGGCGTCGCGGTTATAAAACGCCAGCGACAGCCAGCCGTCTTTCCGGGTCAACTGGTGTAGGACTGGCAGGATCGCGTGGGGTTCTGCGAGCCATTCCAGCACGGCGTGACAGATCACCAGATCATAAGGTTCGGTCAGTTGGCCGAGCAATTGTTGCCAGGAGGCCTGAATGAAGGTCGCGCTTTGCCCTGCATCGGCAAAGCGTTGGCGTGCGCTGTCGAGCATGGGTTCGGCTGGTTCGGCCAACGTTACCTGATGCCCGTGTTCGGCCAGCCACAACGACATATGGCCCAACCCGGCACCGATATCCAGGACGCGCAGAGGCCGGTCAGGCAGGACCTCGATGAGGTCAGCCTGCAAAACGGCCAGGCGGATGGCACCTTTGGCGCCGCCATAGATTTTTTCGGCGAAACGGGTCGCGAGCAGATTGAAATGACGGTCGCTCATTTGCTGAAACGCCGTTCGCTGTCGGCCAGTTTGTTGCGCACCACTTGATCCATATCCAGCCCCAACTCGCTGCACATCAGCAGCAGATACAAGACGATATCGCCCACTTCCTGCCCGGCATGCGCCAGTTGTTCAGCAGGCAACTGCCGCGATTGGTCTTCGCTGAGCCATTGGAAAATCTCGACCAGTTCGGCCATTTCCACGCTGGCAGCCATGGCCAGGTTTTTCGGGCTGTGGAATGGGCGCCAGTCATTCTGGTCGCGGATCTGGTGCAGGCGTTGGGTGAGTTCGTCGAGGTTCATGGGTCTCTCCTGAAGGCGTGTAGCTTCAAGGGGATGACGGCCGGAAGCAAGTGCTTCGAACGGCTGGAGACACGGTGTGTGGCTTACCTGAGTGGCACAAAGGTTTTAAGCCGCTCGGGCTTCTTCTCGTGCGGCTTGTGATAACTGTTTATGGTTGCGACTCGCGTAGTTTTCCGCGATCACCGAACAGACGATCAGCTGCATCGGGTGATAGATCATGATCGGCAACAGGATCAGGCCCAGCCCAGGGTTGGCGCCGAATATCAGTGCCGCCATCGGTGCGCCGGCGGCCAGGGACTTTTTGCTCGCGCAAAACACCGCTGCCACTTCATCGGCGTGATTGAAGTTCAGGGCGCGAGTCGTGCGCGTGGTCATGAACAGAATGACTGCCAGCAAGACGCCACTGCCAATAAAGGCGCTGAGAATCACCGTATCGCCTTGCTGTTGCCACATGCCGGACACCATCGAATTGCAAAACGCGGCGTAGACCAGCAACAGGATCACGACCTTGTCGACGATGTTGGTGTAGCGCTTGTGCCGGGCGAAAAAGGTGCCGAGGAACGGACGCACCAGTTGTCCCAGCACCAGTGGCAACAGAAGCATTGCGCTCAAGTCGAGCAGGGTCGAACCCAGATCAATCCCGCCAGCACCCGTGCCAACCACCAGGCTCACCAGCCAAGGGGTCATGAAAATCCCGAACACACTGGACATGCTGGCATTGAGAATGGCCGCAGGAACGTTGCCCCCTGCGCTGCCGGTCAATGCAACCGAGGAGGAAATGGTCGAGGGCAGGGCGCACAGGTAGAAGAAGCCGAGCATCAACAGGGCGGGCATGTGTGAGCCGAACAGCTGGTTGCAGATCAACCAGATCAGAGGGAAGACCACGAACGTGAAGGCCTGCACCATGATGTGCAGTTTCCAGCTTTTCAGGCCGTGGCTGATTTGTTCGCTGGACAGGTTCACCCCGTGCAGGAAGAACACCAGAAACACCCCGATGTTGATCACATATTCGGCATGCATCCCGCCGCCGGCACTGCCGAAGCCCGGGAAGAAATACGCGAGCAACGTGGCGATCAGCATGCCGCAAAGGAACCAGTCCGTGACGACGCGTTTGAGGTGCTTGAATGCGTGCATAAATAGGTCGGCCTGATGTTGTGGAGACGTTATGGAAAGAGGGACGCGTTATAAAAGAGTTTTGTAAAAAAGGATGACCGAAGGCTAACCTGCGCGCGATGATGCCGTCTTGCGACATAAGGCCAATCGATAGCGACTAACGGACAACTTATGGGCTTTCGTCAGGGTAACGAGCGTCAGATACCTCTACTCAGCGCTTTGCCGCGCCCGGTCTATGCGCGGGCGGAAAGCCTGGGGGCGGGTTCCTGGACGCCGCCTCATCGTCATGACTGGGTGCAGTTCTCTTATGCAATCAGCGGCGTATTAGGCGTGCACACCGCGGAGGGCAGTTTTTTCGCGCCACCGCAGTGGGGCGTGTGGATTCCCGCCGGGGTCGAGCATGACGTGGTTACGTCGATGCGGGCGGAGATGCGCAGTCTGTATGTGCGCAAGGAAGACTGCAGTTGGGCGCCGGAGCGTTGTCGTGTGCTGGAAGTCACGCCGCTGGCCCGCGAGCTGATCAAGACGTTTTGCTTGCTGCCGCCAAGTTATCCACAGGGTGACAGCAGCGAGGCGCGGCTGGTGCAGGTGCTGCTCGATCAACTGGCCCATCTGCCGGAAGTCGGGTTCTCTCTGCCGCTGCCGCGTCATCCGCGTTTGCTTGGGCTGTGCAACGAATTGATCGAAAACCCCAGTCAGTCGATCACCCTGCAGGGATGGGCCGAGCGCCTGGGCATGTCGGAAAAAACCGTGATGCGTTTGTTTCAGCGCGAAACCGGCTTGAGTTTTCGTGGCTGGCGTCAGCGCGCGCGGTTGTTATCCTCGCTCAGCGCACTGGAAGAGGGCGAAAGCGTGACTAACACGGCCCTGTCCTGTGGGTATGATTCGACCTCGGCGTTCATCGCTGCGTTTAAAAGCCTGTTTGGCTTCACCCCGGGTGAGCTGTTCAAGCCTTGATGCCTGCGGTCTGATGTTTTTTGCAGGTCCGTCCTGGGGAATTTATGTTATCTGTAACGGCCATGGATAAAACTGCTTACAGCTTGCGTGGTCCCATCTGACTGGGCTCGGTTATGCTCTGCCCGGCATGGAAGCTGCTAAATAATTGAAGCCTTTCGTAAATCTCTGAAGGTCAAAGGTCGGCATCTACTACTCGCTGTGAGAGGATTGCCGTATAACGAGCAACAATCGCGTGTTTGGCAACGAAGGACCCACAATAAAAGCTGATGAAGACTCCAAAACGCATTGAACCCCTGATCGAGGACGGTCTGGTCGACGAGGTGCTGCGCCCACTCATGAGTGGTAAAGAGGCAGCTGTTTATGTGGTGCGCTGTGGCAACGAGCTGCGGTGCGCCAAGGTTTACAAGGAGGCGAATAAACGAAGTTTCCGGCAGGCCGCGGAGTATCAGGAGGGTCGCAAGGTTCGCAACAGCCGGCAGGCCCGAGCGATGGCCAAGGGCTCGAAGTTCGGTCGTAAAGAGACCGAAGATGCCTGGCAGAATGCTGAAGTAGCCGCGCTGTTTCGTTTGGCCAGCGCGGGTGTGCGAGTGCCCAAGCCGTACGACTTCCTTGAAGGCGTGCTGTTGATGGAACTGATCGCCGACGAGTTTGGCGACGCGGCCCCTCGCTTGAACGATGTGGTGATGGAACCGGACCAGGCGCGGGAGTATCACGAGTTCCTGATCAGGCAGATCGTGCTGATGCTGTGTACCGGTCTGGTGCACGGTGACTTGTCCGAGTTCAACGTGCTGTTGACCCCGGGCGGGCCGGTGATTATCGATTTGCCGCAGGCTGTCGATGCCGCGGGCAACAACCATGCGTTCAGCATGCTGGAGCGCGATGTCGGCAACATGGCTTCTTATTTCGGACGCTTTGCCCCGGAATTGAAGGCGACCCGGTACGCGAAAGAGATGTGGGCGCTTTATGAAGCCGGCATCTTGCACCCGGGCAGTCCGCTGACCGGTGAGTTCGATGAGCCTGAAGACCTGGCCGATGTCGGTGGGGTTCTGCGGGAAATCGAGGCGGCCCGTCTGGACGAGGATCACCGTCAGGCTGTCCGCGCCGCAGATGACGCGCCACCGAGCAAAACCGAAGAGCCGCCTCCACCCTGGATACAGTGATCCGCTAAATAAAAAATCCGGCTCAGGCCGGATTTTTTATTGGGCAGTCGGAATGCCTGCGGCCAGGATCAGTCGCAACACCTACCAGACGCCAGATCCTTGAGAATCGGACAGTCCGGGCGATGGTCGCCCTGGCAGTGCTCGACCAACTCTTGCAAGGTATCGCGCAGGCTGGCCAGTTCGCTGATCTTCTGATCCAGCGCCGTGATGTGTTCACGCGCCAGGGCTTTCACATCGCTGCTGGCACGCTGGCGGTCTTGCCACAGAGTCAGCAGTTTGGCCACTTCTTCCAGTGAGAAACCCAGGTCTCGCGAGCGCTTGATGAAGGCCAGCGTGTGCAGATCTTCCGGCCCATACAGCCGATAACCGCTGTCACTGCGGTGCGCGGCCTTGAGCAGGCCAATGGACTCGTAATAACGAATCATCTTGGCGCTCAGACCACTGTTTTTGGCGGCTTGACCAATATTCATCATGGCTCCTCAATCGATATCCTTCGGCTTCCAGGTTTTCAGCAGCAGCGCATTGCTCACCACACTGACACTCGACAGCGCCATCGCAGCGCCCGCCAATACTGGGTTGAGGAAGCCGAATGCGGCCAGGGGAATGCCGATCAGGTTGTAGACGAAGGCCCAGAACAGGTTCTGGCGAATCTTCGCATAGGTTTTGCGGCTGATCTCCAGCGCCGCCGGGATCAAGCGCGGGTCGCCGCGCATCAGGGTAATCCCGGCCGCATGCATGGCCACATCGGTTCCGCCGCCCATGGCGATGCCGATGTCTGCCGCCGCCAATGCCGGCGCGTCGTTGATGCCGTCACCGACCATCGCCACCACCCCGGTTTTTTTAAGCTCGACAATGGTCGCCGCTTTGTCGGCGGGCAGGACTTCTGCGTGCACATCGCTGATACCCAATGCTTCGGCCACCACGCGGGCGCTGCCGCGATTGTCGCCGGTGAGCAGGTGGCTGCTGATATGGCGTGCAGTGAGTTGTTGGACCGCTTCCAGAGCGCCGGGCTTGAGCGTGTCTCCGAAGGCCAGCAGCCCCAGCACCGAGGGCTGCGCGCCGCGCTCGATCAGCCAGGACAACGTGCGACCTTCTGCCTCCCATGCTTGCGCGGATTGCGCCAGGGTTCCCATGGTCAGGCCGCTTTCTTCCAGCAGACGGCGATTGCCCAGCGCAAGATCCCGACCTTGCACGGTCCCGGCAATGCCTCGCCCCGGCAGCGCCTGGCTGGCGGCGACCGCCTCGATGTTCAAATCGCGGGCCGTGCAGGCATCCAGTACGGCCTTGGCCAAGGGGTGCTCGCTGCCTTGTTGCAGCGCGCCGGCCCATTGCAGCAGGACGTCTTCGTTGCCATCGACAGCGCTCAAGTGGGCGATGCGTGGTGTGCCGGAGGTCAGCGTGCCGGTCTTGTCGAAGACCATGGCCGTGACTTCATGGGCACGCTCCAGTGCTTCCGCGTCCTTGATCAAAATGCCATAACGGGCCGCCACGCCGGTGCCGGCCATGATCGCCGTTGGCGTCGCCAGGCCCAGCGCGCAAGGGCAGGCAATCACTAACACCGCCACGGCATTGATCAGGGCCGTTTCCAGCGGCGCGCCAGCCAGCAGCCATCCCGCCAGGGTGAAGACGGCGATCACCAGCACTGTCGGGACGAACACCTGACTGACTTTATCCACAAGCTTCTGAATAGGGGCTTTGCCCGCCTGAGCATCCTCGACCAGACGAATGATCCGCGCCAACACGGTTTCCGCGCCCAGCGCCCGAGTCTTGACCAGCAAGCGGCCTTCGCCATTGATCGCGCCACCGGTCACCTTGTCGCCGGGCTGCTTGGGCACGGGCAGGCTCTCTCCACTGATCAAGGCTTCGTCGGCGTGACTCTGGCCATCAATCACCTCGCCATCCACCGGGAAGCGTTCGCCGGGCTTGACCACCACCAGATCGTCGAGGCGCAAAGCGCTGATGGCCACGTCCCGTTCTTGTCCATCGATCAGTTGAATAGCACGTTCGGGGCGCAGGGCCTCAAGCGCGCGAATTGCGCTGGCGGTCTGGCGTTTGGCGCGACTTTCCAGGTATTTGCCCAGCAGTACCAGTGCGATAACCACCGCCGAGGCTTCGAAATACAGATGCGGCATGCTGCCCGGCGCGGTGTTCGCCCATTGATAAAGGCTCAGTCCATAGCCCGCACTGGTGCCCAGCGCGACCAGCAAATCCATGTTGCCGGCACCGGCCCTGACGGCTTTCCAGGCGGCGATGTAAAACCGCGCACCGAGAATGAATTGCACGGGCGTTGCCAGGGCAAACTGCACCCAGGCCGGTAGCATCCAGTGCACACTGAATGGCGCCAGCAGCATGGGCAGAACCAGCGGCAGCGCGAGGGCAATCGCCAGCAGCAATGCCCAGCGCTCCCGGGTCAGTCGCTGTTGTTGGTTGTCGGCGTTGGCGCGAGTGTCTTCCAGCAGGCTTGCGCCATAACCGGCCTGGGTGACGGCCGCAATCAGCACGGCAGGGTCGATTGGCCCTGACGATTCGACGTGCGCACGTTCGCTGGCGAGATTGACGCTGACGGTTTTGACGCCGACAACTTTGCTTAATGCGCGCTCGACCCGTCCGGCACAACTGGCGCAGGTCATTCCGGTTATGGGCAATTCGAGCGTGTTGGACATAGGCATGGGTAACTTCCCTGAAGGCTATGCCTCAAGGATTAACCTTGCCACACGGGTAAGGTCAAGCCCCGATCAATATTCCAGCGCGGCCCGCTTCAGGTACATGCCATTGGGGCCCATGGCGATCCGGTATTTACTGACTTCGCCGGCCTTTATTTCAATGACCATGCTCGGGGGGACATCCATGCCTGGCGCGCACCCTGAGACCTGACCGGGCAGGAGACGCAGGCGAATAGAGGTTTTGCCTGGCGCCAGGTTGAAGGACGTTGATGTTTCCTGAAACAAACGCCCGACCAATTGATCCTGAAGATACAGACCGATCTCGCATGAGGTATTCACCTCCAGCCGCTCTCGGGAAATGATCAGGACGCCGTAGTCTTGCGAGTCGGCGTTGGCGAAGGGGACTGTCGCCCATAGGCCGAGGATGCTCATTAGGCTCAATACTGACCAGCGCATTGCTGATACTCCTGCTTTTAATACGTTTATGACGCAGCTTGGCCGAGCCGCGAGACGAATACCAGCCCGGCAGAAAAAAACAGGGCCTTGACCTTGCCATGATGGAAAGGTTGAACATGCCTGCAACCTTACCGAGGAGCAACAACATGCAACGATTCAATGTTCAGGGTATGACCTGTGGCCACTGTGTCCGGGCAATCACCCAAGCGCTGCAGGGCAGCGATCCGGCGGCTGATGTTCAGGTCGATCTGGCCAGCGGCGAAGTGCGGGTTGAAAGCACACTCACGGCCGAGGCCATTATCAGTCTGATCAGTGCTGAAGGGTATGCGGTGCAGGTGATTTAAACGATGCGCCGAGTGAGGGTGTCCCGGCTTTGCGTCGGCCCGATCAACTGAAAAATCTTGAAGTAATTTTCCCATCAAGACGCGCTAAGGATTCAGGACGGTTAGACTGGTAAATTACGCTGGACACAGTTTTGGATGCCTGATGAACCTGAGAATAATCCTGATTCTTGGCGCTTTGAGCGCTTTTGGGCCGCTGGCCATTGATTTTTATCTGCCTGGTTTTCCGGCGATTGCCTTGGCTTTTGGCACCGACGAAAAACAGGTGCAACTGACCTTGGCGTCTTATTTCCTGGGCTTGTCCATCGGCCAATTGGCCTATGGTCCGGTCGCGGATCGCTTTGGTCGGCGCGTGCCGCTGCTGGTGGGTGTCGGACTGTTCACCCTGGCATCACTGGCGTGCGCTTTTGTGCCCACCCTCGAGTGGCTGATTGCTGCGCGCTTCGTTCAGGCGCTGGGCGGATGCGCCGGGATGGTGTTGTCGCGGGCCATTGTCAGCGATAAGTGCGACGCCGTGCAGTCGGCAAAAGTCTTCTCGCAATTGATGTTGGTCATGGGCCTGGCGCCGATTCTCGCACCCATGCTGGGCGGCCTGTTGGTCAACCTGTATGGCTGGCAGTCGATCTTTCTGGTGCTGACGGTATTCAGTGCCGTGTGCTCGCTGGCGGTTGCGCTGGGCTTGCCCGAAAGCATGCCAGCGGAGCATCCACGCCATCCATTGGCCGGCGCGTTGGGGCAATATCGGCGGTTGCTGGCTGATCGGATATTTCTCGGTCATGCCTTGACCGGCGGCATCGCGATTGCCGGTATGTTCGCCTACATCGCGGGCTCGCCATTCGTATTCATCAAGTTGTATGGCGTGCCGCCCGAGCACTATGGCTGGCTGTTCGGTGCGAATGCTGCGGGTTTCATTCTGGTGGCGCAGGTCAATGCGCGCATATTGGGCAAGCTCGGGCCGGCGCTTTTGTTGTCTCGCGCGGTCTGGGTTTATCTGGCGGCAGCACTGGTTTTGCTCGGCATTGCCGGGCTGCACACTCAGGCGCTTTGGCCGTTATTGATCCCGTTGTTCATCTGCATTGCCAGCCTGGGCTGCATCATCCCCAATGCTTCGGCCTGTGCCATGAACGGGCAGTGGGCGAGGGCAGGGAGCGCGTCGGCGCTACTCGGGTGCCTGCAGTTCAGTGTCGCCGCAGGAGCATCCGCCCTGGTGGGCGTACTGCACGACGGCAGCGCAGTTCCCATGGCAATGGTGATCAGTTTGTGCGGGATTTTCGCGGTGAGTGCCGCAGTATTGACCCGCCGTTTGCAGCGCACGCGTGATGCGAGTGTGGCTCAAACGGCTCAGGTCTGAGGCTGCCCGAGTTGCAGGCCGGCCCTGGCTCAGCCGGTGGCTTGCTGGCGACTTTCGGGTAATTTGTGCGGAGCCCGCAGGCGGGATTCAAGCGTGTTGACGAAGGCGCGTGCTTCGGCTTCAGAGCGAAAACTCACGACGTGCTGATCCATGCGGACCTGCCACGGACCCCCTTGGGATTTTGCTGATTCACGTACCAGGACTTTCATTGCTGACTTCCTCCTGTTGGTAAGGCTGCAATTGTAGACCTGGATCAGGCGAATATAGTGATCCAGGTCAAACCTCAGACTGACGGTCTTAAGTGATCAAAAACCTTCGAGAACGATCTTGCCCTTGGCCTTGCCGCTTTCCAGAAACGCATGCGCGCGACGCAGGTTGGCGGCGTTGATGGTGCCGAAGTGCTCACCAAAAGTGGTTTTCAAGGTGCCGGCATCGATCAGCTCCGCGACGCGGTTGAGCAGTGTGTGCTGCTCGATCATGTCGGCGGTTTCGAACAGCGACCGGGTGTACATGAACTCCCAATGCAGTGACAGGCTCTTGCGTTTCAGCTTGCTGACGTCGAGGGACTTGGGGTCGTCGATCAAGGCCAGTCGACCTTGCGGCGCCAGGGCTTCGACCAACTGATCGAGATGCTGGTCGGTCTGTGTCAGGCTGGCCACGTGAGTCACCTGTGGCAGACCTGCGCGGGTCAGTTCTTCGTTCAGCGGCTTGCTGTGATCAAGCACATGATGCGCGCCCAGCTGGCGAACCCAGGCCTCGGTTTCAGGTCGTGAGGCGGTGCCGATAACGTTCAACCCCGTGAGCTGTCTGGCCAACTGAGTGAGCATCGACCCCACGCCACCGGCAGCACCGACGATCATCAGGCGCTGTCCGGTGTCAGTGGCGCCGTCAGCAATCTGCAGGCGCTCGAAGAGCAACTCCCACGCAGTGATCGCCGTCAGCGGCAAGGCTGCGGCATGGGCGAAGCTCAAGGATTTTGGCATGTGCCCGACAATTCGCTCATCGACCACGTGCCGTTCGCTGTTGGCGCCAGCGCGGGCGATGGAGCCTGCATAGAACACCTTGTCGCCCGGCTGAAACAGCGTCACTTCGCTGCCGACCGCTTTGACGATACCGGCCACGTCCCAACCCAGGACCTTGGCGTCGCCGCCTTCGGGTTGGACGTTCTGACGAACCTTGGTATCGACCGGGTTGACGGAGATGGCTTTGACTTCCACCAGCAAGTCCCGAGGGCCGGCAACCGGCTCGGCCAGCTCGATGTCCTGCAATGACAGGGGGTCACTGATCGGCAGGGACTGGTAATACGCGATGGCTTTCATGGGGCGCTCCTGAGAAATAAGACTGAATAAATGGCATGGAGGGATGATTGGCTATTTCTCTTAAAGATAAAACCCGCTAAAACTGCAGGCTCTTTCAATTTATTTTTGATAATGCGAGCGCGTGATGCTGCGTTTTGATGATCTGCAACTGTTTGTCCGGGCCACCGATCTGGGCAGCCTGTCCGCTGCTGCGCGGGTCATGGACATGTCGGCGGCGGTCGCCAGCGCTGCGCTCAAACGTATCGAACAGCAACTGGGCGCGCGTCTGTTGGCACGTTCGACTCGTAGCTTGCGTCTGACGGTCGAGGGTGAGGGTTTCCTCGAATACGCCCGCGCGGCTCTGAGCAGTCTGGAAGAGGGACAGCGTTTTCTGGCCAGCAGCCAGGATCAAGTCAGTGGCGTCTTGCAACTGTCGGCGCCCTCGGATTTTGGCCGTAATGTGTTATTGCCCTGGCTCGACGAATTCCAGCGCCAACATCCGTTGCTCACGGTCCGCCTGCTGCTGGGCGACAGGATTGCCGATCTATTTCGTCAGCCGGTGGACATCGCTCTGCGTTACGGAGAGCCGGAAGATTCGAGCCTGATCGCGTTGCCCATCGTCCCGGATAACCGTCGCGTGCTATGCGCCGCGCCGTCGTATCTGGCCCGTCATGGTGAGCCGCAACATGTGGAACAGCTGGCACAGCACAATTGCCTGCTGTTCATGCTAGGCAATCGGGTGCATGACCATTGGCGTTTCCATGACGGCAAACGTGAAATGAGTTTGACCGTGCACGGAGATCGTTTTAGCGACGATGCCGACGTCGTGCGCCTGTGGGCGTTGGCCGGGGTTGGCGTGGCCTATAAATCCTGGCTGGATGTTGCGGCCGATGTGCATGCCGGACGCCTGAAGCTATTGATGCCGGAGCTGCAAGGGGAACTTGCCCCGCTCAATGTGCTCTGTGCACACCGGGCGCAACTGAGTAAACCGGTCAATTTATTGTGCGAGATGCTCAGGTCGCGCTGTTCTGAATTGGCGCAACGACACCCTGACAGCAAGTGACGTCAGGTCCATGTTGCGGTGGCTTACAGCGGTAAGAGAATTGTCTGACAGTCGATACGCAGGCGCTCTGCAGAAAAAGGATTATCAAGTGTTTTAAGCGCAAACAACGCTGTTTTAAAGTCGTATTTTTTTGCCTGTTTTTTGTGTTTTTTCCGTAGGCATTTCCCTCGCGATGCACGCCAGACTTTTCCGACGATGACTGAGAGTGTCCAGCCAGCGCCGCTTTCACGGCAGCCGGGTAAATCGAGACGGGTTTTCGTTGGCCTGGGTGATGGCTGACTTTGCCTATAGCGTGTCGGCCAATCCCCTGCCGCGGTTTTAATCCCATTTCGTAACAGGGCGCTGGGCTTATACTTGGCGCCAGCGGTCAGGTCCGCATAAGTCGTCAAGCCAGGTCTGAGGTGCAGGACGCTACCAGGCAAGGCGTTATCAATGCAGATGTGAGAGGGGCGTTTGAGTCAGAAACGGTTGTGGCATGTAAGCGCTGCGAGATGATGTTCTGGGCGTACGAGGTCAAATACAGCCCTGGTTTTGGCGGCTTAGCGTCTTGGCTGAACCCGATTTGCTGTTCACTATGTCAGTGCAATAGACGAATGTTTCAACAGGGAGTGAATACATGGAATATGCACCTTGCATTAGCCAGATTGCCGCGCTGCTGGCTGACCCCAAGCGCAGTGCAATGATTTGGGCGTTGATGGATGGTACCGCCCGCCCCGCGGACGAGCTGGCTTTGATGGCTGGTCTATCCACTTCTTCGGCAGGTGCGCATCTGGCGCGACTGACTACCGGCGGGCTTTTGAAGCAGGAGGCGCGCGGTAGAAAGCGTTTCTTCCGACTGGCTGCACCTGAAGTCGGCACTGCAGTCGAGGCACTGGCCAATGCGTCGATGGTCAGCACCGATCACATCAGCAAAAGTGTGTCGCAAGCCATTCCACCCACACCGCTCTCGCCGCTACGCCGTGCCCGGATTTGTTCTGACCATCTTGGCGGAGAGTTGGCGGCGGAGTTGTATCAGCGTCTGTTAGGTGCAGGCTGGATCGAGCAACATGAGCAGCGCATCGAAGTCACCAGCAAAGGTGTCGCTCAATTTGCCGAGCGCGGCATCTATGTTCCTGCGCTGGCCCATCGAAAGCGCCAGACCGTTTGCGCTTGCCCCGACTGGAGCGAGCGCAAGCCGCATTTAGGCGGCGCATTGGGTGCAGGGTTACTGCAATTGTTCATACAGCTGGGCTGGTTGCGCACCAGCGATGAGTCCACCGCCTTGCAGGTCTCGACCAGCGGGCAGCGTGAGATCAGCAGAATAGCCTCAGCTGCCTGATGGCCCCATCGTTCCCACGCGTTTATTGCGCGGGAACGATTACTGTTGCATCAAGGTTTGACCAACCGTGCATCCAGGCTGTTTTGCGCCAGGCGTAGGGCCTGATCCTGGGTCATCCCCAGATGCTTGTGCAGCGCGTAAAAATTCTCGGTCACATAACCACCGAAATACGCGGGGTCGTCTGAGTTGACCGTGACTTTCACGCCGCGCTCAAGCATGTCGAGAATGTTGTGGTGAGCCATGTCGTCGAAGACGCAGAGCTTGGTGTTGGACAGCGGGCAAACCGTCAGCGGGATCTGTTCATCAATGATGCGCTGCATCAGCCGCTCATCTTCGATAGCGCGGACACCATGATCGATACGCCGAATCTTCAACAGGTCAAGCGCTTGCCAGATGTAGTCGGGCGGGCCTTCTTCGCCTGCATGGGCGACCGTCAAAAAGCCTTCATTACGGGCGCGGTCGAACACGCGCTGGAACTTGCTCGGAGGATGGCCCATCTCTGAGCTGTCGAGACCCACGGCAATAAATGCATCGCGAAATGGCAGCGCTTGATCGAGGGTCTTTTCAGCTTCTTCTTCGCTCAAATGGCGCAGGAAGCTGAGAATCAACCCGCTGGAAATGCCGAGTTTTTCCTGGCCATCTTTCAATGCAGTGGCGATACCGTTGATCACCACTTCAAAGGGGATGCCCCTATCCGTATGGGTTTGCGGGTCGAAGAAGGGTTCGGTGTGAATGACGTTCTGCGCCTTGCAGCGTTGCAGATAGGCCCAGGTCAGGTCGTAAAAATCCTGCTCGGTGCGCAGTACATCCGCACCCCGGTAATACAGGTCGAGAAACTCCTGCAAATTGTTGAAGGCATAGGCCCGGCGCAATGTTTCGACATCGGCCCAAGGCAAGGCGATCTTGTTGCGATCAGCCAGTGCAAAGAGCAATTCGGGTTCCAGCGAGCCTTCCAGGTGCAGGTGCAGTTCTGCCTTGGGCAATGCGTTGAGCCATTCGTACATGTGCTTTTCTCATCAGGTGCAGATAGTCGGCATTCTACAGAGGGATGTCCGCTTTGAGATCGCTTCCTTTACGTGGCGTGGCCGACTCGCCGGTTGAAGCCGCGGCGCAACGTATTTGCTGTTACCGTTAGTCGCGAAACATTTACTGACAATGACACTTTTGACCCAAGGCATTCCAATGCTGACTTACTTCAGAGATGAAAAGTTTCTACTGCTGGCTGTCCTCGGTGCGCTGATCGCGTTCCCCTTCGAACATGCGTTGCTGAATCATGGCCAGGGTGTTGCGCAGGCGGGCGGGATTGCACTGGTGGCGGCGATTGTCTGCGCGTCGATGCGCGTGGCCCACCATGCCGAACTGTTGGCGCATAAATTCGGCGATCCCTATGGCACGATGATCCTGACGCTGTCGGCCGTCTTGGTCGAGGTCGTGATTCTGGCGATCATGATGAGCAACGAGCCTTCACCGACACTGGTGCGCGACACGATTTATTCAGCGGTGATGCTCGATATCAACGGCATTTTGGGGCTGGCGGCGCTGATGGGCGGGCTCAAGCATGGCGAGCAGTCCTACAACGATGATTCGGCGCGCACGTACAGTGTGATGATCCTCACTGCGATGGGCGTTTCCATGGTGGTGCCGGAGTTCATTCCCGAAGGTGACTGGAAGGTTTATTCGGCGTTCACGATTGGCGCGATGGTGGTGCTGTACGCCTTGTTTCTGCGCATGCAGGTGGGGCCGCACAGTTACTTTTTCAGCTATAGCTACCCTGAAAAAATGCGCAAGAACTTGCCCGCCGAAGAGGCTCCATCGATCAACCTGGTGCGTTCGATCGGCACCCTGATTTTTGGCGTAGTGGTGATCGGTGCGCTGGCTGAAGTGATGTCGAAAACTGTCGACCTTGGCCTGGAGGGGACAGGCGCACCGCCGGTCATGACGGCAATTCTAGTGGCGGCTATTTCCGCTGCACCCGAGATTCTGACGGCCTTGCGCGCGGCCTTGGCCAACCGCATGCAGTCCGTCGTGAACATCGCGTTGGGCGCCTCGTTGTCAACGGTGATCCTGACCGTTCCAGTCATGGAGGCGATGGCGCTGTACAGCGGTCAGCCGTTCCAGATGGCGATGACCCCGGTGCAAAGCGTGATGATGTTCATCACGCTATTGGTCAGCGCGATAAACCTGAATGATGGCGAAACCAATGCCATCGAAGGCATGACTCACTTTGTGCTGTTCGCGACTTTTATCATGCTGTCGCTGCTCGGGCTTTAAGTCAGCCGCTGATCAACTGCCGCGCCGCCTGGGTATGATAGGCGATCAGCTTTTTTAGATCGAGGCCTTCGACCTGCCCGTCGATCACCCGCCAGCGACCGCCAATCATCACCCGGTCCGCCCGATCTGCACCGCACAGCAGCAGGGCAGACAGCGGGTCGTGACTGCCGGAAAAACGCAGCTCGTCGAGTTTGAACAAGGCAAGATCCGCTTGTTTACCGACCGCCAGTTCACCGATATCACTGCGCCCCAGCAGCGTTGCCGAACCTTTGGTGGCCCAGCCGAGCACCAACTCGGGGGTGATTTTTTCTGCACCATATCGCAGGCGTTGCAGGTACAGCGCCTGACGTGTTTCCAGGATCATGTTTGACGCGTCGTTGGACGCCGAGCCGTCAACGCCCAACCCCAGGGGGACGCCTGCGGCCAGTAGGTCCAGAGTAGGGCAGATGCCCGAGGCCAGGCGCATGTTCGAGCTCGGGCAATGGCAGACTCCCGTGCCAGCGGCGCCTAATCGTCTGATCTCATCCGGATTGAAGTGAATGCCGTGGGCTAGCCAGGTACGCGGTCCGAGCCAGCCGACGCTGTCTAGATAATCCACGGTGCGCAGGCCAAAACGTTGCAGGCAGAAGTCCTCTTCATCGAGGGTCTCTGCCAGGTGCGTGTGCAGGCGCACATCCAGTTGTTCGGCGAGGGCCGCGCTGTCGATCATGATTTCTGGTGTGACTGAAAACGGTGAACAGGGCGCCAGCGCAATCTGAATCTGCGCACCGTCGCCGCGCTGATGATACTCGGCGATCAGGCGCTGGCTGTCGGCGAGAATCACTTCACCCTGCTGCACGGTTTGTTGCGGCGGTAACCCTCCATCGGCTTCACCCAGGCTCATGGAGCCACGCGTGAGCATGGCGCGCATGCCTAGCTCATGGACGCTTTGCACTTGAACATCAATGGCGTGATCCAGCCCTTCGGGGAACAGGTAGTGATGGTCGGCGGCGGTGGTGCAGCCCGACAGCAGTAACTCGGCCAGCGCCACTTTGCTGGCCAGCGCCAGCTTGTCCGGGGTCAGCCGCGCCCACACCGGGTACAGGGTTTTGAGCCACGGGAACAGCGCTTGGTTGACTACAGGAGCCCAAGCGCGGGTCAGGGTTTGATAGAAGTGGTGATGGGTATTGATCAGCCCCGGCAGCACGACATGCTCACGGGCGTCGAAAGTGTGGCCGCAGGGCGCGGACGGTTGCTGGCCTGCGGTGAGCAGTTCGCGGATCACACCGTCTTCAATCACCAGGCCTCCACGGGCGTCGAGGTCGTTGGCGGTGAAAATGGCCAAGGGGTTTTGTAGCCAGATGCGGGTCGCAGGCATGGGCCGGCTCCTCTGAAAGTGGGGTTCAGGTTCGCCAGCTCAGTGTTGCCCTGTCTGCTGATCCAGGGTCGCCGTGCTTCAGGTAGAAGCCGCGGTGAGGCCGAAGTTTATCAGGCCGGTTAATTACCAGGGAATCGTTTCACCTTTGTAGTTGATGAAGTGATGACCACCCTTGCCGGCATAGTCATCAATCTGTTCGACCAAACCATGGGTGCTGGTCTCTACATCGATATGAGCATTTTCGCCGCCCATGTCGGTTTTCACCCAGCCCGGATGCAGGGACAGGACCGTCGGCTTCGGGTCCGCCAATTGTGTAACGAAGGAATTGGTCATGGAGTTCAGCGCGGCCTTGCTGGCTTTGTACAACGCCATGTCGTTGCCTTCGGGGCACGTAACACTGCCCAGCACCGAACTCATAAACGCCAGGACCCCGGTGTCGGGACGAATCTGCTGGATCATTCTTTCGGCCAGACGAATGGGGGCAATGGCGTTGGTCATGAACAGCTGGCCGAGTTCGTCGACGGTAGCTTGCGCGGCGCTCTGGTGCTTTGGTCCGCTGACGCCGGCGTTGATGAACAGCAGATCAAAAACCTGTCCTTTCAGCTTCTCGGTGAAGGCATTCAACGATGACAGCTCATTGATATCGAGCACCTCGACCTGCACCTCAGGGATCGTCTGTGGTCCACCGGCTTTGTGCAGGTCACGCACCGTGGCGGTCACTTGCCAGCCTTGCTCGGAGAGGCGCTGCACCAGGCCCAGGCCAAGGCCACGGGAGGCGCCAATGATTAGCGCGGTTTTGGTATGCGGCATGGATAGAACTCCTTGTTCACAAAAAGTGGTTCAGGGAAGAAATAGCCCAGAGGGAAATTGCCGCCTCATGGACTCAATGGACAACGTTGACCCAGGCGTTGTTGCAACTCAAGGCGTAACTCGTTTAGTTCGGCGATACGAATGTCGATGACGTTGAGTGTGTCTTCCCGCAGTTGAACAAAAAATGACCAGCTGAGCGCACGCCATGATCTGTCTACGCCTGAGGCAGGCTTGCACGGCTTATCCACAGGTTGCTCCACAGTTATTGTGCGCAAGACAAAAGTGCGGGAATAAAGAGTGACCGGGAAGTACCCAACTGCGATAAGTGACGATAACACCCTGTTTTAAGGAGGTTTTATTTCAGTAATGGGTGGATTGAGCAAAAAACAACCAGTCGTCGCAACGCCATACGCAGCAAGGCCCGCAGGGGTGTGTACTCAGCTTATCCACAGCCGGGTGCACAGTAGATGTGGGCAATTAACCAGAAGGGGGTAAGGCGTGGATTCAGTCGTCCTCAAGGCGCTGCAAGAGAATCCGTCCGCGACTCAGATCTGCCAGTTGTCGCTGCAAAATGTCGAAGTGCTCAGGGCCCAGGGCGATCTGCAATTCGACGCCATTGGCGGTGAATGTTTCGTTCTCCAGCAGGCCATGCAGTTCGGCCAGACGCACCTTGACCAGCGTCAGTTCGCTGAAACTGCACGTACAGCTCAATTGCACCCGATGGATCAAGGGCAGTCGCTCGGCCTGCTGCAGGCATTTATTTGCGCCACCACCGTACGCGCGAGCGAGGCCGCCAGTGCCCAATTGGATGCCGCCATACCAGCGGATCACCAACACCACGACTTGATCGCAATCCTGCGCTTCGATCGCTGCCAGAATGGGCCGGCCGGCGGTACCACCGGGCTCTCCATCGTCGCTGCTGCGATAGTGATCGGCCAGTTTCCAGGCCCAGCAATTGTGCGTGGCATTCAGATCGCTGTGCTGCTCGATGAACGCTTGGGCCTGGGCAGCGCTGGTGATGGGGGCTGCAAGGGTAATAAAGCGGCTTTTGCGAATTTCTTCCCGGTATTCGCAAGGGCCAGCAAGGGTAAAAGGCATGCGTATGTTCCAGCTATCGACGACGTGAACCACTGTTTCCTGTAACGGACCGCTCAAGCAGCCGGAGGCGTCAGCCCACAACCTTTGAGGATGATGCGGATCAAATTGTCGCTGGCGGTTTCCATGTCCTGCTTGGTCAAGCGGGCGCGACCGGTGACCCGACAAATCTGCGTGGCGAAGTCAGCGTAGTGCTGGGTGCTGCCCCAGAGCAGGAAAATCAGATGCACGGGGTCGACGGGGTCCATTTTTCCGGCATCGATCCAGGCTTGAAAAACGGCTGCCCGGCCCTGAAACCAGGCGCGGTAGTCCTGACTGAAATGCTCATTCAGGCATTCGCCTCCGCTGATGATTTCCATGGCGAAGATCCGTGATGCTTGTGGCTGGCGTCGAGAAAACTCCATCTTGGCGCGAATGTAATGGCTCAGCGCATGAGCGGGATCGTCGTCGACGCTCAACGCGTTGAACGTGCTGTCCCACAGGTCGAGGATGTTGCTCAACACCGCAATGTACAACCCCAACTTGTTGGTGAAGTAGTAGTGCAGGTTAGCTTTGGGCAAGCCTGCATTCTTCGCGATGGTGTTCATGCTGGTGCCTTTGAAGCCATGACGGGCGAACTCGTCCTCTGCGGCTTTGATGATTGCCTCTTCGTTCTTCTGGCGAATGCGGCTGGCAGGTTTAGCGACGGCTTGGGCGCTATGGGCTGGGACTTCAAAGGTCATGGGCGGTTCCGGACGGATCATGGGCTGCAAGCTGAGAACAGATAACGCACCCGCGACGATCAGACAAGAGCCAGCAGCGCAAATTAATGCTCCAGGGCGTCGATTTTGGCTTCAGTTTGGTCTGCGGGAGCAGTGTCCTTATGCTCCGGCAACAGCATGCACATCACAATGGCCGTGATACCGCCGCTGGTAATCGCCGAGTCGAACAGGGTCTGCACCATTTTTGGCAGGTGACTGAGCAGTGTCGGCTGCGCAGCAATCCCCAGACCTACGCCGAAGGATGTGGCAATGATCAGCATGCTGCGGCGGTCCAGTCGGGCTTGGGACAGGATGCGTACGCCCGCAGCAGCAACGCTACCGAACATCACCAGGGTCGCGCCGCCCAGAACGGGTTTTGGGATTTGCTCAAGCAGCGCGCCGATCATGGGAAACAGCCCCAGCATGAACAGCAGCGGCCCGATGTACAGCCCGACATAACGGCTGGCGACCCCCGTCAATTGAATCACCCCGTTGTTCTGGGCAAAGGTGGTGTTGGGGAACGCGCTGAAGGTAGCGGCGATCATGCAACTGACGCCGTCACCGAGCACACCGCTTTTGAGTCGTGCGATATAGCTGGGGCCGGTGATGGGCTGACGCGAAAGCATGCAGTTGGCAGTCAGATCACCCACGGTTTCGAGGGTGCTGATCAAGTAGATCAGGGCCACGGGAAGAAAAGCCGTCCAATCGAAATTGAAGCCGAACTTGAAGGGGATCGGCACGCTGATTATCGGTAAGTCGGTGATGATGTGCGGCTCAAGTTTTCCGCAAAACCAGGCGGCGAGGCTGCCCGCTGCCAGGCCAATGATAATTGCGGACAGGCGCACCCACGGCGTGTTCGAGCGATTAAGCAGAATAATCACCAGCAGCACGAAAGCGCCAAGCCCCAGATTTATCGGTTCGCCGAAGTCCGGCGCCTTGAAGCCGCCGCCCAGATCGGTGATGCCTACGTTAATCAGACTTATGCCGATCAGGGTGATGACGATGCCTGTCACCAGCGGGGTTATCACCCTACGTAACTGACCAATGAATCGGCTGAGAACAATCTGCACCAGCGCGCCAAAAAAACACACGCCGAAGATCATCGCCAGGATGTCTTCCGGGTTGCCGCCACGCTGTTTGACCAGAAAGCCCGCTGACAGGATGGCACCCAGAAACGCGAAGCTGGTGCCTTGCAGGCAGATCATGCCGGCACCGATACCGAACGGGCGTCGCGCTTGAATGAATGTGCCCACGCCGGAGACCATCAGCGCCATGCTGATCAGGTAGGGCAGGTAAACAGTCAGGCCCAGCGCCGAGCCAATGATCAGGGGTGGCGTGATAATGCCGACGAAACTTGCGAGCACGTGTTGCAGCGCTGCGAGCACAGCTGGCAAAGGTTTTGGCCGGTCATTCAGGCCGTAGATCAGGTCATTGTTGGGAGAAGACTCAGGCTGCATATCAAACTCTCGGTGCGGATGAGGGCGGATCAGTACCGATGTTCTGCAAAAAGCTGTCCAGGTGTTCAGGTAATGCAGCGTTTAAGTTTATTTAAGTCATTTAAATCAATTAGATAAAACATTTAGTAGCTATTTATCTGGTCGCAAATCCACCGCGCAGGCGCGGAAAAAGAGCCTCAGCGCGTGGCGGCCAGGCTTTCAAGAAAGCTTTCCAGCACCAGATGAGGGCGACGTCCCTTGCGAGTGACCGAGGCCAGACTCAAGTCATAAAAACGTGCCGTCGGTTTTAGCGCGCGCAGTCGACCTTGCTGAACCCACAGGCTGGCGTAGTGATCCGGCAGGTAGCCGATATAGCGCCCGGTGAGAATCAAAAAGGCCATGCCTTCACGATCCGAGGCGCTGGCGGTGCAATTGAGTGCCTGGTAATGCGCCTGAATGTCCGCAGGCAAGCGAAAGGTCGGGGCGATAGCGTCCTGAGCATTCAATCGTTCGTCGTTCAGCGCGGCGTCATCCATATAGAAGAGCGGATGGCCAACAGCGCAATAGAGTAGGGAGCGTTCGCTGTACAACGGCTGATATTCCAGCCCGGACAGGGCGCTGGCCTGCGGCACGACGCCCACGTGCAAGCGCCCGTCGAGTACACCCTGTTCTACTTCATGGGGCGCGATCATGCGGATCTGAATATGTACGTCCGGGCCGCGTTCCTTCAATTGCGCCAGGGCATGGGTGATGCGCATGTGCGGCAGTGTGACCAGATTGTCGGTCAGGCCGATGTTCAGCTCTCCGCGTAAATGTTGATGCAGACCGTTGACCTCGGTGCGAAAGCTTTCTAAGGCACTTAATAGCTGCAAAGACGACTGATAGACCTCCCGGCCTTCTTCTGTCAGGGAAAAGCCCGCGCGTCCACGCTGGCAAAGGCGCAAGCCGAGTCGTTGTTCAAGATCGCTCATCTGTTGGCTGATCGCCGAACGGCCAATGCCCAGCGCGCTTTCGGCCGCCGAAAAGCCGCCGGACTCGACTACGCTTCGAAAGATGCGCAACAAACGAATATCAAAATCGCTGACTTGGGCCAGTGGATCGG